>JBDTAW010000198.1:0-9823 GCA_039924445.1 Gemmatimonadaceae bacterium
CGACCGACGTCAGCAGGGCTCGCGATGCGCCTGCGAATATCGCAGCCATTCCAACCAGCGCGGCGATCCGCGGATCGATCCCCAGACCCGGGAACCAGTGAACGCAGAGAATCCCCAGCAGTGCGCCAAGGCCACCACCGATCGTGAACAACGGCGCGAGTGTACCGCCCGACGTTCCGCTCCCCAGTGCAATCGACCATGACACGAATTTGAGGACCACCAGAGCGAGTAATACCGTATTAGTAAAGTTTCCAGCCAGGATATTCGAGATGTTGTCATAACCAACGCCGAGCGTGCGCGGTTCGAAATATCCAATCACACCCACAACGACAGCTCCGATTGCTGGAAACCACATCCAGTGCACGGGCAACTTCTCGAAACCTTCTTCGATATAGTACAGTGACTTCGTGACCAGCACTGCTGCGACACCGACAATCGCACCAAGTACCATGTACGTTACAAGAGCTTCACCACTCGGCTGCGACAACGACGGCATCTGGAATACACCTGCAGAGCCCTCAAACACCATGCGAATGCCTGTCGCCGTCGCGGATGCGAATGCGACAGGAATGAGAGAGCGCGGGCGATATTCGAACAGCAGCAATTCGATCGCGAGTAGAACTGCGGCGACGGGCGTTCCGAAGATCGCGGCCATTCCGGCGGCAGCACCGGCTGCGAGCAGTGTCTTTCTTTCATCTGGCGTGGTATGCAGGACCTGGCCCACGAGCGAGCCGAGTGCTCCGCCGGTCGCGATGATCGGACCCTCAGCGCCGAACGGGCCACCGCTACCGATGGCGATCGCTGCAGATAGCGGCTTGAGCACCGTGATCTTCGGCGAGATATTGCTATCGTTGGTGAGGATCTGTTCCATCGCCTCCGGAATGCCGTGTCCGCGAATTGCGCCCGAACCGTACCGCGCCATGAAACCGACGATCACGCCGCCGATGACAGGCATCACCACCACCCAGATTCCAAGGTGATTGCCGGCCGGCGAGTTGTTGGCGATGCTGAAGGTCCCGTAGAACGCGACGTTCGTTACGAATCTGATCGCCGAGATGAGCAACTGTGCGATTCCAACCGCGCCGACGCCAATGGCTATTGCGAGACCTGATATGACGACCGTGCGACGTTGTTCGACATCGTAGAACGGAGGTGTTTCGACTGTTTCAGTTGGTGCCTGGCGCGTCATCTTCAAAGATCAGGGTGGCTGGTTCTTCCCCTGCGCCAAGGAGGGCGACAAGGTTGTTCAGTTCGGTTGCCAGGAGTTGCAGTGAATCTGGCGGCAGGCAAGCCAGTGCGTGCGTGAGTCGTTCCTGGACTGTAGACGGTTTGCTACGCATCAGCGCAATTCCGTCATTGGTGATGACGACCTGGGTTCGCCGTGCGTCAGCAGGCGACGGCTGACGAGCGACCAATCCCTTCGCTTCGAGTCGGCTGACGACTACAGAAACAGAGCTCTGATCCGTCGACGTTCGCTCGGCGAGCTCGTTCATCGACTCGGCGGGGGTGACGAGAAGAAGCTGTAAAACAAACGTTTGTGCAGTACTCAGACCCGTTTCGCGCTCGACGGATACGGCTGTCGTTCGAAGCGTTCGAACGAGTCGTCGAATTGCCACGAGAGCGCTACCAACGATCTCTGGCGGGATTGTATTGGTGCCCATGGGTATTAAGCTAACACGCCATGCTGCAAGCACATAGCGGAAACTTCTCCAACCCGCAGGGTTATCTTGAAACCATGATCAAAGCCGCCGGACGGATCGTCCGAATCAGTGCCATGCTGGTGCTTCTGACGCCCGTGGGCACGGTCGGTGCCCAGGCATCCACCGGTGAACCATGGCGGATCAACGCGCTCCCGCAGTCTTCGGTTGTCTTTGCCAACGACGGTTCGCTGATCGGTGAGATCGGCCGAGAGCTGCGGACGAGCATTTCGATCAGAACGCTTCCCAAATACGTCGGCCAGGCCTTCGTGGCGGTGGAGGATCAGCGCTTCTACCAGCACAACGGTGTTGACCTGATCGGAATTGCCGGTGCGATCAAGGACGACATCATGGGCGATCGGCGTGGTGCAAGCACGATCACTCAGCAGCTTGTCGGCAACATGCACCCGGACGTCGTCAACCGGAACGATCAAAGCATCAGTCGCAAACTTCGCGAGCAGCAGGCCGCTCGCGAAATGGAGAAGCACTACAACAAGGAACAGATCCTCGAAGGTTACCTGAACGATATCTCGTTCGGTCATGGTTATTACGGTATCGAGAGCGCCGCACGACACTACTTCGGTAAATCTGCTGCGAACCTGACGCTCGCCGAAGCAGCAACGCTTGCCGCGATGCCGAAGGGACCCGCGATCTACGATCCGGTGCTGCATGCCCCTCGCACTCGTGAGCGGCGTAACACAGTGCTCGCACTCATGGCGCAGCAGCGTTACATCACACAAGCGGACGCGCGCGCTGCACAGGATTCACCACTCGTCACGGCGCCGGATTGGGGAATGCCAGCGCCCGCACGTTATTACGTGGACGTAGTTCGCATTCAGGCGACTCGCGCGGGCGTCCCGGTCATGTCTGGCGGCTACAAGATATACACGGGTCTCGATCCGCTTCTTCAGACCGCTGCGACAGATGCGCTCCGCGCACAGGCAGACGCTATTGAATCAGCAGCGGGATATCGTCATCCGACGATCGCGTCGGGTAGCGGTTACCTGCAAGGCGCTGTCGTTGCGATGGACCCCAATACGGGCGATGTACGCGCTCTGGTGGGCGGTCGGGATTATTCGCGCAGCTCCTACGACCGCGCGATCGACGGGATGCGGCAGCCTGGTTCTTCCTTCAAGCCGATCGTATACGCGACCGCCGTTGCCGACAGCATGGCACCTACAACACGGGTTGCGGATACCGCGATCAGGATTCTCCTACCCAACGGCTCGTACTACCGTCCGGACGACGACGATCATCGCTATCTGGGTATGATCACGATGCGCGAGGCACTTGCGAAATCACGCAATATCGTCGCTGTCGAGTTGGGCCAGCAACTCGGCATGGACAGTGTCATAGCAACCGCGCGGCGAATGGGCATCACGTCTCCAATAGCCCCTGTTCCTGCGAGCGCGATTGGTGCATCGACGGTACAACCGCTCAACCTCGTGAGTGCGTACACGACATTTGCAAACCTGGGAACGCCGGTGACGCCACGGTTCATCTACCGTATTCAGGACCCTGCCGGCAAGATCGTGTTCACTCAGCCTGTACACGCACTTCCGCCAGCGTTGGACCCTCGCGTAACATTCGTCACACGCGACATGATGCGCGACGTCGTTGATCGTGGCACTGCGGCGTCCGTGCGCAAATACATTCCAGCCAGCGTTCCTGTTGCGGGAAAGACCGGTACGACCAACAACAACACCGATGCGTGGTTCATAGGTGTCACACCGGGCCTTGTTGCAGGTGTGTGGATGGGTTTCGACAGGCCCACTCCCATGGGCAGCGGCGCTGCCGGCGGTTCCTATGCAGCGCCCGTGTGGGGACGCATGGTTCGACAATATCTCAATGCGCGCGGCACACGCGATGCGTCATGGGCGCCACCGATCGGCGTGATCAGCGCAGAATTCGATCGTTCCACCGGACAGATGGCGACCGCGCTGACTCCGCCCGATAAGCGATACACCGAATACTTCGTCGAAGGTACCGAGCCCGATTCGCTCAAACTGGATCCGCGAGTGGCCTTCAGCGCCGGCGCCCTGGTCTTCTAGCTATTGCTATCGACGCGGAATCGCTCAGTGCCGCCCCATGCACTTCGCTAACTTGCATGGAGTGCTGGACGGTACATCGATGATCCTCGAGACGTAGCCCATTATGCGCACGCTGTACGTGCTTTCGCGCGTGCTTCCATTTATCCTCTCGTTCCGGCGCGATGTGCGTCGCTGGATCGTGATCGGCCGGCCGGCGAAACGCTCGGTTGCATTCCATGCCCGTCGAGCCGAGCATCTCGTCGCGACCATTGCGATACTCGGTCCGAGTTTCATCAAGATCGCGCAGGTGTTCGCCGGTCGCGCCGACCTCCTTCCCGAGCCGTACCTGACTGCGATCAGTTCTCTGACGGATCGCGTGCCACCGGTCTCCGTTGACCAGATCGAACGTGTCATCGAGGAGGAATACGGACAGCCCGTGCATGAGCTGTTCACAGATTGGTCGCGCGTCCCGCTTGCCTCCGCATCGCTCGGCCAGGTGCATCGCGCGCGATATCTGGGTGTCGACGTGGTCGTGAAAGTATTGCGACCGAACATCGAGCATACGGTCGCGGCCGACGTGAAGGCATCCGCGCTGATGCTGAGTTGGGCCGAGCGTTTCTTCCCGAATCCACACGTGCTTGGACTGCGTGCGATACTCGGCGAGTTTGCGCGCAGGATCGGCGACGAGATGGATTTCCGCAAGGAAGGCGAATACGCAGAACGCATTCGCACCAACTTCGCTTTCAATCCCAAAGTCGCGGTTCCGATAGTGTTCGCGGAGATGACGCGCCGCCGAGCACTGGTGCTGGAGTACATGCCAGGAACACGGATCGATGCGCTCGCCCCTCTTATCGCAAGCGGAACGGTGGACACCGGCTACCTGGTGCGAACCGTGATGGAACTGTACGTGCAGATGATGCTGGTGGACGGCTTCTTTCACGCGGATCCGCATCCCGGCAACCTGCTATGGGGCGACGACGGTCGAGTGGTGCTTCTCGATTTCGGACTCGTCGTGGACGTGCCACGTGCGACGCGACTGGCGCTGGTACGCACAGTGTTCGCGGCGATCAAGAAAGACAGCAATGCAGTTGTGGACGGATTCTATTCTCTTGGAGTGGTACAGCCGGGAGTGGAACGTCACGTGATGCTGCGTCTCGTCGAGACGCTCCTGAGCGTCGCATTTGAACGAACAACGACGCAGGAGAGGATCGAATTCGTTGAGCGAGAGTTGCTGGCTGATCAGGTGCTGGAAACGATGTACGACTTCCCCGTCATACTCCCACCTGACATGGTGTACTTCGCGCGAACGGCAGCGCTGATCGAAGGGCTTGGTGTTCGGTACGATTCAAGATTCAACGCACTGCTCGTTGTCTCGCCCATCGCTATGACGATGCGACGCCAGATCCTGACATCGCTCGGCGAGCTCGATCAATCCGACGCTCGTGATACGGTTCAGACTTTCACTGATTTCCTTCGCGCGGCTGGCGGGATAGTTTCGCGGGCTGCCCGTGAGCTCAGCATCGTTGCGATCGAGGCGATGAGTGCGATCCAGCCCAGCCAGGAGATCCGCTCTGGCCAGCCCAGATCGACGAGTACGCGCCAGATAACCAACGGCGCCGTGAAGACTGTTGCAAACATCGACGAACCGGGATCCGGCGTGTCGCGGATGTAAACCTGCACCGCGTGCCGGCGCTTGATTCTGATGTCGCGCTGAATCGCGGAATCCAGTTGTGCCGGGTTCATGTTGCGCCACCCAGGGAGTTGCATGATACTCCACCCTACAGCGGTACTACCCCAGCCGTGGTTGTCGGACCCGGCAACAACGGCAAGGTTCAGCGTATCTGCGAACGCGATTATGCTGGCGCGCGTTCTCTGAATCATCCCGATGCCCTTGGGTGCGCCGTCGCTGAGCTCAACTGCGTACAGCCGCGCGAAACCATGCAATTCGTTGTCGGGCAGCTTGGTGAGGTTCCCCGGAATCGTGAGGATCAGCATGGGGACTGAACCGGACACTGCGACTGTGGTGTCGCGCGCCGGATCGTGCCAATCTCCCTTGGGATCGAATGCGAAAGTCGAGTCGATGCCAATGGCAACGATGTGTTCATACTGATCCCGCGCCTCGAGTGCTGGCAGGAGCACTGTTGCATCGCCCGCACGCGAAGGGTTTCCAGCGACACCTGCGTTCGCTCCGACGAGGCTCTTGTGATCACTTATGTACGCGACATCGAAACCGGCCGCATCGTGCCAGGCGCGGTTGCGCTCCGGAGTGAGCCAGTTTGCGCCGTCCCACGACGCGTTCGTATGGCTGTGAAAGTCGATTACGATTTTGTCCGGGTCATGCATCATGATGCCGGCCATGGGCCTTGGCAGAACAGCGCCACCCCCATACACGATGACAATCCCCGCGAGAGTTGCCGCGAAGGCTCCAAGCTCGCGCAGTACGGACGTCCCGCGTCCAATCGCACGGGTGACGCGCCATGCAATCACGAGAATAAAGACAGTGAGGAGGATGGCGATGTGTTGGTGAAGCGACAGCAACGTCAGCGCGTCGAGTACCGTACAGATCGGTGCAAACATCGTGTACGCAGCCGTGTGCACCAGCGACGCGTCGGTTACAGAAACACCCGATTCTGCATTCAGGATCGGCGTGGAGCCGACGAAGGCTGCTCCGAGGACCGCGATAGCGGCAACGGCCAGCGTCGTTAAACTTCTGGAGAGTTTCACAGGCAATAATCTATTTTGACCGTAGCGGCGCGGTGATTGCGTTGGATATTGCTGCACTGTACCGCACACCCACCGAAAATGAGGAAATCCATGATAAACCGGTTTGCTTCGCTCGCCCTTGCCGCCTTATTGGTACCAGCCGCTGCCTTCGCTCAGAGCGCGACTGCTCTGGCGCCTGCTTCGCCTGTTCCAGTTGTATCCACTGCACCGACGGTCGCCCCGTCGATGGTCCGGTCCGACGTGGCCGGTATCCAGGTAAAGGCCGACGCGAACGCCCCGCTAGTAGTCAACAGCGCCGCAGCCGCAGGACTCCATCAGGGAGAAGGCGTTGCCCTCATGGCAGTTGGGGGCGCAGCCCTGGTCGCTGGCCTGCTCATCGGTGACAGCGCCGGAACAGCAGTCGCGCTCGGTGGCGTAGCGGTGGGCCTCGTAGGCCTGTACGAATACGTGCGATAGTCGCGAGTCAGCTCCCGGAACTCTCTTTCGTACGACCGTTCGAGAGGAACGGAGTGACTGCTAGCTACATGTAGAAGGGGGCGCGATCTTCGCGTCCCCCTTCTACATACACATCGCGCTCCAGGCGAAAATGGATCTCCGCTTTCTCTGGGATGACGGCGCTGCTACGACGCCGCGGCCAACTTTGGCTCCGCCTCTTCAGGCTCCAGCGCATACTGCAGTACTTCCATCAAGTTCTCGACCGGATGGAAAGTCAGCTGCGAACGCACCTCTTCCGGAATGTCCTCGATATCAGGCTCATTCGCCTTTGGCAGAATGATGTGCTTGATGCCGGCTCTATGCGCTCCGAGCACCTTTTCCTTCAAGCCGCCAATTGGTAGCGCACGACCGCGGAGCGTGATCTCGCCGGTCATCGCAACGTCGCGACGGACGGGTCGATCGCTCATCTCCGAGACGAGTGCGGTAGCTATCGCCAGTCCGGCACTTGGGCCGTCCTTTGGAATAGCTCCAGCCGGAACGTGGATGTGCGCTTCGATGGATCCGAGCCTGTCATTCGGAATTCCGAGACGCGCTGCGTTGTTGGTCGCGTACGTGAATGCTGCGCGCGCCGATTCCTTCATCACATCGCCAAGCTGGCCCGTGAGGATTAGCGACACCGCACCACCCGGTCCGGATTTCTCACTGGAGTCACTGCTCCGGCTTCCAAAGAAACGACGAATCGACGCCTCGACGAACATGATGTCGCCGCCCATCGGCGTGTAGTACATACCAGTCGCGACTCCAACTTCATTCTGCGCCTGGATATGCTCGGGGTGCACCTTGGGTCTGCCGAGAAGCGTACGCACTTCGCCTTCGTCCACCTTCGCAGGTACTTCTTCGCCGCTTGCGATCTTGCGCGCAAGTTTGCGTGCGACGGCTCCGATCTGTCGCTCGAGTTGGCGAACACCAGCTTCGCGCGTGTAGTTCGACACAACCGACATCACGGCATCGTCCGTGAACTCGATGCCCTTGTCGTTGAGTCCGCTCTCCTCGAGCTGCTTCGGAAGCAGATACTTCTTCGCGATCTCAGCCTTCTCACGCTCGGTGTATCCGGCAAAGTCCACGACTTCCATGCGATCGAGCAACGGGGCCGGAATGTTCTGGATGAAATTCGCGGTTGCTACGAACAGCACCTCGCTCAGATCGAACGGGATGTTGAGATAGTGATCGGTGAACGAATCGTTCTGGGCTGGATCCAGCACTTCGAGAAGTGCAGATGATGGATCGCCCTGATATGAGACGCCAAGCTTGTCTACCTCATCCAGCAGGAAGACAGGATTCCTGGTGCCGGCCTGTTTCATTCCCTGAATGATTCGGCCCGGCATTGCGCCGACGTACGTGCGACGGTGACCGCGAATGTCAGCCTCGTCACGCGCGCCGCCCAACGCGATGCGTACGTATTCCCGACCAAGCGACGACGCAATCGACTTCGCGATCGACGTCTTTCCGGTTCCGGGAGGCCCAACGAAAAGAAGAATTGGTCCCTTCGCCATCGCGCGCGACTTGACCTCCTTCTCGTCAGTAATTGGCTTGCTTTCATCGTCTTCGTTCAGCAATGGCGTTGCTTCGTCCTTCTCGACGCGAAGTTTCTCCGCGGGGACTCCGCCATTTTCCTTGACCTCGTCTGCAAGCTGCTTGGCGCGAAGCTGGCGCACTGCCAGAAATTCGAGTACGCGATCCTTCACGTCGGTGAGGCCGTAATGGTCTTCATCCAGGACTGCGGACGCATGTTTCAGGTCAAGGTTATCGTTCGAGCGATCGTTCCATGGAAGCTCCGCTATCCATTCCAGATACGTCCGGATTACCTGCGCCTCCATCGACTCTCGACCGGCTCTTTCGAGGCGTCCGAGCTCGCGCTCGACTTCAGCACGACCTTCTTTCGTGAGGTTCAGCTTCGTGAGCTTTTCCCGAAGTTCGGTGACTTCCTGAGACGAATCCTCGTCGCCGAGTTCCTTCTGGATCGCCTTCATTTGCTCGCGGAGGTACATCTCACGCTGCCGCTCGCCCAGCTCTTCCTGGACCTGCGATTTGATGTCCTCCTGGGCCTCGAGCATCTCGATCTGGCGCTGAACCTGTACCAGGACGCGACGGAGCCGCTCCTCGACGCTCAGCGTTTCGAGCAAACCCTGCTTCTCTGCTACTGGCAGGTCGATATAGCCAGCCACGAGATCGGCGAAACGTCCGGGCTCGGTTACGGATTCCAGGACCTGGTGAACGACCTCCTCAGGGAGTCCGCGCTTCTCGCCAAGCTCGCCGGCACGTTCGCGGGTTTCCTTTTCGAGCGCCTCAAAGGCCGCGTCGTTCTCCTCGACCGGGTTCATCTCCTCGGCTGGGACTACGACCGCGCTAAGGAAGCCGTCGGTGGTGGTGTACTGTAGCGCAGTGGCGCGTTGCTCACCCTGCAGGAGAAGCTGGACGCCCCCAAGTCCGCGCTGGATCTGGCCTATGCGGGCGATGACGCCCATTGAATAGAGAATGTCGGCCGTCGGCTCATCGCTATTGTCGCGCTGAGCTACGGCAAAAACGAGCCGATCCGCCTTGAGAGCAGACTCGATCGCCCGTAGAGTTCCTGGGCGCCCCGCCGAGACGGGCGAGGTGAGGCCGGGGAACATGACCGTCCCCCTGAGAGGAAGAACGGGAATTGTCTGACGTTGTGCCATGATGGTATTGTCGGAATCTTGGTGGAGCGCCACTATTACGAAGGTCGGTAAACCGGCGAATCGAATAGTCGCGCAAACCGTGGGCCGCGGCGCGTGTCTAAAACGCAACCGCTCCAATGACGCTAAATTGCATATTCCGCGCTCCAAGTTCCACGCCAGCACGGCAGGATTCTTTATGGTAGCATGCCGGTCTGACGGATGACCGAGCCCGAAGGTC
>JBDTAW010000199.1:0-4348 GCA_039924445.1 Gemmatimonadaceae bacterium
TCCAGAAAGTCGGTGCTCGTGCGCACGTGCTCCTCACCCGGAATGTCGAGCGGCACAGGCGTCGCCCCGCTCGCGATGACAAATTGTGTCGCCTTGATCTCCCGCGTGCTGCCATCAGCGGCGGTGAGGACCATCTGATCAACCGCGGTAAAGCGACCACTTCCGTGAAACGTCACGATCCCGGATTTCTCGAACGCTCTCTCGGTACGCGTGGAAACTGGCGCCGTGAATGTCCTCTTGAAGCGCATCAGCGCGGGCCAGTCGATTACTGCGGAGCCTTCGAGACCGAATCCAGCCATGCGTCGATGCCAGTCGATCAGTGCGGCACCTCCGACAAGTACCTTCTTTGGATCGCAGCCACGGTTGGCGCAGGTTCCGCCGTAAGGCTGGTCATCGACAACAGCAACGCGCCATCCCGCAGCACTGCACTTCAACGCGGATGGGGAACCACCAGCACCAGTTCCGACTACGATCAGATCGAATGCATCACTCATCCGGTGTTCACGGCAGAAAGGTGGCTGGTCAGTGCAGCGGCGTAGGGATTGCCACGAGTACTGCCGTAACGGCAATAACCAGCGCACCGAAAAGCAGCTCGATTTGTCCGGATCTCTGGAACCGCCGCCCCGCGCTCGACAAAGCGCTATCTGCTGCGTGTTCCCCCGGGAACGAGCCGGCAGTAGCAGCATGCGACAGCGCCGCACGCATGCGCAACGCGTTGAAAGCCCCAGCAGCAAAGACGGCGCCGACCAGCGCGAGCTTCACTATCAGAACAATACCATAAGACGAAGTCCAGAGCGCGGAGATCGAGCCAAGCCGCAGCCACGCCGAAACGAGACCTGTCACCACGACGCCGGTCGCGAAGGTGAGCGCGACAGGACTGAACGCGTTTACCATATCGGATATGAGTCGACTGGTTACACCCGTAGTCGATCCGGTCTGTTTAAAACGTACGACAGTCGGTAGTCCAACAGCCATAAGCGCACATAAAGATCCCAGCCACGCACCGGCCGCGATAACGTGTAGCGAGTCGGTCGCGATGGCGAGCATACGCCAATGAGCGACGCTGGCCGCGTGTCCAGAAAGTGCGGGAGTTATTCCGAGTATAATCACGGCCGCAGTAGCAACACTCCAACCAACAACTGAGCGGCGACGTGCCAGCACGAGCCCCGCACACGCGACGATTGCGGCTCCGACCTGCAGCAACCACGCGCTGCCCCAGGCTGTGTGAAGAACAATATCAGCAACACCGAGCTTCACCGAGGCTGCCATTACCGACTGCTCAGCAAACAGGCGAAGAATCGCGGCAATTGCTACCACGCCACCAGCGATGAGGCCGAGCGTAGCAAGTCGAGGGATCAGGATCGCAGCAAACGCTTCGGGTGCCGCCGCGCCAATACGTGGCACAACGAGCAGCCTGAATGCGATTGCCCCGATAACAACGACGAGCCCAATGAAACTCAACCATCGGACCACGACGTAGATCGGAGACTCAACGCCGATGCCAGTGGTGGCAGTCGGCACAGCAGTACTCGCGGCACCGATTGCCGCGCCGGTTACCGCGCCGGTTGCCGCGCCGGTTGCCGCGCCGGTCTGAGCCGGCGGCGCTGTCATCGGTGCGCCTGCTACGGCGACTTCGCCGTCTACTGTGAAGCTGAAACTGCCTTTTGATGGATGCCCGTCGTCCGCTGCAACTGTCCGCCATGCCACGGTGTAAACGCCAGGAGCGAGCACTCCATCGATGATACTCCTGACCGAGACGGCCGTGTCGGGAACAGCAGCAGTTTGCTCCAACCGAATGATGCGGCCGTCGGCGGAAGTAACGGAAATAACTGTAAGTCTCGCTTCGGGCGCTTCACTGAACCACAGTTGAATCAGCTTCGGCGACAGGTTAATCGCTGCCCCAGCCGCCGGCGCGCTCTTCACAAGTCGCGCGTGGGCGAATGCAGCGCGCGGGGAGGCGACCAGACCTATCGATATCAGTATCACCAACACACTGTGAAGTTTCATCGGATCGCTCCCGACATGGTTCCCATCGCGGGTATCTGGTGGTCATGGCCTGCCTTCTGTCCAGCATGACTTTGCAAATTCATGATCCCCGGTCGCAAGCGAAGAAAAACTGTGATGCCGATTGGCGTTCGCGTTCCGTATGTACTCCTCAACGTAGCTGGAATCAAATTGATCGTGCCAGCGGCACCAATTCCCAGACTCCCAGCGTGCATTGGCGCCACCTCACGCACATAACCGAGCGTCAGTTCCCCCACATTATAACGAAATGGCGGTGCCTCGCTGGCGGGTAGTGGAGGTATCATTCCCGACACAGGCAAGTCTTCCGGACCTTTCTCAACAAATTCCGCGCGCCCGAACACGGTGTTACTTTGGTCCAGGTTGAGATTGGACTCGGTTACGAGACTGTTTGAGATACGCGTTTCGCCAGCATGCTTGTTTCCTCCGTATATGACGGCGCTCGACCAGTCGCCCAAGCCGCGAAAACTCCGATCATAAAGCACCGACGCACTGATGCGATGCAAGGACTCCAGCGGGTTCAACTGCTCAGGACTCTTGAGGTATGCGTATGACCCGGAGACGCTCACATTCTCGTTCGGATTCACAGTCAGACGACCGGCGTATGAGTCCAGGCTGCGCCCGTTGTAATCAAAATTTGTTCGTACTGCATCCGGCTCGCGGCCGTTGAAGATTGATGCTTCAAGCCGGACGGTACGAGTGTAGATACCCGTTGTGAGAACGCCGAACGAGATATGCGTAGCATCCTGCCAGTGGTGAGATATCGGCGCGAGCGGATCATTCGCCGCACTCGCTCGATGTGGAAAGGCAACCGGCCCGATCGCCGGCTCCCCTACCGGTGCAGCATAAACTGATACGGCGAGGTTATCACCAATCGCGTGATCGTACATCGCCGCGAGTTCCATGAAGACGTCGTGTGGATGCTGCCGGTCGTACAGCGGCTTGCCACGATAGGACTCACCAGATTGCAGCAGCAACGGATATCCCTGCGAGCCAACAGTCAGCGCTTCTGCACTCACCATTCCGCGCAGGCTGAGTCGGCCGCCCGCCAGATCGTGACTCGCCATGAGCATTCCCCAATTCACGCTCCCCAACTGCGAGTCGCCGCGCTTTGTTCCCTGATAGTCGTACTGCAGAAATGCAACTCCGTGGAGCATCATCGCCCAACTTCCCAGCATGCTGTGTGATGCGTGCATCGTTGTTGCGTCCGGCAACCATGACGTCCCGGAGCCCATGCGCTGCATGGGAATGCCAAGCGGCGCCGTTCCCATCGACATATCTGTCATGCCCGAATGGTTCGTATCCGTCGCAGTCTGCATGTCACTCATGCCCGGCATACCAGAGTGTCGTGTCATACTGTCCGGTGCCGATCTTTTCTGCACGGAATCTGTTGGTACTGGATGACTGTGTTGTGCCAGCGCCGGCGACCCAATCGTGACAGCGACGGTGAAGCCAATTAACAGTGAGCGCATACGTACTGCCATCCGTGGTCGAGCGCGCGGCGTTGCATACCATGCGAGTCGAAGACGTTTGTGCATGGTCGGTAAAAGGAATCCCGAAAGAAGCTGCATCTATTTACCCCGAGGCGATCGACGCAACGATTGTGACTGCGACGATCTGATTTATTGAAGGCATAACGGATCAGGTCCATACCACACGCCATTCCCGCGCAAGCGGGAATCCATGTTCTTTGGTCACGCGAAGAAGTTTCTGCGTGTGTAGCGGGATGTCGTCGCTACGGAGTGACGCGATACGCGCGATGCGAATCCGTCTGGCGCGCAACCGCGGAGGCTACGCCTTGGGAGGCGGCGGTTCCGGAGCCACTGCCCAGCCGATCGGCAGTTGCACAGGCGCCAACTGAATTGAAGCGACGATCTCGACAATTGGACTCGGCGCTGCGATCAGCGCGGGGAGGGCCACGGCGCTGCAGCCAGCGAGCACAGGGCAGCAGTTTGCCCCTGTCGAGGTTTGGTGGCGTGGCTGCTGCGATGAGCCAGCCGGGCCGGAGGCCCCTTCATCACAGCGTGAGTCGACTGCGTGGCTGGCCATCGGAACGCCGGCCATCAGTCCAGCAGACGCCGCGGCCAACGAACCCATCGTGGTACAGGACGTGCCGACGCCGGTCAGGGCTGGGATCAGCAACACGCTGAAGAGGGTCCGAATAGCTCGACGAAGCATGGCAAGAAATCTAGTAAGCGGCTGCGGCTTCGTCGCCGAAGTCTCTGGAAAACCGGGTCCCGAAAATGCACTGCCTTCAACTTCGGACCCAATCCACAGGCACGAGTGGATAGCGCCCTCGTTGTAGATCGCCTTCAGTTCGCCTTCA
>JBDTAW010000200.1:0-4715 GCA_039924445.1 Gemmatimonadaceae bacterium
CTGCCAGGTCCTTCACATCGCTTACAAACTGCACATGCCAACCGTAACCCTCAAACCGGAGTCGAGTGTTATCCGTGAAGGTCAGTTCGGTACTGCCTTCAATCGTGATGTGATTGTCGTCATAGAAGCCGATCAGCCGCCCCAGCTTCTGATGACCAGCGAACGAAGCTGCCTCGTTGGAAATACCTTCCATGAGATCGCCGTCACTCGCGATGAAATAAGTGTAGTGATCGATGATGCGCTGCGTACGGTTGAATATCTTCGCAGTGTGCGCTTCGGCTACAGCCATGCCCACGGCATTACTGAAACCCTGGCCAAGTGGGCCAGTCGTTGTTTCGATACCTGGCGTGTGACCGTATTCGGGATGGCCCGGTGTCTTGCTATGCAGCTGGCGGAAACTCTTGATGTCATCAAGCGACACGTCATATCCGGTCAGATAGAATGTGCTGTACAGCAGCATTGATGCGTGACCGCACGACAGGATAAACCTGTCACGGTTGGGCCAGTGCGGATCAGCAGGATTGTATTTGAGATGCCGAGTCCACAGCACGTATGCAAGCGGCGCGAGCGCCATCGGTGTCCCGGGATGTCCGGAGTCCGCTTTCTGTACGCCATCCATTGCCAGAACGCGAATTGCATCGATGCAAGCGTTCTCCAGTTCTACCGGTGTCATATCTGTCATCTTAACGAAACTCTATTTGGTCAAAGATTGTAATGCGAACGCGTGTCACGCATTCGGTCCAGGAAGGTCCAGCGGGAGGTGTATGTTGGGAAGGAGCGCCTCGATCTCGAATCTGCGGGGTTCGAGCCATGGTGGTAGCATGAGACTGCGGCCAAGTGTCTCGACTGGCTCGTCGATACTGAATCCGGGCCCGTCAGTGGCAATTTCAAAAAGAACTCCGCTAGGCTCACGAAAGTACACCGACGTGAAATATTCACGGTCGAGCGGCGGCGTAGCGTTGAAGCCGAGTGTCTCCAGTTCACTCCGCACGCTCGACTGCGTGCCGATCGAGTCTGCGCGAAATGCAACGTGATGTACGGTTCCGGCGCCGCTGACTCCCGGCCACATTCCCGGAACAATCCGGAGATCGACAATCGAACCCGGACTTCCATCGTTCGATGTGTATCGAAAGATGCTCCCCTGTTCGCGCGCCAGCTTGAATCCGAGTGATCCGGTCAGGAGCTCCGCAGTCTGTTGATGCCCATCCTGCCACAACGTTACGGAATACACACCACGTATTCCGTGTACAGCTGGCACCTGAGCGTCGGACCCGGTGTCCACGATTGACTCGAGCTGCTCCACACGCTGATGCGAAACCAGTTCCAGGAGCAAGCCGTCTGGATCCTTCAGCGCAATGACGCGCTCACCGTCGAATCGTGTGACGGGCTGCTCGAACTCCACGCCCTGTTTCAGCAGTCGTTCGAGCCAGAATCCCACTGAGCTCGGTACTATCGCGAACGAGACTACCGCCGCCTGGCCTCCACCCTGCCGTCCCCGTCGAGCGTTTGGCCACGGGAAGAACGTCAGCAGCGAGCCGGGCCGGCCTACCTCATCGCCAAAGTAGAAATGATACGTGGTAGGGTCGTCGAAATTCACCGTCCGCTTCACGAGCCTCAGCCCGAGGACTCCGGCGTAGAAGTCGATGTTGCGCTGCGGATCGCTGGCGATCGCGGTGACGTGATGAATTCCTGACGGAGCAAGCATCTCCTGAAATTTACCCGATCCGGCCGGACCTTCCGCGGCGAATCCAGCAGGCCCATGCCCGATGGATTCGCCGCGGCAGGGCTGAACCGTCAGATCTCCTCGGCGTTTTCAGTTCCGATCGGATTCCGTGGCAAGATTCGCCCGGGTAGCGGACTTCCTCTTGTCGGTCTTCCCGTCGCCGTCCTTCGCGACTCCCCCCGTTGCTTCCTTCCCGGCTCCCAGGCTGCCCTGGCCCTTGTTGTCCCGCTGAGGCGTATCGGGCTTGCCTGCTCGGGCGCCGCCGCCGTCTCCGTACGGATCATCTTTTTTCATCAGTACCTCCTGTGGCCAATAGATTGGGCAATGCCCGTGCCCGATCAGCCATCGATACTCCTCGAATCGCACGAGGAAGGCGTCCCGCAGCTCACAGTGACCGGCGAGTGGGAGGCAGCGCTCCTCGTGCGTCAGCCGCTATCGCGCACGATTCTGCGCCTGGGACTCCCGGCTGTCGCATCTACGCTGCTGATGACGCTGTTTTTCACCGTGGACCTGTTCTGGATCGGTCGTTATCTGGGTCCAGTGGCACTTGCTGCCGCGACCGCCAGTGTCTTCTGGATATGGTTGATCATCTCGATCGCGGAACTCGTGAGCATCGGTCTTACGGCAGTTGCCGCGCGGCGACATGGCGAAGGCAATCCAGCAGAAGCCGCTCGCGTAGTTGGTGAAGCGATGCTGTACTCGATCGTACTCGGAACGCTCGTCGCGGTGGCTGGTGCGCTGACACTGGATCACATGTACGCAGCGATGAACGTCGGGCCTGCAGTCGCGGCACTTGGACGTCGATATCTCGGAACCTATCTCATCGGCGCTCCGCTCTTCTTCGGATTCTTTGCCGTGGATGCGGGGTTTCGTGCGAGCGGCGACACTCGCACCCCGCTCGCGATACTTGGCGTTTCGATCGCCGTGACGATGATCATGGATCCTATCCTCATACTCGGACTGGGTCCGGTGCCGAAACTGGGGATCGAAGGTGCAGCGATCTCCACCGCAATTACACGTACACTTGCATTCGGAATCGGCGTAGTGGTCCTGCGCAAACGGCGGATGGTGGAATTCGGACGCGTACGTGCGAAAACAATCGCCGCTATTACGCGCGTCGGCCTTCCGACGGCAATGACAGGTGTGGTCTTCTCGCTGATCTATATTGTGCTCACGCGCAGCATTGCTCCTTTTGGAACCGCTGCTCTGGCCGCGCTCGGCATTGGTCATCGCGTAGAGAGTTGGCTGTACACGATCAGTCTCGGATTTGGCGCGGCAGTCGCAGCAATAGTTGGCCAGAACCTCGGCGCCGGTGAGCCGCGAAGAGCCGAACACAGCGGATGGATTACAGTTGGCTACGTGATGATACCAGCGGTGATCCTGAGCGTACTCGAGCTGACGATCGCGCCGGATTTCGCTGCAGTGTTCACGAACGACCCGCTGACGCAGATGATCGGTGCGGAATATCTCCGCATCAGCGCGCTTTCCAATATGTTCCTCGGTGCCGAAATTGTGCTTGAGGCCGCGCTCGGCGGCGCCGGAACTACGCTGCCACCGATGCTGACTTCGACTTCGCTGACGGCACTCCGCGTTCCGTTGGCCATCTGGGCCGCTGCTCAGTTTGGAATAATCGGAGTCTGGTGGGTGATAGTCCTGACGGCAGCCGCGCGCGGCGTGGCGATGGCAGCCATCTGGAAGAGCGGACTTTGGAAGCGGAGTCCGACCCTCGCCTGACCGCGTCGGCCGCACCATCGGAATGGTGCTAGCAAACCATTCCACTCCTGTGATCATCCAATAAAGGCCACTGGATACAATTCAAGCACCCCATCCTTCGCGATGGGCTTTTCTATATGCCATTATCTCAATTCAACAGTATGAACGCTCGGATCTCTTCGGTCGTCGCGCTCGCGCTCGCTATCGCTGGAGTTGCGCCTTCTTTATCGTCGCAAGCGGTTGGCTCAACTACGTCGACGCCGGCGCCAACTCCGGCGCCAGTCGCGAGCGTTAGATCCATGACAGCGGTGCGCACCACCGGCCCAATACACCTCGACGGGGTGCTCGATGAGCCAGCCTGGGCTAACGCGCCGGTCGCTGACCACTTCATGGAAAGCTTCCCAAATTCGAAGGAGATCCCACCAGATCGTACCGAGGTCCGAGTCTTATACGACAACCAGGCACTGTACGTCGGTGTGCGCATGTACGATTCACAACCAAAACTCATAGCAGCACAACTTGCGCGCCGAGACGCGGTGGGGATTTATTCCGACTGGATCCATGTGATGGTCGGCACATACTTCGATCATCGCACGGCGTATCGCTTTTCCGTAAATCCGCTAGGAGTGAAAAAGGACGTCCTCGAGTACAACGACAACAATGAGGATGTGAACTGGGATGCAGTGTGGGATGTCGCCACACGCGTCGACTCGCTTGGTTGGGTGGCTGAATATCGGATCCCGTTATCGCAGCTTCGATTTTCTTCGTCAGAGCCGGTCGGTGGCCGGACCTGGGACATCCAGATCATGCGCGACATCGCGCGTCGCGATGAACGCGACAGTTGGGCCCCCTGGACCCAGCAAAGTCCCGGTTTTGTTTCCACGTTTGGCCAACTCACTGGAATCAGCGGCATTCCATCACCGCAGCGGCTGGAGCTTCTCCCTTACGTAAGTGCGGGCCTCACGCGCGCGCCGGGAGATAAAGCAAATCCGTTCTTCAAGACCAACGACACAAAGTTTTCTGGTGGCGCCGATGTCAAGTACGGATTGCCGAGTGGTCTGACGCTCACTGCAACGGTCAACCCTGATTTTGGTCAGGTTGAAGTCGATCCGGCTGTCGTGAATCTCAGTGCATTCGAGACGTTCTTTCCAGAAAAACGGCCGTTCTTTCTGGAAGGTTCTGATATCTTTGCGTTCGGCAACGTAACTCGCAACAACGACTACAACGGTCAGTACTACTTCTATTCGCGACGCATTGGTCGAGCACCGCAGGGCAGTGC
>JBDTAW010000201.1:0-17112 GCA_039924445.1 Gemmatimonadaceae bacterium
GTACGAAGCGTGGAACGCTGAGCGCGATTGCGCACCTGCGCTGCACGGGACTTACGCATATTCTTCTTCGCTGACGCGATATTCGGCATGACGGGGCTGGTTAACTCGATGAGGCGAAAGCGTTTCCGATTCGCGACTAGCTTCGTAAATTAGACAATCCCCATAACTGAGTCAAGTTGGATAGCCTCGCGCAATTTCTCTTAATAGCCCCAGTTCTACTATTCTCGATGGTGGCCCATGAGTACGCTCACGGGTGGGTCGCCATGAAGAATGGTGACCCGACCGCCTACCAGTTGGGCCGGCTCACGTGGAACCCTCTGAAGCACATCGATCCGTTCATGACGATCCTGCTTCCTATTTTCCTGTTCATCGCCCATGCTCCGATACTGGGCGGCGCAAAGCCGATCCCGGTAAACCCGCGGAATTACCGCAACTTCAAGAAGGGGGATATCGCGGTCTCGCTGGCCGGCATAGTCACAAATTTGATACTAGCGGTGGTGTTCGCGATCCTTATCCCGCTGCTGTATTTCCCGGGCACCGCCTTCCCCAGGGTGGCGCAAGCATGTGCGCTTTTGCAGCAGATGTGCGTGTTCGGCATCTGGATCAATCTGATTCTTGCTGCGTTCAATCTGCTGCCAATCCCGCCGCTGGACGGTTCGCATGTATTCAAGTATGTGCTGCCGCCGGCCTGGGCATTGTCGTATGAGCGGATCAGTCGCTTCGGCCTGCTGATCATCTACGCGTTGTTGTTCCTTGGCGGCCCGCTGCTTATGTGGTGGTTGTATCCGGCGATCGTCGGAAATCAGTTTCTCTGCAGCGTTTCTCGTGGGTTCGCATTGCCGGGGGTCCGTTGTCTCATGTAACGCTCGAAATGGAGAGTGGCGCCGACGCAGTCGTCGGTACGATCACTCCGACAGACACGGATAACACGGGGTTTGTAGTCGAGCTTCCGGAATTCTCTGGCCCACTCGACTTGCTGCTTTCGCTGATTCGCGACGAACAGGTCGACATCTACGACATACCGATTGCGCGAATAGCGGAACAGTTTCTTGCGCGCATCCACGGGCTGGCGATCGATGACGCGGCGGAATATCTCGAGATGGCGGCGCGACTGCTGCGAATCAAGGCGCAGATGCTTCTGCCACGACCCGAGGGACTCGAGGCGTGGGAGGATCCGCGATCCGAACTCGTTCGCAGACTGCTGGAGTATCAGCAGGTGCGAGAAGTCGTGGACGTTCTCGAGCGACTGGGAGACGATCGTCGTAATCGTTTTGCGCGCGCGTACTTTCCAGCGCAGCTGGAATCAGTGGATCGTGACGACCGCCCGTTCGCGGCTTCCCTGGCCGATCTGTTCGCAGCTGTCGATCGCGTACTGCGTCAGGTCACGCGCCCGGCGGTGCACGACGTGATTCCGCGCGCGCTCGACGTGGATGGCGCAATGAAATCAATCAGGGCCGTGATGGCGCTGCGTGCGCGTGCGCGATGGAGTGACATCGTGCCGCGTGATGCGGAGCCATGGCAGGTACTTTCCGTGCTGCTCGCGCTGCTGGAATTGGCGAAGAGTGGCGAACTGCGTATCGCGCAGGCGAAACCGTTTGCTTCGATGGAGTTGAGTGGTGACACCGTTAGCTAGACTGCTGGAGGCGGCGCTCTTCGCGAGCGCGCGTCCGATACCGTCCGACACTCTTGCCCAGCTCGATCCGGAGTCGACGCCGGCTGGCGTTGCCTCGGCGCTTGACGAGATTCGCGAGCGTTACGACAACGAGGGCCATGGTGTCGAGCTCGTTTCGGTGAGTGACGGCTGGCAGATTCTCACGCGTCCGGAATACACGGAAGCGATCGAGCTCGCGCAGCTTGCAGCGCGACCGCAGCGGCTTTCAGGAGCGGCGCTCGAGACGCTCGCGATAATCGCTTATCGTCAGCCGATTGGCCGACTGGAGATCGAAGACATTCGCGGCGTCGGAGCTGGCGCGATTCTCAAGTCGTTGCAGGAGCGCGGTCTCGTGGATGTTGTTGGTCGCGGAGAAGGAATGGGTCGGCCGCTTCTTTACGGGACTACTTCGCTCTTCCTGGAACACTTTGCCTTGAGACATCTGGGTGAGCTTCCTCGTGCAGACGAATTGACGGTCGCGCTCCGACCGGCATTGCCGCAGGCGTCCTGATGGGTGAATCGATGCGAGTGCAACGCGCACTCGCTCGCGCCGGTGTCGCATCGCGCAGAAAGGCCGAGGAATTGATCGCTGAGGGTAGAGTCTCTATCAACGGAACCGTGGCTACCGTGGGACAGGTGGTCGATCCGTTGACGGACAAGATCCTTGTAGATGGGCGACGCATTGGTGCTCCCGCAAAAACAGTCTGGCTCCTTCTGAACAAGCCCACGGGCGTGGTAACCACTCGAAGTGACCCGGGAGGGCGGCAGACGGTCTTTGACCTGGTGCCCGATCACCCTGGACTTACATATGTTGGCAGGCTGGACTATCTGACCGAAGGTGCCCTGTTGATGACGACGGATGGTGCTGCGGCGAATGCGCTGACGCATCCGAGTGGTGGTGTGGAACGAACTTACGTTGCGACTGTACGCGGAGACGCCATCGCTGCGGCGCGGGAAGCCATGCGTGGCGTGGAGCTCGAGGACGGAGTTGCGCATCCGGTTTCGGTGACCGCCCATGCGATTCCTGGTCGGCGGCACTACGATTTTGAAGTAACGCTTACCGAGGGACGGCACCACGAGGTTCGGCGCCTGTGCGCCGCGCTTGGATTGGAAGTGGAACGACTGGTGCGTATTACCTTCGGGCCGGTTCGACTTGGCTCGTTGCCAAGTGGTAGCAGCCGCCCGCTCAACAAGCGCGAAACAGATCTGATTTCTTCACTCGTAAAACAGCCACCAAATGGAAGACACGGCACTCGTCAACGCGGTAATCAGTGAAGTAGGGAAGCGTGTTGTAGGTCAGAACTACATGATCGAACGGCTGCTGGTGGGGTTGCTCACCGGTGGCCACGTGTTGCTCGAGGGTGTTCCAGGACTGGCCAAGACGCTCACCGTCAGGACACTGGCGGAGACGATCAGCACGTCATTCCAGCGTATTCAGTTCACTCCGGATCTGTTGCCTGCAGACGTGATTGGTACTCAGGTGTACGATCAGTCGACCGGCAAATTCTCCGTCAAGAAGGGGCCGATATTCGCCAATATCGTACTCGCAGACGAGATCAACCGCGCCCCGGCAAAAGTCCAGGCGGCGTTGCTGGAGGCAATGCAGGAGAAGCAGGTAACAATCGGCGGCACAACATATACGCTCGAAGAACCGTTTCTGGTACTCGCCACCCAGAATCCAATCGAGCAGGAAGGGACGTATCCGCTCCCGGAAGCGCAGATCGACCGATTCATGCTCAAGCTGCATGTAGGCTACCCTACCAGGGACGAAGAAAAGGAAGTACTGCGTCGCATGGCTGGAAAGGACGAGATCCCGGTGAGCCACGTCGCCACGCCATCCGCCATCCTTGCTGCGCGCAAGCGAATTGGCGAGCTGTACATGGATGATCGTATCGTCGATTACATCGTGGATATCGTTGAGGCGACGAGGAATCCGACGGCTGCGAAACTGGGTGACTTGGCGCCGCTCATCGAGTACGGCGCGAGTCCGCGCGCAACTCTGGCGCTGGCGCAGGGTTCGCGAGCGTTGGCCTTTTTGCGTGATCGCGCGTATGTGACGCCGGACGATGTGAAGGCAATCGCACCCGATGTGCTGCGGCATCGCGTTCTCATAACATACGAGGCGGAAGCTGAGGATGTAACGAGCGACAATATCGTTTCGCGCATTCTCGACGCAATCCCGACACCTTAGTCGTAATGTTTGGCTTCATGAAGCGCGGCGGAACGTCGCGTGAGGCGCCGGCCGCTCCGCCACAGCGGATATCTCCGGAGATTCTCAAGCAGGTAAAACGCGTCGATCTCAAAACGCGTGGCCTTGTGGACGCACTCTTCGCGGGCGAGTACCGGTCCGTGTTCAAGGGCCAGGGAATGGAGTTCGCGGAGGTCCGCGAATACACTCCGGGGGACGAAGTACGTGCAATCGACTGGAACGTCACAGCACGCATGAACCGTCCGTTCGTCAAGCGCTATGTCGAGGAACGCGAGCTGACGATTGTGCTGGCGCTCGACATCTCCGGGTCGGAGCGATTCGGCACTGTTGCTCGTTTCAAGAGCGACATGATGACTGAGTTCGCCGCGGTAATCGCGCTTGCCGCAGTACGCAATAACGATCGCGTCGGTTTGATCTTCTTTACCGACCGTGTGGAACATGTCGTGCCGCCGAGGAAGGGAAAGCGACACGTACTGCGAATCGTCCGCGATCTGCTTGCATTCGTTCCGAAGGCAACCGGGACCGATCTCAATCCGGCGCTCGAGTATATGCAGCGCACGCTTCGACAGCATACTGTGATCTTCCTTGTTTCCGATTTTCAGGACGAGGGCTACGAGCACGCACTCAAGGTCCTCGGGCGGAGGCATGATGTCGTAGCAGTAACGCTCAACGATCCCGCCGAACAGATTCTGCCGGATGTGGGCCTTGCGCGCATGCGCGATCCGGAAACTGGGGAGTTTCTGGAAGTAGATACGAGCGATCGTCGCGTACGGGCCGCTTACGCAGAACACATTGGCGCGGAGATGGCGGCGCGCCGACGTGTGTTGCGCAGGGCGGGCGTGGACGAAGTGGCGCTTACGACCGACGGTAGCGTGATTGATCCGTTGCTCAAGTTCTTCAGGACCCGCGAGACTCGAGCAAGATCGCACCGATGATCTGGTTTTTCTCTTTCGTTATTGCGTTGCTTCACGCGGCATCCTCGCCTGCTCAGGTGCAGTTGGGTACATCAGTGCGCCCGGATACTACGACCGTCGGGCAGCACTTCATTGCGACCGTTCGCGTTCGTGTGCCGCTCGGTACCGACGTCAAATTTCCGCTTCGTCCCGACACCGGCGCCCGGGTGGACTCTGCCGGTTCATTCGTGCGCACTGATTCGACCATCGGTGGTTTCACCGAAGCGACGATGAATTATGTGCTGGCAGCATGGGATACAGGATCACAGCGGCTCGGGTTGGACAGCGTTGTAGTTGTGACGGATGGAACTGAACGCATTGCTGCGCTGAACGGATTCTCCGTCTATGTTCGTTCGGTACTCCCGCTCGACACCGCACTCAGAAAGCCAAAACCATTTCGCCCCATTGTCGCAGGGACAGTCATCAACTGGATTCCCTGGCTGATAGCCGCCGCGATCCTGGCGCTTCTGGGGCTGCTTGTCTACGCGTGGCGGAGATGGCGTCGGAAAGCCACGCGTGGTCTTACCGCTCTGCAGTTGGCGCAGCGGGAATTTGCCCGGATCGACGCGGAGCGACTCGTGGAGTCCGGCGAGACGGAGCGTTACGCGGTGGAGATGGTTCGGGTAGCGCGGGCTTATCTCGCGACGACCGTACCCCTGCTGGCTCGGTCAGCAACAACGCGGGAGCTTGCGGTCGCACTACACCGGACAAGTGCTGTCCCGGGTGATCGTCTGATTTCCATTCTGGACGAGACCGATCTGTTGAAGTTCGCGCGCGAGCGTTCGAGTGTGGAGCGCGCGGTTGCCATTGGAGCCGAAGCGCGACGTATTGTCAATGAAACGGCCGCGGCGCTTGCGGCGGCGAATGCGGCGGCGAGTGCAGCGGCTGATAGGGCTGCTGCGGCATCCCGCTCGCCCGCGAGCAACCCGAAGGCGGACGCCGCATGAGTTTCCTGCCGCCGATCGAGTTTGTTACACCGTGGGCGCTATTGCTGCTCCTCGCGCTACCGATATGGTGGGTTCTCAGACGAAGACGTCGTCCGCCCGCGATCACTTTCTCACGCACATCGACTCTGGGTCGAGGACCACGCGTGGGCTCGACGATCGAGCGGTTCCTGTTTCTACTCCGGAACCTGGCGCTTGTCAGCCTCGTTGTGACGCTTGCGCGGCCGCGGAGTGTGGGTCACGCGGAGAACGTTACAAGCGAAGGGATCAACATCGTTCTTGCAATAGATCTGTCGAGCTCGATGTTGGCCGAGGACTTTCAGCCATCCAATCGAATTGCTGTCGCCAAGGCAACGGTGAAGCGTTTTATCGCGGGTCGCACGTCTGACCGTATCGGACTCGTAGCATTCGCAGCGGAAGCGTTGACGCAGGTGCCGCTGACGACCGACTATCCCGTCGTCATGCAGGCGGTGGATAACCTGCAGGCGGGACAACTCGAAGACGGAACCGCCATCGGTACAGCCATCGCAACTGCAGCCAACAGGTTGCGCAACGCACCGGGCAAATCGCGCGTCATGATCCTGCTTACAGACGGCGTGAACAACCGCGGAGACATCGATCCGCTCACAGCGGCGCGTGCCGCGGCGGCATTCGGGATCAAGATCTACACCATAGGCGTTGGGACGGAAGGGATGGCGCCGGTTCCAGTTGGACGCGGAGTGTACGGTTTGCGGTACGAGAACCAGCCGGTGGAAATCGATGAGTCATTGCTCACGTCGATTTCGCGCATGACTGGCGGGCGGTATTTCCGCGCGGTTGATGCGACGGCGCTCCAGAATATCTATTCGCAGATCAATACCCTCGAGAAGACGCCGGTTCAATCGACTACGTACGTGCGATACAGCGAACTATTTCGATGGCCGCTGGGACTTGCGATACTCGCCTTGCTTACGGAACTCGGCATGGCTGCGGTGAGAGCGCCTTTACCATGATCAGGTTCCTGGAATGGCCTTGGGCGCTCGTATTCATGGTCGTGCTCCCGATCGCGGGCGCAGTTGCGCTTGTAATCGGGCGACGTTCGCGGATTCGTCGTCTGGCACTGATCGGTACAAAGACAATGCTGGCGCGACTTGCGCCGCTCGGAACACGTCGCGGTCCCTGGCACAACATCAGGATCATTACCGCACTACTACTACTCGGCGCCGCGCTCGCTGGGCCGCGCTGGGGCCAGGAAAAGACGGTTGTAAATCGGAGTGGTGCAGACATTGTTCTGGCTCTGGACGCGTCTCTGTCAATGACGGCGACGGACGAACAGCCGTCGCGATTGGCCAAGATGAAGCAGGTAGTACGGCAAATTCGCGCGCTCTCGCCCGACGATCGATTTGCAATGCTCGCCTTCGCGGGCAAGTCGTACATACTGACTCCGCTGACGACCGATGACGGTGCGATTGCGCTCTACCTGGACAATCTGGATCCCACGGTTGTTGGTGAAGCCGGCAGCTCCATCGCGAGCGCGATCCGTCAGGGAACCGCACTCCTGAGTCTGGGAAAGGGGAACGGGAATAAAGCCATCGTCCTGATGAGCGATGGCGAAGCTTTCGAGCCAATCGCTGACGTGGTGACGGCGGCCAAACGGGCGCGTGATGCCGGTATTGAAGTTATAACTGTCGGCTACGGCACCACGCAGGGCTCGACTATCCCGATTGTGGAGAATGGAAAGTCGACGCTCAAGCGCGACGAGAACGGCCAGGTCGTGGTTACGCGCTATGAGCCGGATTTTCTTCGCGCCGCGGCAGATTCGGCTGGAGGCGTTTTCGTTCCAGCTAACGCCGCAAACAAGGCTCAGACGGTTCGATCCGCGATCCAGACGCTCAAGACGGAGGCACACGCGATCCAGACTGGACGCGATCTGTCCCCGCGGTTCCAGTGGTTCATCGCGCCCGCCTTGTTGCTGCTACTTCTCGATGCTCTGCTTGGATTGCGATCCCGGCGGCGGCTGGCGGGCGCCGCTATCGTCGCGGTCGGAACGCTCGTCGCATGCTCGCCCGGCTCCCGTACGGAGCGGTTGGCGTATAATCGCGGGACGACGCTGCTCGCGCGTGACTCACTCGCCGCAGCCGTGCCGGTGCTCGATTCGGTAGAGGCTCTCCACGGCAAGCTCGCGTTTGACGCGACGTTCAATTCCGGCTGGGCGTATCTTGTTACGGGGCGTAACTTGAAAGGAGACAGTGCCGCCGTGCCGATGGACAGCGCTCTCGCACACTATCGCCGCGCGCTGGTGCTCTCTGCCGACGACAATGACGCAAAGTGGAACTATGAGCTTGCGCTGCGCGTTCACAAGGCTGCCAGTGGTGGTGGCGGCGGTGGAGGAGGCGGTGGTGGCGGGGGACAGGCTCCGCAGCCCAAGCCATCCGGCGGCGGCGGGCTCGGCACACAGCAGGCTGACGCAGTGTTGAACAATGCCGCACGTGAGGAGCAAAACGTGCAGGGACGGAAACAGCAGAAGAACGTCCCACAACCACCTCCGCACGGGAAAGACTGGTGATTGTCGCAATTCTACTTTTCGCTCAGATCGGCACCGTGCAGTTTCAGACGCGCGTGTCGCCAGACACCGTCTTTGCCGGTCAGCAGGTGAACTATGACGCAGTCACGCTGGTCGATGAAGTCGCAAGACGCCGGCTTCGGAAAAATCCCATTTTCACTCCCGCCGACGTCCAGGGCGTTACGCTGTACGATTTTCCGTTTGATACAAGCGCTGTGTCGACGGTCACCGTCAATGGCGCCCCTTTCCGGCGTTACGCATATCATCGTGCGATTTTCCCGTTGCTGCCGGGCGTTTATACAGTACCCCCGGCAACTCTTCAGTACGCACTTCCGGACGGCGACGATTATTTCAGCAGCGAGCGCAACTACACAACGAATTCGGAACCGGCGCAGTTCACAGCCGTTCCATTGCCGATTGCAGGCCGACCAGTCGGATTCCTGGGCGCTGTAGGCGAATTTCGCGACACACTCAAAACCGACGGCTCGACTCTAAAAATTGGGGATCCGTTCACCGTTACGATGCGAGTGTCGGGTGTGGGGAATCTGCGATTGCTGCCGCGGCCCCCGCTGCAGATCGATTGGGCGACAGTTGTCACAGGTGAGGAGCGAGTCTTCTGGGATTCGGCCGGCGCAGTTGTCCGAGGTTCGAAGGAGTTCGACTGGGTCGTGACTCCGAAAATTGCAGGGGACATGGTGCTGGCTGCGGTGCGATACGACTTCTTCAACCCGACCTCCCGGCGGTACGAGTACGCAATGACTCCGGCGATCCCCATGGTCGTGGCGCCAGTTACGGGCCCGGTTAGTGATACGGCGACTTCTCCGCGTGATACAATCGGCGACACGCCGTTCCCGATGCTGGCTCGACTTGCGCGGAATAATTCTTTGGTCATTGCAATTGGAGCATCAGCCGTAGCGGTCATTCTCTTCGGGATTCTGTTGTTGGGCCGGCGCCGCCGCGAGAGTGGGGACGAGGAAGAGTGACGCAGCGGCCGCAGCATGCGCCTGCGCTGGCAATGTGTTGACCGACAAGGCGCGTACGTGTCCGTAATCAGTGTTCTTCCCAGTGCTGTCGCCAATCAGATCGCCGCGGGCGAGGTTGTCGAGCGTCCGGCGTCAGTCGTCAAGGAGCTGGTCGAGAATGCGCTCGACGCTGGTGCGCGTGCGATCGACATAATCGTGAAGGAAGGCGGCCGTGCGTTGGTGCGTGTCAGCGATGATGGCATTGGCATGGACTCGGGTGACGCTCTTCTGTCCCTTGCGCGCCACGGCACGTCCAAGATCCATACGTCAGCCGATCTTACCGGTGTGCGCACATTCGGCTTTCGTGGAGAGGCACTTCCCGCGATATCCTCTGTGGCACGGATCGAAATCGAGACCGCCCAAGGTGACGGGGCGGGTACTCGTGTCACTGCGGCGGGCGGTGCAACGCCTGAGGTTGTGCAGACGCAACGACGTCATGGAACGACGGTGTGCGTGTCCGATCTTTTCTACAACTCGCCAGCACGTGCAAAGTTTCTTCGCGGGTCCCGGTCGGAGTGGCGGGCAATTACAGACGTGGTCACGACGCTCGCGCTCACTCGGCGCGACGTCCGGTTCGATCTGACCCATGACGGCCGCCGTTCACTAAGCGCACCGCCAGCGCCATCGCTTCGCGTGAGGATCGGCGCGATGTGGGGAGTCGAGTACGCAGACTCATTGCTGGACGTCGATGACGTTGCGGGTCCGATTCAGGTCTCGGGGCTTGTCGAACGCCCCGCCAATGTCGGTACAGCGACACGTCGGACATTCCTGGCGGTGAATGGACGAGCGATCCGCGACACCGGGATTCTGCGTGCGGCGGAGGCTGCCTACCGGTCAACGATCACAGCGGGTACGCGACCGGCGCTTTACCTCGAACTATCGGTTCCCGGTGATTCAATCGATGTGAATGTTCATCCTACCAAGGCTGAGATTCGATTTCAGGATCGCTGGACGGTGGAACGTGCCGTCGAGCGCGCTGTGCGGCGTGCACTTGGCACGTTTGACGCTTCCGCATCCCTTGGGCGATCGTTCTTTGGCGGAATAGCATCATCGGGACCCGGGCCGGAGATCGTTGAAAGCGAAATACTTGCTCCTCAGGCGGACGACACGCCTCTATTTCGACCCACAGGCGCCGATCTCGACGCGAAAAGCAGCACAGCAGTCGGTGTGGCCCACCCGTTTGAGCCGGAAACAGTGCGAGCCGAGCTCAGCATACCTTCACTCACGCAACTTCGTCGAACGTACATCATGTTCGAGCATGAGGACGGCGTCGTCCTCATAGATCAGCACTCCGCGCACGAGCGAGTGCTTTACGAAGCGTTCATGCACGATCTTGAAGCTGGCTCTGCGGATTCTCAACGGCTCCTGCTTCCGTTCACACTTTCGCTATCCGCACTCGAGCTCGAAGCATTTGATCAGAACAAGCAATATTTCGATCGACTGGGCTTCGAGGTCGAGCCGTTTGGTGGCAATTCGCTGATTGTGCACGCGGTTCCGGTACCGCACCCGAGATTTGATGCCGAGCGATGCTTGCGTGACACGCTTGCGTCGCTAACGGGAGACCGCGCTGCGGCTGCCGCCGGACGACATGAGCACCTGGTCGCCACCATATCGTGCAAGGCGGCCGTGAAAAGTGGCGATGTACTGAGCGATGCCGAGATGCGTGCGCTATTCGTAGCGCTCCGGGACACGAATCTTCCTGCTCACGACGTGCACGGTCGCTCGACTATCGTGCAGCTTGCGTGGGCCGAAGTGGACCGTCGTTTTGGCCGCGCGTAAAATCCGCGTAATAGTTGGTCCGACGGCCGCGGGTAAGTCCAGACGAGTCATGGAAGCCGCCGAATCGGATGACATTGCTGTCATTTCGGCCGACAGTCGTCAGATTTATCGAAAATTCGATATTGGAACCGCCAAACCCTCTCCTGAGGAGCGTTCCAGGGTCGTACATTTCGGCGTGGACGTAGTTGACCCGACCGAGCACTACAGCGCGTACCAGTGGGCTCGTGATGCGTCGCGTTGGATCGGGGATGCCGAACGGCTTGGGAAGACGCCGGTGATCGTTGGCGGTACGGGCTTCTATATCAAGTCGCTATTCGACCCGCCGTATGATGAGCCACCTGTCGATGGATTCACCTTGGTGCCGGAATACGAAATAGTCGATCCGGGCCCGGATTTGAAGCAGCATATTGAGGCTAGGATCGATCAGATGCTCAACGACGGCTGGTTAGTGGAAGTTTCGGAATTGATGCACACTGTTCCGCGCGACGCGATTGCGTGGAAGGCCTCGGGATACAGATTGATGCGCGGGCATCTCGAAGGTGAGTATTCACTGGATTACGCGCGCGAGCGCGCGATCATCGACACCCGTCAGTACGCAAAGCGGCAGCGAACCTGGTTCAGGCACCAACTACCATGAAGATTGGAATCACGTGTTATCCTACGTACGGCGGCTCCGGGGCAGTAGCGACGGAGCTTGGAATCGCGTTGGCCGCTCGAGGACATGAAGTTCACTTCATCAGTTATCGGCAACCGTTCCGACTGCCGTCGTTCCTCGCGCGCGTCTACTTCCACGAAGTACAGGTAGGGCAGCAGTACCCGCTATTCGAGTATCCGCCGTACGACCTCGCGCTTGCAGTTCGGATGCACGAAGTAGTCAAGGCGCACGGCGTTGAAGTACTGCACTGCCACTATGCCATACCGCACGCCACCAGCGCATGGATCGCCCGCGAGATGCTCCGTGCCGAGCATGCCGACGTTGCAGTTGTAACGACACTGCACGGGACTGATATCACACTGGTTGGCCAGGACCCGTCGTTCCATGCTATTACCAAGTTTTCGATAGAGAAATCGGATCGCATAACAGCGGTATCGGAGTTCCTGCGGGAAGAGACATTCAGCGCGTTTGGCTGCGCTGGTTGTCGGGTGAATGTCATTCCCAATTTCGTGGACCCCGCAGTATACAATCGCGAACTGTACGGCCAGGCTGAACGGCTCCCTTTCGTCGAAGGAAAAAGGGTGCTGATGCATATTTCGAATTTCCGCGCAGTCAAGCGAGTACGCGATGTGGTCCGCATATTTGCGGCAGTCGCGGCTGAGGTGCCGAGTGTGTTGGTGATGGTTGGCGACGGACCGGATCGGCCCGCGGCAGAGGAGGAAGCTCGCGCACTCGGTGTACTCGATTCGGTATTCTTTCTGGGCAAGATCGAAGCAGTTGCACCTCTACTCGCCAACGCAGATCTGTTTCTGATTCCGACAGTCAGTGAATCCTTCGGATTGAGCGCCCTGGAGGCAATGGCGATGGGTGTGCCGGTCATCGGAACCAACACGGGCGGCCTTCCAGAAGTGGTAACCAACGGAACAACCGGTTTGCTGTATCCGCCCGGCGACGTTCAGTCGATGGCGGCCGGTGCATTGTCGATTCTTGCAGACTCGGCGCTTCAGGAGAAGATGGGCGCCGCTGGTGCGGCAGACGCGCGGGCGCGGTTTGCGCTCGACAACGTAGTATCGCAGTACGAGGCGCTTTATCGTTCGGCAGTAAAGCAATCATCAGACGCACACTAACCCAACCAGATGCCGACAATATTTCAGGCGCTGATTCTTGGACTTCTACAGGGATTGGCGGAATTTCTGCCAATCAGCAGTTCTGCGCATCTCGCCATTGCACCGTGGTTATTCCATTGGCCAGATCCCGGGCTGGCATTCGATGTCGCACTTCACTTCGGTACACTGATCGCGGTGATCTGGTATTTTCGCAGTGAGTGGCTTGAGCTGCTCCGCGCGACGTGGGAGATAATAACTACGCGAAAGATCGTTACCGTAGAACAGAAGCGCGCAGCCTTCCTCATAGTTGCTACTATCCCGGGCGGAATCTTCGGTCTGCTCCTCGAGAAGAAAGCGGAGACCGCGTTCAGGAATCCCGCACTCATTGCATGCGCGCTGATAGTCCTGGGAATCCTCCTGTGGCTCGCAGACAGAATTGCGCGTGCTGATCGTGCCATGGCCGCGATGAACTGGACAGATGCCATCGTGATCGGCTGCGCGCAGGTTTTTGCGCTGATCCCCGGGGTGTCACGATCCGGGTCGACAATCACTGCCGGGCGTGCGCTAGGCCTGGACCGCGATGCGGCTGCGAAATTCAGCTTTCTCCTCAGCATGCCGATCATCGCCGCAGCGGTCATCCTCAAAGTCCCTCATGTGATGCGCGAGACGGGAATGAACGTGCCGTTGCTGGTAGGAGTCGGTGCATCCGCGATAAGCGGGTGGTTTGCAATCTCGGTTTTACTGAAGTACGTGAGCAGGCATTCATACGGCGTGTTCGCACTGTATAGAGTCCTGCTGGGAGCTGCCGTCCTTGCCATCTATTTCGCACGCGGTGGCTAAGTCCAGTCGGCTCGACAGCTACGATGGGATTACTGCGGACGAGCTTGCTCGACGCGGATCCGTCGCGCGCGTCGAGCTTTACGGTGTCGTCGGTTCGACAATGGATGAAGCGCATGCGCTGGCTACTGAAGGGGCGGCAGCCGGAACCGTCGTGCTCGCCGATTCGCAGAAAGCCGGACGTGGACGGAACGGGAAGCGCTGGACATCGCCGCCGCGCGGTGTGTGGATGACACTCATTGAGCGTCCGCCCGATGCGTCGGCGATCGATGTTCTGTCGCTTCGAATCGGGCTTGCCGCTGCGCGTGCGCTCGATGCGTTCACTTCGGAACCGGTGCGCGTCAAGTGGCCAAACGACCTGTTTGTCGAGAACGCCAAAGTTGCCGGCGTACTCGTAGAAGCGCGATGGCGCGGCGAGCGGCTCGACTGGGTTGCAATAGGGCTCGGTGTCAACATGGACCCGCCACCGGAGCAGTCGCCAGCCGCCGCGCTGGAGGCAGGCACTTCAAGAGTCGACGTTCTGTGCGCGCTCATGTCGGAACTCAGGGCCGCCGCCGCGCGGACCGGCATGCTCAGCTCCGAAGAGATGGACGAGTACGCCGCTCGCGACCTTGCCCGCGGACGCGAGTGCGTTGAACCAGTCCGCGGACGCGTTGTCGGAATCGCCGCTACAGGCGAACTTTTGGTCGAACTTGCCGACTCCGTTGCGCGGGTGCGGAGCGGATCGCTGATCCTGCAGAAGTCGGACTGACCGGACAACTCATGCTACTGACGATTGATATTGGCAATACGGAGACCACGGCTGGCGTCTTTGACGGTGCCGACCTTCGCGCCCACTGGCGCCTGACCAGCACTGTTGCGCAAACTGCCGACGAGCTGCGGATACTCCTGCTGCAACTCGTCGCCGCCGAGGGGATTGCGCGGGAGAGTGTGACGGGAGTCGCACTTTGCTCGGTCGTTCCAACAAAAACACAGCATGTCGTGGACGCTTGCGACGTTGCTTTCGGCGTTACGCCGCTTGTCATCAGTCCCGAGTCGAGATTGCCGATAACGCTGGACGTGGATGACCCCTCGACTGTAGGTGCAGATCGTATCGTCAACACTCTTGCCGCGAGTCAGATTTACAAGCGCGACTGCATCATCGTGGACATGGGTACCGCGACCACATTCGACTGCGTCAGTGCCTCCGGCTCGTTTTTCGGAGGCATCATTCAGCCGGGTGTGCAGACATCGGCGTCGATGCTTTTTGCGAAGACAGCGATGCTTCCCAGCACCGCGCTCTCGACGCCAGCACGTGCAATCGGGACGAATACAGCGGATTGCATTCGCGCGGGAGTCGTGTTTGGAGCAGCGGACTCGATCGACGGGTTGATCGGCCGGATCAAGGCAGAGTGGCCCCACCCGGCCGTCCCCCATGTGGTTGGAACCGGAGGGCTGGCGGAGACTTTTCGCGCCTTCTGCACCAGTTTCAACGAAGTCGATCCGGCGTTGACGCTGAAGGGCCTGCGGTTGGCGCACGGGATACTTTCGAACAACTGATCGGACGTTTTCCAACCCTTGTCCGGGGTTGGAGGATGATTAGGTTACACTTGTTAGCACTCCCGACCGGTGAGTGCTAACGTGACTTTTCACACCCTCAAAATTACATAGAGGCGCTCTATGGCAGACAAGACCGCCACCACCGTGAAACCGCTTGCGGATCGCGTGGTTATCAAGGCACTCGAGGAAACCGAGCAGATGCGCGGTGGCCTCTTCATTCCGGACACGGCCAAGGAAAAGCCCCAGCAGGGCGAGATCGTCGCTGTCGGACCGGGACGTTACGAGGATGGCAAGCTCGTGCCGATGTCGCTCAAGGTTGGCGACAAGGTTCTTTACGGCAAGTACAGCGGCACCGAAGTAACGATACACAACGACCAGCTGCTCATCCTCCGCGAGACGGATGTCCTCGCGGTGATCGGCTAACCGGAGACTAAACCACAATGGCAGCGAAGGAACTCTATTTCAATACTGAGGCACGCGCAGCGCTCAAGCGCGGCGTGGATCAGCTCGCCGAAGCGGTGAAGGTCACCCTCGGCCCCAAGGGTCGCAATGTCGTAATCGACAAGAAGTTCGGCTCCCCGACCATCACCAAGGACGGTGTGACGGTTGCGAAGGAAGTCGAGCTCTCGGATCCGCTCGAGAACATGGGCGCACAGATGGTGAAGGAAGTCGCGACGAAGACGTCCGATCTCGCCGGCGACGGCACCACCACTGCGACCGTGCTGGCTCAGGCGATCTTCCGCGAAGGCTTGAAGAACGTCACTGCTGGCGCCAATCCGATGGCACTTCGCCGCGGAATCGACAAGGCCGTTCAGGCTGTTGTTGACGAGCTCCACGCGATCTCGGTTCCGACCACTGGCAAGAAGGAAATTGCGCAGGTCGGTACGATCTCGGCGAACAACGACAAGGAGATCGGTGATCTCATTGCCGAAGCGATGGAGAAGGTTGGCAAGGACGGTGTGATCACGGTTGAAGAGGCGAAGGGCCTTGAGACCAACCTCGAGACAGTCGAGGGTATGCAGTTCGATCGCGGCTACGTATCGCCGTACTTCGTCACTGATCCGGACAAGATGGAAGCCGTTCTCGAAGACGGCATGATTCTCATCCACGACAAGAAGATTTCGGCGATGAAGGATCTGCTTCCGATTCTCGAGAAGGTAGCTCAGCTCAGCAAGCCGTTGCTCATCATCGCAGAGGACATCGAGGGCGAGGCTCTTGCGACGCTCGTGGTGAACAAGCTGCGTGGTACGCTCCGCGTTTGTGCGGTCAAGGCTCCAGGATTTGGCGATCGTCGCAAGGCGATGCTTCAGGATATCGCGGTCCTCACAGGTGGACAGGTGATCTCCGAGGAAGTCGGATTCAAGCTCGAGAACGCAGTTGTCACAGACCTCGGTCGTGCAAAGCGCATCGTTGTCGACAAGGACAACACCACGATCATCGACGGCGCCGGTACGGATGACGCCATTCAGGGTCGTGTGAAGGAGATCAAGGCCGCGGTCGAAAAGACCACGTCCGATTACGATCGTGAGAAGTTGCAGGAACGCCTCGCGAAGATTGCCGGCGGTGTCGCGGTGATCAACGTTGGTGCAGCGACCGAGAGCGAGATGAAGGAGAAGAAGGCTCGCGTCGAGGACGCGCTGCATGCAACGCGTGCGGCAGTTGAAGAGGGAATCGTCCCGGGCGGCGGCGTTGCACTCATCCGCGCTCAGAAGGCCCTCAAGGATCTCAAGTTCTCGGATCGCGATGAACAGGTCGGCGTCGACATCATCCGTCGCGCCATCGAAGAGCCAATCCGCATGATTGTTCAGAATGCGGGCGGCGAAGGTTCGATGGTCGTCGAGAAGGTGCGTAGTGCGAAGGACAACACCTTCGGCT
>JBDTAW010000202.1:0-7753 GCA_039924445.1 Gemmatimonadaceae bacterium
AGCCATGCTTCAACCAATGCTGTTTCTTGCGCTGATATTGTCGCCGTGGCCCGCCGCCGCTCATTTTGTTGCGGCTGCGGCGCATCCGCTGTTGGTAGCATTCGCGTCAATCGCCCATACCGCTGCGGCGGTTCCATTCGCCGCCATCTCGATCTCGGCCTCGCCGGCCGCGGTCGTTCTCTCGATAATCGCGGCACTGGCGTTCGTCTCGGCGTGCGTCAGTAGATTTCCGGGCCGTGCCATTACAGTGGCGGTCGCTGCACTGTCCCTCACCATCTGGACCGCATGAAGTCCCCAGTACGGGCGATTGTACGCCGGCTGCTTCGGGAGACTACCGGATCGCGGGTCGGGCTCCCCGCGGATGTCCTCCGGGCATTTCCCGAACTGGCAACAGTCGCCTGGCGGCGAGGCGGTCTTCCGCTCCGAATTGGCGGCTGGTTCCTGGGGCAGAAATCCGTTGCCGGCATCACGCTTGGCACTACGGTTTTCCTTGCTGCCGCCGAGCGTCCCCCGCTGCAACTTCTTCTGCATGAATTGGCACACGTGCGACAGTTCCGGCGGGACAAAACATTCCCCATACGTTACCTTTGGGAATCGATCCGCATGGGGTACGGGCGGAACCGTTTCGAAACAGAGGCCGATCAGTTCGCCGAGGAGGTCTTATGGTCAAGCACACAGCGACGTCCGTTGTAACTATCGAACGGTACATCATCGAGCAGGAACACCTGTATCCAGATGCAACCGGTGAGCTGTCCGGGCTGCTGTATGACATTGCCCTGGCCGCGAAAATGATCGCCAATAAAGTGCGAATGGCCGGTCTGGCGGACATTATTGGTGCGACCGAGCACGAGAATGTCCAGGGCGAGATCCAGCAGAAGCTGGATGTCATGGCCAACGACATGATCATCAAGGCGCTTGACCATAGTGGTCGCCTTTGCGCCATGGCGTCTGAGGAAGAGCCCGACATTATCCAGATACCGGAGAACTTCCGGTGCGGGAAGTACTGTCTTTTGTTCGACCCTCTGGACGGCTCTTCCAACATCGATGTGAATGTTCCGGTCGGGACAATTTTCTCAGTGTTGAGCAAGATCACACGCGGCGCGCGCGGGGAAATGGAAGACATGTTGCAGCCCGGCCGTCGACAGGTTGCCGCGGGGTACGTCATCTATGGTTCCAGCACGATGATGGTGTACACGACAGGGCAGGGCGTGCACGGCTTTACGCTCGATCCACAGATCGGTGAGTTCCTGCTGTCGCATCCGAATATCTCGATTCCTGAGCACGGCCGATACCTGTCGGTGAACGATTCGTATGAGCAGGTATGGAGCGATGATGTTCGTGCCTTGATGCGCAGATACCGAGGCCTTGACGGGGCGCGCGAGCCGATGAGCGTGAGGTACGTCGGTTCGCTGGTGGCAGACTTTCATCGCAACCTGCTCGGCGGTGGGTTGTTCGCGTATCCGGCGAACGAGAAGAATCCGCGCGGCAAATTGCGCTTGTTGTACGAAGCGAATCCGCTCGCATTTATCGTTGAACAGGCGGGCGGCCTTGCAAGCAATGGAAGTATCCGTATTCTCGATGTACAGCCTACAGACCTGCATCAACGGACGCCGCTGTACATTGGCAGCAAGAACGATGTAATTACGGCCGACATGATGCTGTCGCAGCCGGTGCTCGCCGAGCGGGCGTAGTTGCACTATTGAAGGTGCGCGAAGATCCTGAGTCGTCGCCTTTGCGCGCGCCAATGACGACGTCCGGTCGCGAGACGTCTTCTGCAATTCCGATCAAGGTTGCGTATCGGCCCGAAGATGCGGCTGTGAACTATGCAGAAGATCTCGGTGACCCTGGTCAATTTCCATATACGCGCGGTGTCCAGGCCAACATGTATCGCGGGCGACTATGGACAATGCGCCAGTACGCTGGCTTTGGCACTGCCGAAGAAACCAACGCGCGCTTCCGCCTTCTGCTGGAACGGGGTCAGACTGGACTTTCTGTAGCGTTTGATCTGCCCACGCAAATGGGAATCGATTCGGACTCTCCACGCGCGCTTGGCGAGGTTGGTCGCGCCGGTGTAGCGATAGACACCGTCGAAGACATGCACGCGTTGCTTGCGGATCTCCCGCTCGAAACCGTCTCCACATCGATGACGATCAACGCAACTGCGTCCACGTTGCTCGCGATGTACATCGTTGTCGCAGAAGAAAGGGGCATCGCACGTTCTGAATTGAAAGGCACGATTCAGAACGATCTGCTCAAGGAGTACATCGCTCGCGGGACTTACATATATCCGCCAGGGCCGAGCCTTGATCTGATTGCGGAGCTGTTTCGCTTTTGCGCGGACGAAGTACCTCGGTGGAATCCGATTTCGATTTCGGGATACCACATGCGGGAAGCTGGCGCGACGGCGGTGCAGGAGCTCGCATTCACGCTTGCCAACGCTATCGAGTACGTGAAGCGCGCGATCGACGCAGGGCTCGACATAAACGCGTTTGCGCCGAGGCTCTCGTTCTTTTTTGCGTCGCACAACGATCTTTTTGAGGAGATCTCAAAATTTCGCGCAGCACGGCGGATGTACGCGCGTATCATGCGCGAACGCTTCGGCGCCGACGACTCTGGTTGCCGGATGCGTTTTCATACCCAGACAGGCGGCGTGACGTTGATGGCGCAACAGCCGCTGAACAACGTCGTTCGCGTCACCCTTCAGGCTCTGGCTGCCACGCTTGGTGGAACCCAGTCGTTGCATACGAACGGATACGACGAAGCACTTGCTCTGCCGACTGCGGAAGCCGCGACTCTTGCACTTCGCACTCAACAGATAATCGGCTATGAATCCGGGATCGCCAATACCGCGGATCCGCTCGCTGGCAGCTATTTCATCGAGTCGCTGACCGATGAACTCGAGGCCCGCGCGATGGCGCTCATCAAGAAGGTGGACGATCTTGGGGGCGCCGAGCGTGCGGTGGCGTCGGGTTTCTTCCAGGAAGAGATCGCGCGGAGTGCCTACGAGTTCCAGTTACGTGTGGAAGCGGGTGAAACGGTGATAGTTGGCGTCAACAAGTTTGCCGACGGCGCCGAACCACCCGCAATCCCATCACCCGATTACTCGGCCCTGGAACACGAGCAATTGCGAAAGCTTGCAATAGTTCGGGAAAGCCGCGATCAATTACGCGTGGCCGAGACGCTGGTGGCCCTTGGTGTGGCGGCGAGTGACCAACGGCGGTCGGGCAGCGCCGAAAGCGGCAAGGCCCGGACTCGAGTTGATGGGCATGTCGGAGCCCGCCTGATGCCACTGATTATCGAAGCTGTGAAGGCCCGGGCGAGCGTTGGAGAGATCTCAGATACCCTCTCCGCATGCTGGGGCGCGTACAATCCCGCTCACTCATAACTCGGCGCGTAGTTGAGGTAGGGCGGGCGACTTCGTAAATTGAAGAGCAGGACCAACCCCCTCCCCATAAGTGCCTACGTACGAGTTTACGTGTCCTGACGGACACGATTTCGACAAATTCTTCCGCTCGATGGCATCCGCTCCCACGGTAGTGCCATGCCCGGTGTGCGGTAAACCAGCCGATCGACAGGTGTCGGCTGGTGCAGGCCTCGTTTTCCACGGAACGGGCTTCTACATCACAGACTACGGCAAGGACGGCAAGAAGGATCAGAAGACTGCGGCGGGTCGCAGGACGGACGCGACTCCCAACGGTGATTCCGCCTCCGCTGGTCACGAGAAGAACGAGGCAGCCTCGAAACCGGCTGACTCAAAGTCGGACGCCAGTTCGACAGCGAGTCCATCGCCCGAGTCGAAGCCCGCCGCCACGAGTACACCATCAACGCCGGCCCGACCGGCCAAGGCTGCCGCTCCCAAGGGCTCCGAGTGAATTTCGCGGACAGGATTCGCGCCGAACTAAAACGTGCGGCGCTCAGTATTGGTGCGCCTTCAGACACCGAGCCCTTACTTGAACGTCCGCGTGATCCGATGCATGCCGACTGGGCCAGCAACATCGCGATGGTGCTTGCGCGACCGCTCAGGCGAAAACCCGCTGAAATAGCGAAAGCTATGCGCGACGCAATCAACCTCGGCGACGCCGGAGTGGACCGTATCGAGATAGCTGGACCGGGCTTTCTGAATTTCCGGCTGGACCCGGTGGCAGTCGCGAATACGGTGCGAGACATCGTTGTGGAGAATGAAAACTTCGGGCGCGGGGCGGAGGGTGAACACTGTCCGGTTGTAGTGGAGTTTGTCTCCGCGAATCCAACAGGACCGCTGCATGTAGGCCACGGACGTCAAGCGGCCCTCGGCGACGCGATCTCATCGCTGCTCGAATGGACGGGCTGGCACGTCTCGCGCGAGTATTACTACAACGACGCTGGCGTCCAGATTGATAATCTTGAGCTGAGCGTCCGCGCGCACATCGATGCGGGGGATGGCGAAGCCGTCATTCCGGAGGGTGGCTACCACGGAGAATACATACGGGAGATAGCGTCCCGGTACGATGCCACTGCGATCGAAGGCGTCCGCAACTTCGCGGTTCGTGCGTTGCGCGCCGAGCAGGATCTCGACCTTCAGGCGTTCGGTGTTCAGTTCGACACCTACTATCTGGAGTCCAGTCTGTACAGCGACGGCAAGGTTCAGGAGACCGTTGCCCGACTTATTGCCAATGGACAGACGTACGAGAAAGACGGCGCTCTCTGGTTGCGCACTACCGACTACGGAGACGACAAGGATCGTGTCATGCGCAAGAGCGATGGCACGTACACGTACTTCGTTCCGGATGTCGCTTACCATGTGACCAAGTGGCAGCGCGGATTTACGCGTGCGATCAATGTTCAGGGCGCCGATCATCACGGAACGACGACTCGCGTGCGGGCTGGCCTGCGTGCGTTGCACATGGGGATCCCCGATGGGTATCCCGAATATGCGTTGCATCAGATGGTAACCGTCGTCAAGGACGGCGATGAGGTAAAGATCTCGAAACGCGCCGGAAGCTATGTCACTGTTCGTGATCTGATCGACTGGGTCGGACGCGACGCCGTTCGATTCTTCTTCCTCATGCGCAAGGGTGATAGTCCGCTGATTTTCGATGTCGACCTCGCAGTAAGTCAATCGGAAGACAACCCCGTCTACTACGTGCAGATGGCGCACGCCAGGATGAGCGGGATATTTCGCGTCGGCGAGATCGATGCGAACAGGCTGGACGTTTCCTCCGTTGACCTGAGCGTGCTCACCGAGCCGGAAGAGCAGAAGCTGATCAAGCAGTTGATCGACTTTCCCGCAGAAGTGGATGGCGCTGCGAAGGCACTGGAGCCGCATCGCATTACCGCCTACGCACTCGACACCGCACGACTCGCACATCTCTGGTACCATAAGCACCATGTCCTCGGAGAACCCGCGCCAGTGATGACCGCTCGTCTGGCGCTTGCCCGCGCAACACAGATCGTAATACGCAACACGCTGGGGCTGCTCGGCATATCCGCACCCGAGCGGATGTGACGCCCTGCATGACCTTCACTCAAATCTGATGTCAGTACTCGTCGTTGGTTCTGTCGCACTGGATTCCGTTGAAACGCCGTTCGGAAAGGCTGATGACGTGCTCGGCGGTTCCGCCACGTTCTTTTCGGCGTCGGCCAGTCATCTCACCGATGTGCAGGTTGTCGGTGTAGTCGGCAACGATTACCCGATGGACCGGTTGCGCGAACTGGAGAAGCGGCACGTCGATCTTGGCGGAATCGAACAGGTCGACGGAAGCTCGTTTCGCTGGCGCGGGCGCTACCGTCACGACCTGAATTCGGCAGAGACCTTGGAAACACATCTTGGCGTGTTCTCGCACTTCGAGCCCAAGATTCCAGCGCGATTTGCAAAGCCTGACTTTCTTTTCCTCGCGAATATCGATCCTCGACTGCAACTCGCCGTCCTCAAGCAGGTTGAGAGACCAAAGCTTGTCGCCTCCGATACGATGAACTTCTGGATCGAAAGCCGGCGCCCTGAACTCATCGAACTACTCGCGCATGTCGATCTGCTGACACTCAATGACGCAGAGGCACGTCAGTTGACCGAGCAGTCAAACCTGGTCCAGGCAGCACGCTGGATCATGGCGCACGGACCCAAGCATGTCATCATAAAGAAGGGTGAACACGGCGCATTCCTGTTCCGTGACAAGAACATTTTCTTTGCACCCGCGTATCCGCTCGAGACAGTTTTCGATCCAACAGGTGCCGGTGACTCATTCGCCGGTGGTTTTATCGGATATCTGGCGAGGACCGGCGATCTGAGCGACGCCAACATGCGACGTGCCGTTATCTATGGATCAGCGATGGGATCGTTCGCAGTCGAGAAGTTTTCGATCGAGCGGCTGATGAGTGTGACGCGACCAGAAATTGACACCCGCGTGCATGCGTTCAAGCAGCTTGTTGCCTTTGAAGAGGATTTGAGCGCGTGACGGATGGGCCGAGCTCGTCCTCGACGAGCAGTCCTTCGACGACAAATCGCGCGCCGATGGACTATCGCTCCGCAGGTGTGGATATCGATGCGGGCGACGACGCCAAGAAAAGGATTCGCAAACTCGTCGAATCAACGTACACGTCTGGAGTGCGTGGCGCCTTCGGGGCGTTCGGTGGCCTGTTCAAGATGCCGACAGATATTTCGAATCCCCTCCTTGTTGCCTCCGCAGACGGTGTTGGCACAAAAACGCGGGTCGCCATCGAAGCGAACAGGCACAACACGATCGGGCACGACCTCGTTAATCACTGCGTAAACGACATCCTCGTTCAGGGTGCGCGACCGCTGTTCTTTCTGGACTACGTCGCCTTCGGGAAGCTGGAACCAGATGTCGTCGAGGCTGTGGTTGCGGGCGTTGCGGCGGGTTGCAATGAGAACAAGTGCGCGTTGCTGGGCGGCGAAACCGCCGAGATGCCCGGTGTCTACACGCCGCCGGACTACGATCTCGCGGGGTTCATCGTCGGGTGTGTGAGCGAGGACCGCGTTCTCGGTCCGGATCGCGTGGTTGCTGGTGATGTCCTGGTAGCCCTGGCCAGTTCCGGGCTTCACACCAACGGCTACTCGCTTGCGCGACGCATCGTGAGCGAGAGAATGAAGTTGGCCCATACCGACGAGTTTCCGGGAATGGGCGTGACAGTCGCGGATGCACTCCTCGCCGTCCATGCTTCGTACCTGCGGGCGATAACCCCCGTACTCGGCGTGATCCACGCGATGGCGCACATAACCGGGGGTGGGCTCCCGGGAAACCTTGATCGTGCGCTGCCCCAGTCGCTTGACGCAGTGGTAGACCGCTCCACCTGGGAATTGCCCGTGCTGTTCCGAGAGCTGCAACGCGCTGGAGAAGTCCCCGACAGCGACATGTTGCGGTCGTTCAACATGGGAGTGGGGTTGGTAGCGATCTGTGACGGCTCGGACGCCGACACAGTCATACAAAGCGCAGTTCGCGCGGGAATTGCGGCATGGACATTGGGGGCGATTCGCCCAGGCACCGGCCGCGTCCTTTTCGATTAGCCAACTACAGAGGGTTAGAATGAAAGCTCGCGTATTGATTGCAGCGACAGTAGTGACCTGTTCTGCGTTGCCACTCGCGGCACAGGGTACGGTCAATCCAAGCTGTGCACCAGGCGTCACGCAGGATGTGTGTCAGAAGACAATCGATTTCTTTCAGTTCGTCGCGCCGCAGTTGGGCACCATCATCGCCGGCGGAAATGCGACACTTGGAGTGGGCGGGACACTTGGCGGTCCCGGACACATCTATGTCAG
>JBDTAW010000203.1:0-7387 GCA_039924445.1 Gemmatimonadaceae bacterium
TACTTCGGTCAAGCATTTGCGGCATTCCAGTTTTACTGATCCCGAGAAGCGGCCGCTGAAATAGAAGCGGCCATTACCGGCGCTGGAAAAGCGTCCTTCGACGTGAACCGCCTCGAGAGGGCGCGGATCTACCGCATTCCAGATGGGATCGTCGGCCTGGAGGTCACCTACGACCTGGGCGGCCGTCGACTCCAACGTACGGATGTCAAAGGACAGCATAGCCATTGAAGATAGCCAACGAGATACCTAACAGCAACTCCTCAAACCGCAGCGCAGCTTCGTGCCGGGAGGGCTCGGGCGCCATCTCCTTCGGGGCGGGCATCGTGAGTCAGGTTTCGGAGTCCTCCAGTAGTTACTGAGGGCGCTTCGGCGGCCGATCAGCGCGTCTATCTGTCACGGATGGTGAGTGGCAACTGGGCGAACGCCGGGTGACGGTCCGTGCCGTCCAGCTGAAAAAAGAGCAAGTAATCGCCGGGGGTGAAGTTGACGGTCACTGTGGCTCGCTGCCCCGCGAAGATGCTGCTTACGCCGCCGACCGCTTCAGCTGCAGGCGCCATCGTGTTCCTGTTCGCGAACCATTTGAGCGCGTCACGCGCCGATCGGCCAGGCCGAAGCTTGAGGATCTGGAAGTCCTGTGGAGCGGCGTTGCTGCTCGCGACGCGAAGCGTGCGAATGCCGGCCTTGAGCGTGGGGCCGCTCAACCGTATGCGCTTGCGCGACAGGGTCACAACGCCATCGACGAAGAACGTCACTCCGGTGTCCCGTACAGCAACGACGTCGAAGGCGCCTACCATTCCTCGTTGGATGTGGCGGGTACCGTCGGCCGATTGGACGAAGCACATCGCGATATAGTCTCCCGCCGGCAGGAACACGGAGACGACGCCAGTGTCCCCGGGGCTGACAACGTCAACGCCTGCCCAGAACCTGGCATCCTTCGGCAGATGAAGGTTAACGATTGAGTCCTCTAACGCAGCCGTTGTGTATCCTTCCGGCACACTCGCGATCGACAGCATGTGCGTCTCGCTGCCGGAGTTGCTCAACCGAAACGTGAGCCAGCCAGCGGCTGCGTGCAGCGGGAGATTGCTGAAAGCGTAGTCGGCGGCGCGAATCGAATAATCTCTTATTCCCGACGAAACCGGTGCCATCGAGTCTGCCGGCACTCCAGCCTTTCGGCCGCCCGTCGGCGTGGAATCCGACCTGCCACACCCGACGAACCCCAAGCCGGAGGTGAGCGCCAGGGCGACAATTGCACGAGCGTGGATGTTGATTTTCATCAAGTTGTTTCCATGATTGCCGTATCCGCTCGCGAGCTGACGTTGACCCCCACGCCGTGCCGCTCGAGGCGCTTGCGTTTGAGGGAGTTAGCGGCCTGAGCCGAATTTTCCCGGCTCATGCTCCGGGTTCGACAGTAGCTTCGTCACGAACCGCTGTCCTTCTGCAATTCGCTCGACCTCGAGCGCGATCGCTTCCGTCGCCTGTTCCAGCCGCTGTAACCGTTGGTCGGCCGGCGGCAGCCTCTCTGGAGCCGCGCCGCTCGCGATAGTCTTACCACGCCAGGCACGGACAACGGCAACTGCCGTCCAGCCACAGATTCCCAGGCCGGTCAGCAGGGCCAAGCCACCCAGGACCTGACCGACCAGGATTAAAACGTCATGCGGCATTGTAGAGACCTCACGGATGGGTCGCGTCTGGACCAAAGTATGGCACTGACATCAACCGTTCGGTTGCTCCTCGTCGCGACTAACAACACGCGGCCGCGCCGAGGAGACATATGCGTGACGTCAACGCGCCCGGATCAAATCGTTTTCAGCGAAGAAGAAGCGTGCTTCACGCGCAGCATTATCATCGGAATCCGATGCGTGAATCGCGTTCCGTTCCTTGGATTCTGCGAAGAGCTTGCGCACAGTCCCCGCGTCTGCTTCGGCCGGATCTGTTGCGCCGATGGCTGTGCGCAGTGCGGCGACGGCATCCGGCTTTTCCAGAACCATCGGCATGCATGGTCCTGATGTCATGAAGCTGCAGAGCGAGCCGTAGAATGGACGCTCGCTGTGAACGGCGTAGAATTCCTTTGCTTCCGCGTCGGAGAGGTGCATGACTCGCGCTGCGCGAACCTTGAAGCCCTGTTGCTCGAGGTGGGCTATGATCCTGCCCGCCTTTCCTGATTGGTACGCGTCGGGCTTGATTATCGTGAGTGTGTAGTCGCCAGCCATTTACTTCATTCGCTCCTTTAGTAGTCCAACAACGTCGATCGGTCGCTTGGCGACGCCAAGGCCGTGTTCCTCGAACGCCTGCATCTTCTCAAGCGCTGTTCCGGATGAACCGGAGATAATCGCACCAGCATGGCCCATGCGACGACCCGGCGGTGCGGTCTGACCAGCAATGAATCCAACGACCGGCTTGGTCATCTTTTCCTGCACGAACTTCGCTGCTTCCTGTTCATCGGTGCCGCCGATCTCGCCGATCATGACAACGGCGGTCGTATCGGGATCCCGTTCAAACGCGGAGAGACAGTCGATGAAGTTGGTGCCGTTGATTGGATCGCCGCCAATTCCGACGCACGTTGTCTGACCCAGTCCTGCACGGGTCATCTGATAAACCAGCTCGTAGGTCAGCGTGCCGGAACGGCTCACGAGTCCAACCGGTCCAGGTGTACAGATACTACCCGGAATGATTCCGACTTTCGACTTCCCTGGGGAAATCAGCCCCGGGCAGTTGGGGCCGAGGAGGCGTACTCCCTTCTCTTTCATGAACGGATAAACGGAAGTCATGTCGAGAACGGGCACGCCTTCGGTGATGCATACAACCAACTCGATGCCCGCGTCAGCTGCTTCCATCATTGCGTCTGCCGCACCCATAGGCGGTACGTAGATGACGCTTGTATTTGCACCAGTCTCTCGTACCGCTTCGTACACGGTATTGAAGATCGGAACCGTTTTCTCGAACTTCTGGCCACCCTTGCCCGGCGTCACGCCGGAGACGACGTGGGTGCCGTACTCCATCATCTGTCTGGTGTGAAACGACCCGTCGCGTCCGGTGATTCCCTGAACAACAAGTTTTGTGTTGTTATCGATAAATATGCTCATGCTGCCTTCCCCGTCGCGAGCGCGACCGCTTTCTTGACCGCTTCGTCCATGTCCGTCATTGCACTGAATCCATTTGCTGTAAGAATCTTCACGGCGATTTCATCGTTGGTGCCGGTGAGTCGAATTACGATCGGTACCTTGAGTGGGTTCGCTTTCGTAGCAGTGACGATTCCGTTTGCAACATCATCGGTGCGCGTAATGCCTCCGAAGATGTTGAACAGAATTGCCTTTACGTTCGGGTCGCTCGTAATGATGCGCAATGCATTTACGACCTTCTCGGGATTACTGGAACCGCCGATATCGAGAAAATTTGCCGGGTCGCCGCCATAGTATTTCACGAGATCCATCGTCGCCATTGCGAGGCCTGCACCGTTCACAACGCAGCCGACGTTTCCATCGAGCTTGATGAACGTGAGATTGGCCTGGCGTGCAGCAACTTCGCTGGGATCTTCGGACGACTCATCGCGAAGCGCCGCAATGCTTGGGCGTCGAGCGAGCTCGTTGTCATCGATCACCATCTTTGCGTCGAGCGCGAGTACTTCTCCTGCTGCCGTCGTAACGAGCGGGTTGATTTCCGCGAGTGAGGCGCCGCTATCCATGAAGGCGTGATACAGATCCTGCATGATCGTCGCCGCTGCGCGAACCTGCTTCACGTCGGAATAGAGGAAGAATGCGAGCTCCATGGCCTGGTATCCGCGCAGACCGTAGCGCGAATCGATGGGGAGGCGCATGATCTTCTCGGGGGTCGTCGCGGCGACTTCCTCGATGTCGATGCCACCGGCTGGGCTCACCATGAAGACCGGCTTCTTGGAGACGCGGTCAAGAATGATTCCGGCGTATGCTTCCGACGCGATGTCAGCCGCTGGCGTCACCAGGACTTTTTCGACGGTTATGCCCTTGATCTTCATACCAAGGATTCTGGAAGCGACTTCCTTCGCCTCCTGCGCCGTTTTGGCGAGCTTTACGCCGCCGGCCTTGCCGCGGCCTCCGGCATGCACCTGGGCCTTCACTACAACCGTCCCGCCGAATTGGCGGGCTATCGATTCGGCTTCTTCAGCCGTGGTGGCAACATCGCCCGGTGGGATTGGAACCCCGTGCGAGCGAAAAATTTCTTTCGCCTGATATTCGTGGATATTCAATTTGGCTCCGGTAATAGCCTGGCCGTTGGCCAGGCGCATCTAGGCAGGGACGATCTCCGTCCCGGCATTTCCCGCAACGGCGTCGCTGCCGCGCGAAAGCTCTGTAATAATGGCACGACCGCCCGTCTGGCGCACGTACTTTGCCGCAGCGCGCACCTTGGGAGCCATGCTTCCCTCCCCAAATGCAGCGTTCTGGTCCAATTGGGCCACTTCAGCCACGGAGAGTCGCGGCAGCGGTCTCTGAGTAGCCTTCCCCCAGTCCGCATAGACCGCGTCGACGTCTGTGAGAATCATGAACAGATCGGCTCCAATCCCCCCTGCGAGGACTGCGGCAGCCAGATCCTTGTCCACCACACAGTCCAGGCCCTCCAGTCCCCCTTCAGCATCCCGGTAAACCGGAATGCCGCCGCCACCGCAGGCAACTACGACGACCCCCTCGTCCAATAACTCGCGGATAACGGTTTCCTCGTGGATTTCGGTCGGAATTGGGCTCCCCACGACACGCCGCACGCGCCCATTTCCATCGGTCGCCGTCGCAAAGCCATGCGCGGCGAGCTCCGTTGCGCGTTCCGGGGAGAGTTCGTGTCCCACAAATTTCCTGGGGTTCAACAATGCAGGGTCATCCTTATCGACTACAACCTGCGTAAGCACAGTGACGACACGACGTTCGCTACCCGACGCGCGCAGCGCGTTTTCGAGCGACTGTTGAATCATGTAGCCAATCCATCCTGCTGTTGCAGCCACGAGTACTCCGAGCGGGAGTGGCTCAACACTCGCGCGCGCTTCCTCATTGCGGACAAGCTCGTCGCCAACTTGCGGCCCATTGCCGTGTACGATGCACACGTCCCAGCCATCGCGCGCGAGCGCCACGATTGGTTTAAGGCTCTCGCGCGTATGCCTGAACTGGTCAAAAATGGTAGACCGCTCACCCGCTGGTGACAGCGCATTGCCGCCGAGTGCAATGACGGCAGTTCTACGTTTGGCGTTGGTCAGTGTCGCCCCCGAATGATTTGTCCAAGCGAATCGAACGCTGAGCCGAAGGCCCGCAGATCGCCGGAGTCGAGCGCAGTGCGCATTCTTTCGTAAATGCGAGCGACGTTCTGGTGGAACAGTTTATCCTGTGCAGACGAGGGCACCGGCGCCTCCGGCTGTGTTGGCGGTGGTGCGATCAAGGCAGCCGGTAGGTGTGGAGCGATGTATCGCCCAGGATGACGCTCGAACCAGGCTCGCGCGACTGGGTCCAGGACCGAATCGGGCACAATCACCGTCGCTGCCGTTCCGCCGCTTACGTAGGCAGTTGCGGCGTGATGTCTGTATGTGATTCGCGACTTGTAGAGTTGGTGTGGCGCGCTCAGTGGATACGTCTGACTCGCGCTGTACAGGTCGATGACCCACAGGATACCGCGAGAAGTTGGAATTGCACCGATCGTCCCGGACATCGCAAAGATTGGAGCGATGGCGGCTACCCGATCTCGAACATCGCGGATACGCACGAATGCGTCGCTCGCCTTCAGGTCGTTCGAAAGAAGATGCGGATTCTGTTCCGACCATGCGTGCATCAGGCGTGCAGTGCCGCTGCCGAGCCGCGGTGCACGTATGATAGTCGCCGTGTCCGGTACGATGGCGGAACCGGACGCATTGGGGAAGACGACATCCGGCAATGCGCCGCGAACCTGCACCTGACCAGCATTCGCGAGCAAAGTGGAGTCCGCAAGGAACCGGACCGAGGCTGGAGCCGCCTCATGCGGGAATGCGCGAGCGTTGAAGCCGCTTCGCGTCTCCGCGTAAGGACGCTCCGTGTCCGCATTAGCGGGATCGGCAGCAATGCGGGCGGAAATCAACGGACCGAAGAACTGGGACCCGATCGCTCCAACGATCACCACGCTCACGCTGGCCAGGGCCGTCGTGATCTGTCCCATCCATCCTGCGACGAGCAGGACAACCGCCGCTCCGATACTGACGAGTGACAGTGCGAGATATGTGGGGATCAACCAGACGTGGTCCGTGCGTGTCAGCACCCCGTCGACTCCGCTGCCGTGGATCAGTTCGCGAAATGCGTCGAGGCGAAATCCCCACGCAGCGAACAGCAGCAGGAGAGCACCGAGCACGCTCATGTGGCGTCTGACGTAGGGCGTCACATGCAAACCATGATTATCCCAGTTGAGGCTGGGCGTAAGCGCGTAAAGTGCGACTACGAGGATTGCGGTGATCGCGAAAAGCGCAAGACTCCACTGATACACGCTGACTTCGAGCGGGAGCCAGCTGACAAACTGACTCAGGTCGAGTGTGAAGTATGGGTCTGTCTCTGCAAAGACTACATCCGATCTCCACAGCGCGAGCGTGGTCCACGACGGAATCGCGACGAGGCTCGCGACCGCAATTCCCAAACTCACGGCTGCAGTAAGCGCTTGAAGTTTCGATGATGGGACTTCCTCACCGAATTCAACATTGGCCAGTCGTTTGGGGACGATCAACGCTACGACAGACCGTCTGACCGCGGACACGTTCAACCACGCAAAAAGCACCCCGACGACTATCGCTGTACCGAAGATCCACGCGGTAGCAACAACGCGTGAGTCCCAAACAGTTGCAGCGCCGACGTCGACGTACCACTCCCGGTTCGAGTAAACGACCGCAGCCGCGCGCCCGACCAGGAGAATTGCTCCAACGACGCCAAGAGAGGCTGCGAGCCGCTGGCCGCGCGTCATGTTAAATATGGACGCCGCGCTGCGTGAGCCATCCCTCTATCTCCGCGCGGATAACATCGAGCTGAAGTTTGGTACGTGCTTCAAACCGCAGCACGATTACCGGTTGCGTGTTTGACGCGCGAATCAGTCCCCAGCCGTCAGGATATTGAATGCGCACACCGTCCACATCGTTCGTCCTGTACTTCGCCCCGAAATACTTCACTGCATCGCTCACGATCTGGAACTTCAAATCGTCAGCGCAGTCAACGCGGATTTCCGGTGTGGACACAAACCGCGGAACGTCGGCAAGCAATTCGTGCAGTGCCTTCCCTGAGTCTGCGACTATCCGTAGGACTCGTGCCGCACCGTCTAGTGCGTCATCGAAGCCATACCAGCCTTCTTCGAAGTACATGTGGCCCGACATCTCACCCGCCAGAGGAGAGTGCATCTCGTGCATCTTCTCCTCGATCAGCGAGTG
>JBDTAW010000204.1:0-4564 GCA_039924445.1 Gemmatimonadaceae bacterium
GAATGTCATCTGATCCGTAGCTCTAACGAACACGGTGCGCGGCGAAGGGACAAGCTGTCCTGACGGGCCAGTCGGGCTTGCGTCAGAACCAGAAGATCCACAGGCCGCAAGCGCTGCCGTGAGCAGCGCGGTAATAAGTGTAAAGCGAATGCGGTGCATCAGTAGTGCCTCAGAGTTTAAGAGATATCCTGCACGCAGATATCTGTGTATCGTGCACTACCCTAACAACCGCATTGCGAGAGAGCGCGGTAAGAGGGCGGCGAACTGTGCACGATCGTCGGCCAACGGATTGCGAGCCGACTCTTCGGCGTGCAGCGTGGCTGTGCGCATCTGTCGAGATCGCTCCTGCGTCAGCCCTAGGGTTCATCAATGTGTCGGTGTTGTTAGTATTGTGTCGATAAATTGGTCAGGTACCGCACGGAACACTGCGCGCGCCATTCACCGGTACGGAGTTGCCGTAGGGATCGCAGGCGGCGCCGTTCGCCGAGTATCCTGAAATTGACCCGCGTACCTGGCGTTGCGCGCGGGGGCGCAGGTGGGACGCTCTACTGGTGGCGAGTCGCACTTTGATCCGGGGAGGCTATGTTTCGGTCATGCCAAGTGGCTCCTCAACCTCCTCGGTAATCCGGACACCGGGCCTTGGAGCGATGCAGACGCACCGCGTTCCCGCCGTGCGCTGGTGGGTTGTCATCGCGATCTGGTCACTACCTGCGTTCGTGGCGTCATACTCGTCATATATCGCGGCAAGCGCTCAGGGTCGTCCCGTTGAATTCTGGCGTGCGTTTGCGATGCAGGGCCCGGGATGGTACGTCTGGGTCCCGCTGACGCCGATCATTTTCGCACTCGCGAAAAGATTCCCGATTGCGCGGCATTCGAATGTCCGGGCAATCGCCGCACACACGGCTTTGATTATCTTCGCGCTAGTGATCTACACTACGGTGTACGTCTGGTCCAACGTCGAGTTCAGGCGAACCCCTCTCGAGTTGACGCCTGCACTGGTCGAGTCGGTTCTGATAGGCTCCATCGTGATGACGCTGGTCCTGTACACCGCAACCCTTGTTACGAGTATCGCGCTGGATTACGCGTCGCGCGACCGCGAGCGCGAACGACGCACACTTGAGCTGGAGTCGCAGCTTGCTCGCGCCGAATTGCACACGCTCCGCGCCCAACTGCATCCGCATGTCCTGTTCAATGCGCTTCACACGATTGCCCTGCTTGCTCGTCATGACTCCAACGAGGCTATTCGTGTCACAGTTCTGCTGGGGAATGTATTGCGGAGTGTGCTGGACAGCGGCGCAACAGACGAACGCCCGTTGCGTGATGAGATATCTCTCATAGAGCAGTATCTCGGGATCGAGCTCGTCCGGTTCGCCGACCGACTAACGGTGGTCTGGGAGATTCAGGGTGAGACGTACGATGCGTTCGTGCCCACGCTGTTGCTGCAACCGTTAGTCGAGAATGCGCTTCGACACGGAATTGCGCGGAGTATCAACGGCGGGACCGTAGTGATCTCTTCGTCTCGTTCTGGCGAATCCGTATGCGTCACTGTGTGGAACGACGGCCCCGCTTTGCCAGGCGATGGCGTCGCACGACGTGGTGTCGGACTGCGAAATACCGAAGAGCGTCTGCAAAGGCTTTACGGGGAGGCTGGGCACCTCAGCATCCGGAACGATCCACGGGGAGGTGTGATGGTTCGCGTCTCCGTACCGTGGCGAACAGTCGAAGTAGCAGTAGCCGACGACAAATCGGCGCTAGCGGTCGACCCCTATAGCAGGTACAGTGTGACTCGCCAGATGGATCCGCATCTCGTCGTAGCGCCGACGCCCAACAGGCAGGCGCGTTCCGCCTCGTAGTATCATCGCTGCCGATCCGTTCCTGTCACGCCGCAATTCTACGATTTGATCGACATTTACAAGGATTGATCGGTGAGCGCGAACGAAGCAGTTGGGATCAAGTTCCTGTTCGAGTGCGCCGAGTGTCCCGCGCAGGAGATGGGCCTTTCCCTGGCTGTGAATGACGATGTAGTCGCTGTCGGCTCCGATCCAGTCGATCGCATGAACTGGCACTACGATTGTACGCGCTCCATGTGGAATCAGAATGCGCTGCAGGTATGCCTTCGGCAGTTGCGTCGGTACGCGTGGAGGCACAAAGTCGCTCCTTGCCAGCGACAACACAGCATTGCTCAATTGTTCGACCTGAATGTGGGCGCGCAGTCTTCGCACCCGGTCAACGCAACGCGCGATTCTGGCATCCGTGAATGGCTTTACCAGATAATCCGACGCATCAAGGTTGAACGCCTCGATGGCGTACGTGGAGTAGGCGGTCACGAAAACGAAGATTGGCAACTCGTTCGCCGGCAATTCGCCCTGCAATTTCTGAACGATCTCGATCCCGCTGAGGTCCGGCATCTCGACGTCGAGAAATACCACGTCCGGGTGCCGGGTGCGGATCGCCCGGATTGCGTCCCTTCCGTTTCTGGCACCAGGAAGGACCTCGATTCCGTCAAGTGCCGCGAGGATCTGACCGAGCCCGTCGCGTGCAATAGCCTCGTCGTCCACCACCAGCGCGGTGAGCAGCGTAGGTCGGACGGACGCAGCACCTGAGGCCAAGTCCTCGGCAGTCATGCTATTGAGAATACTACATCGGTGTCCATCAGGCGAGGTGCCGCTGTCAGCGGTCGGACGGGTCGGGTGAACGGGCGATAATCGGCCGCGATTGTGTCGTCAGCCGGCCGCAGGTTTTCGCCAACCAGATCCGTCGGAAATGGTACTCCAAGAATGCCTGCTCGGACCGCCGCATGTTTGACCATGAATATCTGCCACTCACCATCAACTCGCTGTCATTCAGGCATGTGCAGCACGCAAAACCCGCGCGCAAGCAGTATTGATTAACAATCGTGTCACTCGGTTGGGTGATTCGGGCGGTCTTGACTGGAGGGAACGGGTGGACAGCAGGTCGTTGCAATCGAGCGGAGAATGGGGCTAGAAACATCTGCGGAGCGGAGGGGAGACCTGTTCACGGGGTTGCACCGGCGCGTCGCGCAGATCGCGCGCCAGGTCAGGAGCGATATGTTGCTGCGCGTTCGGTCGACTCCGTCCCGGCGGTCTCGCGTTATCGACGAAGAGCGCGACCGCGCGGAGCGGAAGGTGAATCTTGTCCGCGGGCTCGTGCTGATTGTGCTCGCCATTGCGGCCGCTGCGTATGCGCCAGTGCTCCCTGGAAGGCTGAATGCCGTCAACGCCGTGCTACTCGCACCTCTGCTGGGATGGACAGCCGGTCAGGCGGTCATATACTACCGAAGGCCGGTTCTTCCATCGTGGCTGTCTGTCGTCAATCCGATTGTGGATGTCGTCGCGGTTACGGCGACAATGGCTGCGTATGGCCTCCAGGCTACCCCTACGTTGGCGTTGAAGTCACCCATGGTGCTTGCCTACTTTGCTATCCTGGGTGCGCGGCCGATGCTGTCGTCGGCGCGCCGCGCGGCGATCATATCAGGAGCGATCGTAGCTGCCTACGCATCTCTCGACTACTATTTCATTGTCATCCGCGGGGCGGGGATAGGAGATCCGCTGCTGGCGAGTGGGAGCGACAGCGTTGCACTGCTGGACGAAGCGACCAAGCTCACGCTTCTGGCAGCGGCGGGCGGAATTGCGACTTACGCCACCTGGTGGCACGAACAGCTCGCACGTCGGTACGCCGCTCAGGCCGCGGAGCAGACGATCCTGCAGACGCGACTGGTTTCGTCCCGCCTCGACAGTCTGCAGCAGCAACTGCGTCCTCACTTTCTCTTCAACGCGCTAAACGCAATCACGGCGCTGGTTGAATCGGAGCCGCGAGCAGCCCAGCGTATGATCGCCGGGCTCGGCGAACTGATCCGGGTGTCACTTGACACAGGCAGTGCGGAAGAACTCGCACTACATGACGAGCTCAGGATACTGGACTGCTATACCGCGATTCAACGCATCCGGTTCGCCGATCGTTTGATCTTCCGCACGGACGTAGATGAATCGGTTGGCGATTCGCTTGTGCCGGCGCTGATTCTTCAGCCACTGGTGGAGAATTCCATACAGTACAGTCTTGGCGTCAGTGCAAAGCGTACGTCGATCAGGGTGCGAGCGTGGCGTGACGGGGACTGTGTTGCACTGGAAGTCGTGGACGATGGTCCCGGGTTGAATGGGAAGTCCGTACTCGCGATCGACGAGCGAATCGGAATCGGAAACGCTCGCGCCCGGTTGAAGTATTTGTACGGCTCGAACCACGTATTCGAAATCGAGAGTCCGCACACGGGCGGTTTTCGAGTGTCCATGCGAATTCCCTATCACATCTCCAAACTTGAGATGGTGCAGGCATGAAAACTCATAGTTCGAAGCAGACCGCAGCCGCGCTCAAGGTGTTGATTGCGGACGACGAGCCGCTCGCGCGCAGGCATTTGCGCGCGATTCTCGAAGCAGATAGTGACGTTGAGGTCATTGGTGAGGCCGCCAACGGCAGCGAAGCGATTCAGATGATCGGCGAACTGTCTCCGGACCTCGTGTTGCTTGACGTACAGATGCCGGAGGTCGAT
>JBDTAW010000205.1:0-21406 GCA_039924445.1 Gemmatimonadaceae bacterium
TAACGAGCCGCGAACGAACTTATCCGGGGGAGCCGATGTCCATATCTGCAACCGTACTGCCAGAGTTCGACCGGGAGATGGCTACGACCCGCACCATGCTGGAGCGCGTTCCTGGTGCGCGCGCAGAGTGGACACCGCATGTGAAGTCGTGGAACATGGGGCAACTGGCGTCGCACATCGGAAATCTTCCGCGACTCGGCTTGATCGCGATGGAAACGGATGAACTCGACGTGAGCCCGCTGAACGGGAGCAACGGCGCCAGCACGCCGGCATTCGAGACAACGGAAAACCTCATCCGCACGTTTGATGAGAACGTGCAAAGGGCACGGGCTGCGATCGAAGCCGCGTCCGACTCGGACATGATGGAGCCGTGGTCGTTGCGGCGCTCGGGAAAGACCATCTGGACTCTTCCGCGCGCGGCCGTTCTCAGGTCTTTCATTTTGAGTCATATGATCCATCATCGTGGTCAGTTGAGCGTGTATTTGCGACTTAATGACGTACCATTGCCGCCCGTTTATGGCCCGTCTGCCGATACTAAAGTTTGAAGCCGCGCCGCGCGTGACCTGGAGCGGGCACTCACCGTCTATTGCCGGGCCAACGTTGGCCCTCGGGAAGGGCGGACCTTTGCATGGAGCGGGCTATGCGCGCAAACCAGATTGACAATCGGGGGCGGTGGATCATCATCGGAGGCACCATGGGTGCGACGATCGGGGCTGGGGTACACGAGCTGCCGATTGGTGTTGCCCTCGGTGTCGCGGTCGGAATGATCATCGGACACTACATGAACTTGCTCACGCTGAACCGACGCTAACGCACAAGATTTTCGACGCAAGCACGTAGCAATAATGCGTAAGGACGCGCATCCGGCCAGGCCGGATGCGCGTTTCTTTTTTGCGACTTGCGACAGAGGTCACTCGAAGACCGTGGCTGGACAGCCGCAGTGCAGACGGCGAAGTTAAGGAACGATGCTGAGTGACCTGTTTGACCGCTGGCGTATCTCGGCGATGCGCACTCTGCAGGGCTGGGCTACCGAAAACCGTGTGCTACGCGGTATTCCTGTCACGCTCATCAACACGCGTACGGACATAGACTCCGAGACAGTGTTCCGGCGACTGGATACCGCTCTCGGATTGATTCAGCAATACCAGCCCCCGACATTCGCGCAGATCTCACAGGATTTCTCGAGCATTCGTGTAGTTCGATATCCATGCAGGGCTGCATTCTATCCCGATTCCCGAATGTGTCTGGTCGAGCTCACATTCACAGTGAATCCCGAATTCAGTGAAGCACAGATCGCGTCGTCCATCGTACACGAGGGAATGCACGCGCGAGTGCACGCGCTGGGTCAGTCAGATCCTGCTGAGCGTCCCGATGAGGAAAGGATGTGCCGACAGGCCGAGCTTGAGTTCGGCAGAGCGGTGCCCGGTGGCGAAGCGATCGTCAGCCGGGCGCTTGAGTCACTCGCGCTGGACGACAACGACGTGGCCCCTGTCATCGACTGGAATCAGGCACAGCAGGCCATCGCCGAGGCTGATTCGCGAGCCTTACCGCGGAGCGACGCTTCCGGCACTCCGCCCGCAAACGCGTGATTATTCGCCGCACGATCGCTGCGGTTCTGCGCGTGCAACCGCCCCACCAGTTGCCGTTGGACGAGATGGACCAAACGACCGTCTAACGGCGTACGTATAAACAATGACTGAATGTCATTTAATTTGTATGCAGTACTTCGGGATCCTGCGCACCCTTCCACCAGCATCCAGCCATGAGCCATTCGTCTCGGCGCCCCAACCTCAGCGCGGGACTTCTGATGTTTCGCCGCGGTGGCGACTCGGGTGAGCTGGAATTCTTTCTGGCTCACCCCGGTGGGCCATTCTGGGCGAAACGGGAAGATGGCGCATGGACGATCCCCAAAGGTGGGGTCGAAGCTGGAGAGGAGATTCTCGCAACAGCCCTACGCGAGTTCAAGGAAGAAACAGGTATCTCTCCAAGCGGGCCTTATGTCAGCCTCGGAAGTATTCGTCAGCGCGCGGGGAAGGTTGTGCACGCGTGGGCATGGGAAGGTGATGCCGATCCCGCCAGCATCGTCAGTAACACGATGACTACCGAATGGCCAAGGGGTTCCGGTCGCCAGATCACCTTCCCCGAAGTTGACCGTTGCGCGTGGTTCACCGCGGCGCGCGCGCGCGGGAAGATCAACGCTGCCCAGGGCGAGTTGCTGACTCGACTGGGAGCAATACTGGACAGCGGCTCGGCCAGCTAACGGACGCTTTTGCCCGTCAGCTGCCGATCGCTGTTTTTGCGCGTAGCGCTGCGAGCGCGAGCACACTCCACGCTGCAATAAACGCCAATCCGCCGAGCGGCGCGACCGCACCAAGCCATGTAATACCGGTCACTGCGAGCAGATAGAGGCTGCCGCAAAACAGTACGATTCCCCCCAGCATCAGGAAGCCCGATAGCTGTACGGCGGCATCGTTGTGTATCTGAGCGGCGAGAAGCCCGACGATCAGCATCCCTATCGCATGATAAAAGTGATAGTGTGATCCGATCTGATACACGTTCAGCATCTCGGGCGACAGTCGCGCCTTGAGCATGTGTGCGCCGAACGCGCCGAGTATCACTGCAAGCGCTGCGTTCACGCTACCGAGCATTACGAAGAGCCGCGCGACGGGTTGCATGGCTTACTGTCCCAGAATCATTGCGAACATCAACGGCGCGACGATTGATGCGTCGCTCTCGACGATGTACTTCGGCGTGTCGATACCGAGTTTGCCCCATGTGATCTTTTCATTGGGGACAGCACCGGAGTACGATCCATAGCTTGTCGTCGAATCACTGATCTGACAGAAGTAACCCCACAATGGGACTTCGGGGCGCTGAAGATCCTGATGCAGCATCGGGACGACGCAGATCGGGAAGTCGCCCGCGATACCACCGCCGATCTGGAAGAATCCGAGCGATTTATCCTTCGTGAATTTCGTATAGAAATCGGCGAGTTCGATCATGTACTCGATGCCGGTACGAACCGTGTGAACATTCCTGACATCGCCGGTGATGACGTGTCCGGAATACATGTTACCGAGTGTCGAATCTTCCCAACCGGGCACGAACATCGGAATATTCTTCTCCATTGCGGCGAGCATCCAGGAGTTCTTTGGATCGATCTGGTAGTCGGCTTTCAGCTTGCCGCTTCGAAGGATCTTGTACATGAACTCGTGCGGAAAGAACCGTTCCTTCTTCTGGTCAGCCGCAACCCATTCCTCAAGTACCGCGCTCTCGATGCGGCGCATGGCTTCCATTTCGGGAATGCACGTGTCGGTAACGCGATTCATGTGGCGACTCAGCAGGGCATGTTCATCGGCAGGCGTGAGGTCGCGGTAGTGCGGGACGCGTTCATAGAAATCGTGTGCGACAAGATTGAAGATGTCTTCCTCAAGATTTGCACCCGTGCAGCTTATGGCGTGGACCTTGTCCTGCCGGATCATTTCCGCGAACGAGCGGCCAAGTTCCGCCGTGCTCATGGCGCCAGCCATGGTAACGAGCATCTTGCCACCAGCATCGAGATGTGCGCGATACGCGTCGGCGGCATCGACAAGCGCCGCGGCGTTGAAATGGCGAAAATGTTCGCGCACGAACGCGGTGATCGGTCCGCTGGAGGATTTATCTGTCATCTGAGTCACGTTGGTTGGAATTCTGAATTAACGCCGTACTGCAACTGATACAACCGGAATGGCGACACCGCTCATCTCTTGCGACCACGCACGGCGATGGCACGTTTTTCAACTGTCCGCATTTCTGCGGGGTACGATTGTGCGATCGTCGCGACGACTTCGCGCGGATCGTCGGTCATGATGAGCAGATCCAGATCACCGGGCGAGATCTTCCGCTCCACAAGGACCCTTGACTGCAACCACCGCACCAGACCAGCCCAGTATGCGCGCCCAAACAGGATCACAGGGAATTGATAGATCTTTCCCGTCTGGATCAGCGTGATTGCCTCGAACATCTCATCGAGAGTGCCGAAACCGCCCGGAAAGATGACGAATGCGTTCGAATACTTCACGAACATCGTCTTCCGAACAAAGAAATAGCGAAAGTTGACCAGCGTATCGACGTACGGATTTGCCCCCTGCTCGAACGGAAGCTCGATGTTGCAACCGACGGAGCGACCGCCGCCGCGTTTCGCTCCCCGGTTTGCGGCTTCCATTACACCGGGCCCTGCTCCGGTGACCACAGTGAACCCGGCCTCGGCGAGAAGGCGGCCAGTTTCCTCGGCTGCCTGGTACATGGGATCATCTGGCGAGGTTCGTGCAGAACCGAATATCGAAACCCCACGACGTACCGACGCGAGCGCGTCCATGCCTTCGACAAATTCGGCGGTGATACGCATTACACGCCATGGATCCGTGGTCGTGTAGCCAGCGTCTGACGATTTGGGCGCCTGGAGTAACTTCTCGTCCTCGGTTACACTGTTCCCGAGCATGTCGCTCGGAGTGTCGCGCAGGGACTCATCGACCTTCCGGGTCGCTCCGGGACGTCGCTGCGGCGTCGATTCGGAGGGCGGCGTTCGACCGGCCATGCGGTGACCAGCTTCGTTGCGCTCCCGGGTTCCAGCGAGTGCCGCATCGCTGGCCAGTTTCAGTACTTGCGGATTGACGCGTTTTCCCGATGCCGTGCGTGGAGCCTTGGTCGCTCCAGAAAGACTGGCTTTGGACTCGATCGGCGTATTCGGCGTTGGTTTGGGCTGCGCTGTCTTTTTCGTAGATTGCTTGGCTATCGTTTTTGCCATACTCGAATCTAGTGAACCGTCCCTCGTCCGTAATTATCGTCCTCGCCGATGGTGTGCGACCGGATACGCTCGCGACGGCCATGACGGCCGGCGAGCTTCCAGCGTTGGCCCGCTTAAGTGCGGAAGGTGGCTTTCACACCGTCACGACGGCGTTTCCGTCCGTCACCGGCCCGGCGTACTCGCCTTTTTTGATGGGTCGCCACCCGGGTTCCGTCGGCCTGCCGGGCTTACGCTGGTACGATCGCGCGCACGTCGCGTGTGGCTGGCCAAGCTACTCGCGCAGCTACATCGGTTATCAGTGCCTGCGCCTCGACAGCGATCTTGCCGCCGACTCCGAAACCATTTTTGAACTGGAGCCCTCGAGCATCGGGGCGCTCAGTGTGATCCGTCGTGGACTGCCTCCGAGGCGGCAGGTCGGCAGCGGCGCTGCGTTCGTCGCAAAAACCGCTATCACACATTTTCGCGGCAGGGTAAGCGGATGGCTCGCAATGGACGCCATGATCGGCGAGCATTTCGTTACAAGAGTTGCCGACGAGAACCCAGCATTCGCCTTTCTCGCACTTACCGGTATCGACAAGGCGTCCCATGCCTCCGGTCACAATTCCGGGTTAGTGTACGACGCCATGCGCGTGGTGGATCAGACGTGCGCCGCGCTGCGTGACAACGCTGAGCGGAATGGCACATGGGATTCGACGCATCTCTGGGTTGTCAGTGATCACGGTCACTCGCCAGTATCCAGACACGAAGATCTCGCAGGTTTTGTTGGATCGCTTGGACTCAGAACTATCGCGCATCCGTGGATTGTACGGCCCAGGGCGCAAGTCGCGGTCGCTGTCAGTGGCAACGCGATGGCTCATATCTACACCGGCCTTGAGAATCGAGAGCGCGCGTTCTGGCCAGAACTGGCAGCGCGATGGAACGGATTCGCAGCAGATATTCTGGCGCGCGACTCTGTCGGTCTCATGTTGCTGCCTCATTCGGACACTGCCTGTGAGGTGCAGACCCGCGACCACGGCAGCGGCATCGTCTCATGGACGGATTCAGGCTATTCATACCGCCCGATGAGCGGCGATCCGCTCGGGATCGGAGATCTTGACAACCTCACCGAGATCGAGGCGTTCGATGCGACGATCCACAGTTGCTATCCGGACGCACTTGTTCAGATCGCACGACTGTCGGCCTGCTCGCGGAGCGGTGATATGATCCTGTCTGCGGCGCCGGGTTGGGACTTTCGCGCTCGCTACGAACCCATCCCGCACGTGTCGTCGCATGGCGCGCTGCATCGTGACCACATGCTTGTGCCGTTGATCACCAATCGACCAGTATGCGGAACGCCGCGTCGTACGGTCGACGTGATGACATCAGCATGTGCTGCGTTGGGACTGAACGCGACAACAACCGAAGGCACTTCGTTTATCTAGCCTGGCTGGCCCGCGCCTCAATTTGAGTGTAAACCGCCCGTGCACGCGTTATTTCTGCGTGAAATGCGTCCCGCTCTGCTGGTGAGCGCCACGGCGAATGTTCGACGCGTGTCCAGAGCGCATCTACGGCTTCGCCGAGGAAGCGCGCATCTTCCGCGGACGCAAAGGGGCGGCCGCCACGCACGACGTATACCGGGCTGCTCTGCGCGAACGCGTAGCTATCGGTGACATACCGCGACGATGGACCAATCACTCTTGCGGCGACCCATCCTCCCTCCGGAATGGCCACAGGACTATTGAACGTCATTTTGAGAGACTCTGACTTCGATTTGGCGATCACGCTATCGACAACCTTGCCGTTGACGATGATGTCCAGGCGCGACATGGGGGCAATCGATACGGCCTCCGCGTGTACGGCCAACGTGCGTGGTGCGTTCGACGCAACCCTGATTTCGTCACCGGGTTCATGTCCGGCAACATCCAGGAAGACCAGTGGCCCGGTAGACCCGAACGTGTGGCCAGCCTTGATCCCTGCGAACCAATTTGCGAGCGTGAGCTTTCCGCGGATGTGCACGTAGGTTCGATCCGCACCGGGCGGGGGATCCCGCCATACGTCGGAAAAGTTATCCGTCCCGGCTGTGGCTGGGAGACGGAAGCCGCAATTCAACAGTCGGTAATACATCTCGGTGGACGAGTATTCGTCCGACCAGACCGCCCCAATGTCGTAGTAGTCGCCCTTCCCAAGCGCAGCGTCAACAGGTATGAGAGTACTGGCGGCGAGTGCAGGTGTCGTGACAGGCGAGTAGTACGGATGTGGGAAACCTGCAATTCCCCCCTGCACGTGCGCGGAATCGATGTACCACGAATCGGGAGTGGGTTGCGCATACGCAGTCCCGCGAACTCCGGCCGTAAATGGAAGAATGAAACGACTTATGCCGAGCAGCGAGATGTGACCAAGTGAACCGCGGAACTCCTCACCGTATTGAAGGATGTATTGCGGCGTCGAAAGCGGGCTTGGTTTCCCGGTGAGATCGTTCCAACGACCCATCAGTCGAGTTCCATCCATATGAATCAGCGCGTTGGTGACGTGAATGTCTTCCGCGCGAAGTTCGTCAAAGAACGTCTGATGCGTCAGGCCAAACCGTCCCTGATGCAGATCATGTATGTGTGTGTCGCCCGAGTACCATCCGCGCGCTGGCAGATCGATCATGCGGGCCAGTTTCATCGTGACGCTGCGTGAGCCTCCTGCTGGCACATCTACAGAAGTCGACTCGGGCTGATATTCGTAACCCTTGATCGCCTCGATTACTGTATGACCACCGGGAACTTCGACATCAAATGCGCCTGTTGTGTGAAAGTACTGGATGCCGGTAGCCGCAATTTCGCGATGGAACCCGTTTGCTGGTGCGTAGCCGCGTCCATCGGCAGCCGTCACGTAGATGCGTGCAGCTACTGGCTGCCCGTCAGGACCGAGCACCTTGACGCGTACGGTTCCTGTCGGGCGCACTGGTCTTTGACCGATGATTGTAACGGCGCGCCACGAGGACAGTGGCCCGCCGCCCATGTCGGCCGCATAAAGGACACTGGCACCCGCGCGATTGGAAACGAAGGCAAACTGCTTTCCGTCCGGGCTTGGCGTCGGCGAGTACTCATCGCGTTCATCCGCTGTCAGCCGCACGGAATTTCCACCGCCGGCCGAAACGATCATGACGTCGTTGCTTCCAGCGTTATCTGAAACGTAGAGCAACGCGGTGCCGTCGGTCGTCCATTGGGGCTTCATCCGATATTCGCTCTCTTCATACTGCACGAGGCGCGGCTCACCACCCGTTATCGGCCGAACCCAGATTCCGCCACTACCAAGATCGCCAGCGACGCGAGCGACGTACGCGAGCTCGGTTCCGTCCGGCGAGATGGCTGGCTGAATACCTTCAGTTACCAGCTCATCTGATTTTCCTGCAATATCATGACGGAAGATGTGAAAGTTCTCACTGCGCGCCGCACCGCGCGCGCTCACGAAATAGATGCTGGCGCCGTCGTGACTCCACGCTGGTTCTACGTCAACCGCAGGGTCAGTTGTGATGCGCTCGACCTTGCCGCCGGCGGCGCTCACAACGCCTATGTCGAGGTTTGCATCACCCGTGTCCATTGAGAGAGCGATTCGCTTACTGTCTGGACTCCAGGCTGGCTCGAAGTAATAGCCGGGTCCAGATGTGAGCGCGATCGCCTCGCCGCCAGCGGCAGGAATCTTCCATATGTCGCCGCGCATGGAGAATGCGATCCACTTGCCGTCCGGACTCCACGCAGGGGCAAGTGGACCTGTGGACACGGCGGGGAGCATGTGACGCTCTATGCGATCGGAATGACCGTAGCGGCTCGGGTCCGAATGGCCGGGGCCGGCGACAACGGCTTTGACGGCGACCGCCGCAATGAGCGACACGCCAACGGTTATACCTATGTTGAGCCGGACGCGGTTATACATCGTGGTTTGTCTCCAAAGCACCAACCGGGTAGCGCCTGCAAGACGTACCCGGTTGGCGGAAAATCAAATTGCAGCTTTTACGGCTTGTCCCACCAGACCCGACTTGACAACAGTGCACCGCCTTGAGCTGTTATCGCTGCCTGCAGCGCGGCGTTATTGAATGACTGCTCAGACACGGGGTAAGTGAGTCTGCGTGCGACAATCTGCGGGTTCGTGATTGCTGCGGGGCCCGGCTGCAGATTGGGAACACCGGTTCGGCGCCAGGAGCTATAAGCCTCTGTACCTTCAGAGAAGAGAGCGATCCAGCGCTGCAGCGCAATCTGCTGAAGGCCCGTCGCCGGCGAGTACGCAACCCGCGGCGACGCCACGTACGCGGCAGTCACATTGTCAGCAATTCCATTGTACTGCATCGACGCCTGAATGGCGGCATTGTACAGTGCCGCTGCATCGCCCGGCGCCCAGCCACGCGCGGCGGCTTCGGCTTCGTCGAACAGCACTTCGGAATAAGCCATCAGAATCGACGGCGTCGTCTTGCCACGATATGCAATACCGACGCGGGACGTATTGGTGATACCGATTGCAATCGCAGCATCGTCCTGCAAACCGTTCGGGGCGCCGACATACAACGCCTTATTCGGGCTCGAGATGATTGGATCGGCGTACACAGCGAGGCGCGGATCGAACACAGTGTCGGCGGGCGTCGGTCCTATCGAGATATAAAGACTCTTGAGTGTATTCACCAGCGTCTGGCTCATGTGCTGGTCATCGCGAGTCACGAAGTTGTTGTAGATGGGGCTGTTGTTCGTTCCGTCACCAGGCCAGCGCAAAAGCGCATTGTCCGAGTTTGACGTGAATACCCCAGCCGCAATTGCTGCTGCAACCTCAGTCTGCGCCGTCGCTGGGTCTACTTTCGACAGTCGAAGCGCGTACCGGAGACGCAGCGAATTCGCAAACTTCCTCCACTTTGTCGCGTCGCCGTTGTAGATAAGGTCGGCGGATCCATAGCCTGCTGGTCCGGCGGCACTCAAGGTATTCGCCTGCTTGAGGTCGGCGAGTATGCCAGCGTAGATATTCTTCTGCGGATCGTACGCCGGAGGACTAGTCGGATCAGACAGATTTGCCTGGCTGTACGGAATGTCACCCCACATGTCCGTCATGATACCGTAGGTCCACGACTTCATTACCAGCGCCGGCGCAACAAGATTTGGCTTGGTTGTCGCGTCGTTCTGTAACAGTATTGTCGCCAGATCCTGGAGGCCTCCGGAATAGAAACCGGACCAGTATCCATTGATATTGTCTGGCCTGACCGAGTAGGTGTCCTCGTCTGTAAAGCGGTCCATCGCAAGCTGCTGCGACCATAGCGATGTCAGCGTCAGGTCAAAACCGCCCCCTCGGGCTCTGCCGACAACATCGGTCACCGCGCTCGGAAATAGAAACTGCGGCGTCACGCTTGGTGGCGCATTCGGGTTATTGTTGACTCCAGTGAGTCCACTGTTGTCGCATCCGGCAGCAAGCAAGGCAAGCACGATAACGGGTGCCACGCCTATTTTCGTTGAGAGTCTCATATGCTCATCTCTTTCGTGTGGGATTGAAAGGCGGTCACGGTGTGATATTGACGAGGAAACCGAGACTGCGAGCGGATGGGAAACCGGCGAACTCGATTCCCTGAACGTTGCTGTTGTCAAACGCAGTTTCAGGGTCAATATCTGGCGCAGCAGCGTGCATCCACAGGTTACGGCCTATAAGAGCAACCTTCATCGTATTGACACGGAACCGGGAGCTGACTGAACTCGGCACATCATAACCGAGCCTCACTTCTCGCAGTTTTGTGAAAGTAGCGCTTACGATATTTGCCTCGTGATTCTGGAACAGCGCATTGAAGTAAGCCTGAGCAGTCACTTTGGTCGTGTTGGGACTACCGTCAGCGTTTACGCCATCCACGATCAATCCCCCGCCCTCCGCGAGCGTCTGGCCATTTTCCCGGCCAACCAGCGAAGACTTGAGAACGCCGGACATGTTACCAAACATCTTGGTCGTGCTGAATATCTGCCCGCCCTGCTTCGTGTCGAAAAGGAAGCTGAAGTTGAAATTCCCGTATCGAAGCTTGTTCTGCAGGCCACCAATCCAGTTTGGTGAGTAATGACCCAGGACTCGCTGAGTAGGATCGGTCTGCGGCAGTCCGTTCAGCGTTACCAGCCGTCCGGACGAGTTGCGTAGGTACGGATTGCCGAAGAGTGTTCCGTAGGGTTGATTCTGACGCGCCTCGACGCTCAGACCCCAGTAGGCGCCAAGCACCACCGTCTGCAGTCCCTTGTACAGACTCACGACCTCGCTACGGTTCCTGGCATAGTTTGCTGTCACATCCCAACCGAATTTCTCGCCTCGTATTGGCGAGATATTGATTTGGCCCTCAATGCCGTGGTTGCTGAGGCTGCCAGCGTTGACAACCGCAGACGTGTACCCGATGGTCGGGGTGATTTGTGCGGGAATGATCTGATCTGTCGTCAACTTGTTGTAGTAAGTCCCGTCGAACGACATTCTGTCGTCAAGGAAGCGCAATTCAAGTCCCGTCTCCCACGACCTGGTGCGCTCAGGCTTGAGATTAGCATTTGGGATCTGATCCGGAACGGTGAAACGCGGAATCGAACCGAATGGCGTACCGGCTGCGTACGTCACTGCGAGTTGATACGGATCTGCGTCGTTACCGACCTGCGCCCAGCTAGCGCGCAACTTTCCGTATGATAGCAGCCCACCGAGGTGCATCTTCTGAATCGCGTCGGTAAACACGAAGCTGCCCGACACCGATGGGTAGAAGTATGAGTTGCTACTCGCTGGAAGTGTCGACGACCAATCGTTACGTCCAGTGGCGTCCACGAAGAGGTAATTGTTCCAGGAAAATTGTGCCTGGCCGTACACGCTGTTGGTCTGCCGAGCCGTCTGGTATGACGATACCTGCGGCGTCACTGCGGAGTTTCCAATGTTGAACGTGCCCGGAATTACAAGATGTGGCGTCCCGTCCAGATACTGACTCGTGGAATTATCTCTCCGACTTCCGCCAAAATTGAAAGTCGTCGCGAGCCGGCCCCTGGATGGAGCTTCGGCCGTCAGCAGGAAATCGCTGTTCGTCTCGCGAATGAAATACTGCTGTTCGAAGAATGCGCCGCCTGCGTAATCGACGCCGATATTTCCATTCGCGAACTCCTGCTTGCGCCAATCGCGGTGCCAGTCTGTTCCCGTCCGCGCCATACCCGTCAGCCAGTTGTTAAACTTGTACGTCAAGTCTCCTACACCGATCACGCGATCGCGCGTGTCTGCGTTCGGGTTCGCGTAAACATCCCAGTAGGGGTTATTGGTTGTAGTGTTGTTCGGTCCCTTCTGTGTGCCGTCGGGATTGATGTAATCCTTCATGTGCGCGATGTCGCGTTGGCGACCGCCCCAGATCTCGATGTTGAAGAGCGCACTGTTGCTGTTGTAGCCTGTCTGCGGTCGATTGTGGGCTTGGTCCTGGATATACTGAACGGATGCGCGCGTGCTCAACTTCGACGTGATCTGCGTACCACCGCCCAGCGAAAGATTCAGGCGCCGCAGCGTGTTTGTGGGATACATCGACTTCTGATCAAGATTGGTGGCGCTGATTCTGATGTCAGACCGGTCATTCGAATTTGCGACGGCTACGTTGGTCGTTGACGTGCGTCCGGTATCGAAGAAGTCGGCAACGTTGTTCGGCGCAGGCACCCATGGTTCAGCGACGCCGTTGCTCCACCACTGAACAATGGGTCGCCCGTCCATCTTGGGACCCCAGCTGCGGTTTACGTTATCGGCGATGCCGCCGCCCTTACCGTCCTTGTACGAGAACTGACCGCCGGAGCCCTGCCCGTAGACGTTCTGGAACTCCGGCAGCTTGAGCGGAGTTTCAAATGTGAGATTCTGTGAGACTGTAACGCCGAGCCCTTTGCTGCCTTTTCCGGTCTTCGTAGTAATTACAATTGCACCGTTGGCCGCGCGCGCGCCGTAAAGTGCCGCGGCATTTGCGCCGGAGAGCACACTCATGGATGCTATGTCATCGGGGTTGATGTCGGACGCGGCGTTGCCGAAATCATAGCCACCGAAACCACTGTTTGTGCCCGCGCTATTATCGATCGGAATTCCATCGATCACGAAGAGCGGCTGGTTGTTGCCGGTAATCGAGTTTTCGCCACGAATCACGATTCGCGATGATCCTCCCGGCGGGCCGACTGCGGTGATCTCGACCCCGGGGACTTTTCCCGCGAGGGAGTTCACAATGTTTGGATCGCGTGCCTCGGTCAGCGCTTCTGCGTTGACGCTTGTCTGAGCAACACCGAGTGACCGCTTATCACGTTGAATACCGAGCGCGGTTACAACAACGCCCTCAAGTGCAGTGCTGGTCTCCACAAGAACGAAGTCGTGCGTTATCGCACCGGCATTGAGCGTGACCTGTACTGCAACCGCCTTGTAGCCAAGTCGTCTGGCCGTCAGGGTCGCTGAAAGCCCGGTCAGGCGGGCTGCGGGGACAACGAAGGAGTATCGTCCATCCGGGCCCGTTGTCGCTCCGAGATTTACGCCGCTGAGAAATACACTGACCGCCGGCAGTGGACCGGCCTCCGTCGTGACTCGACCAGAGATTGTGGCACCTCCCTGGGCGAGCGACAAACATGGAAATAGTGCCAGAGCGCCGATGACTAGACCGGCGAGGCGACCAGGACGTCCCATCATAATCCTCCTTGACTGCTCAGTGGCGGTATTCGCGAGCGTGACATCGGAAACCATTGTACGGGATATAGTATACGGTATGCGAAAGCGACCACAAGACCTCAATACGCGGCTGCCTGGAACTCAGCACCCTGCGCCCGCCCGGTTTGCCTCGCGCCACATCGCTGGCGCCAAGTCACGGTACATATTTCCCCGTGACATGTCAGAAATCATTCCGAGTGTAAAACGACTGTTCGATTCCGTGGGGCTCGTTCTTTTGGCTGGAGCCCTCACCACGTGCGCCACGGCGCGCCCCGTAACAAGTTCAGGCTCTGCGCCACTGCTGCGGCCCGACGAAACGGCCCTCAGCGCACATGCTCCGGCGCTATTCCAGGTGCGATTGGAAACCACTCAGGGCCCGATCGTTCTCACCGTTCACAGAGACTGGGCACCGATTGGCGCAGACCGGTTCTACTATCTCGCGCGAAATGGTTTTTTTGACGGCGAAAGATTCTTTCGCGTGCGAGCAGGCTTCATCGCGCAGTTCGGGCTGAACGGCGATCCGGCGGTGATCGCCGCGTGGAAGAATCGCACGATGCCCGATGACTCGGTTCGCGTAAGCAACCTGCGCGGAACACTGGCGTACGCGATGACCGGGACCAACACGCGAACGACACAGATCTATTTCAATCTCGTCGACAACGCTCGGCTGGATTCACAAGGCTTCGCGCCATTCGCAGTCGTCACGAGCGGCATGGATGCAGTGCTACGACTCTACTCTGGCTACGGGGAGAACGCGGGCGGCGGAGTCAGAGCCGGCAAGCAAGGGCTGATCGAAGCGGGCGGCAATGCATATCTCAGCAGTGCCTTCCCAAAGCTCGATTATATCAAACGCGCAATTGTGATCGACCCGAACTGACCAGCGTCACGGTCTGGGACGCGGAGGAGTCGGCGCCCAGGCTGCAGTATCGGCTGCGCTCGCCGGCCCGATCTTCCCCTCAACCGACGTCATCAACTGTTGCGGGTCGTACACCTTGCCGGCCTTGATCACGAGCCGCGGCAAGCGAACGCGACGAATATCCGCCAGCGGATTGCCACGCACAATCACAAGATCGGCCCACTTGCCGGGCTCGATCGTACCCAGCTTGTCACCGACGCCGATCGCGCGCGCGCTGTTGATGGTGGCGATTCTGAGAACGGCAGCATTTGGAATCCCCGACAGCGACAGCGACAACAGCTCCCTATTAACGGCGAATGGTGTGAAGAACTCACCCCAGCTCGGATGGTCTGTACCGAGCGTAATCAGATCGCCTCCGCCGGAGTCGTAGAACGCCTTTACTTCCTTGCGCTTGGTCCAGTAGATGTTCTCGAACTGCTGGTTCACCGGCCTGGCCGGCCGTGCATCCACAATTGCGCGCATGTACGGCGTCAGGAAGCGCTTTTCATCCGTGTAATACGAGTACACCACGGGATCTTTTTTCCCGAAATAACCATAAGCGCTCAGCGTCGCGTCGAAGTATACATGCTGCTGCTTGTACAGGGCGACGATCCTGCGGAAGGCCGGCGTGTCGAACTTCATGTGCTCATACGAATCGTATGCTGATCTGTCGGGAGTGAACGCATCGCCGCCCATGAAGTGCTCGATGCGATCGATTCCCATGAGAATCGCATCGCGCGGGTTCACTGAATTGCGGAACCCGGAATCAAGATGCCCGGTCACCGTGAGTGCATGCTGGTGCGCGCGCTCGATGAGTGCCTGCAACTGGTAGGGTGCAATTCCCTTGGCCTTGAAGCCGCGTACGCCCATCTCAGCCCAGTGATCAACTTCGGCGTAGATCGAGTCGACCGAGATATCGCGCTTCCATCCCGGACGAGCGGTACCGAAATACGGTCCGGAATTCATCAAGCGCGGACCGGGTTCGAGTCCGCGATCGATCCGGATGCGCAACGCGCGCATTGAATCCGGATTCATCTCGCCGGCCGGCCAGGTCGACGTTACGCCGTTTGCAAGAAAGAGCGACGGGTACGCCGTTGTCTCATCCTTCCGTCCGGCGTTGAAGAGATCCATCGCATAGTGCGCGTGCAGATCAAACAGCCCCGGGATGACCGTTTCGGAATCCGCAAGCTGCACGTGTTGCGCGTCGCTTGACGCTATCGAGATGTCTCCGCCCACACGCAGGAGCTTGCCCGCACGGATAAGGATTCCGGGATTTCGAACGCGCTGGCTACCAGTGGAAGAGAACATCCAGCCACCGGTGATCACAACATCACGCGACGACTGTGAAGTGGCTTGCGCATGCAGCATCGCAATCGGAGCACTCAGTACCAGCGCGAATGCCGCGAGCCATCTTCTCATTAGTCGTCGCCTGTCCCGTGTCTGTCCTGCAGCTGCTCCGCATCCTCCAGCGCGACGCACCGTCATTTTCCGGTCTCCGCGCCAAGCAGCTTGTTCAGTGCAGCAAGCTGAACGTCGAGCTGAGTGCGTAACGTGCGATACCGCTCAATCGCGTCGCGTCCGACCTTCTGATCGGCGCCATTCGTCATACCGTACAGGTACGTGATATTGCCCTGCAACTGTGGTTGGCTATAACGAACTGGCGGAGTCTCCAAATTCGCTGCTATGGCCGACAACTTCTGCAGCGTGTCTCCCGCAGCACCAGTGGCGCCCTTGAGTCGAGCCTGAGCCGCACGAATGCGCGACACGGCGATGTTGACTTCGGATACCAGGTCGCGGACACGCATATTATGATCGAACTGTTCACGCATGTCAGCGATGGTAACGCCGTCCTTCGTCACTCTCGGATCCGGCTTCACCACCAGTGGCTGTGTTTCGCTCCACGTATTCGCATTTCCTGAAGCGGCGACGGTGAGTCGCACGCTATATGTGCCGGGCACGGCGTCCGGTCCTCCGCCCCCAGCTGGCCGCGATGCAGACTGCCGAGGTCCTGGATACGTCAGGTCCCACGTGAAGCGATTGACGCCGGCATGAGCCGTCACCGCTGCCGCTGCGGGCCGACGGCGCGGTGCATCTTCGTCTTCGCTCGGGGCGTCGGCGCCTGATCCGCGGTTGGCGGGAGCCGTTGCGCTGGCGAAGCTCTGCACGATCTTTCCGCTCGCGTCAAGTATATCGAGAGTGACAGTCCCCTCTGGCGCAGTCGGGAAATAGTAGTCTATCGTCGCGCCGCTCCGCGGATATTGTGGCGCCGAAGTGCTATTGCCGCGATCGGATACCGGATTCGCGCGATAATGCATGCGGTACGCGGTCCGGGGTTTGAACAGATGCGCAGTGGCTGCTGCGTACCCAATATTCCAGTCGCGCAACGGTGCAAGATCGTCCATTATCCAGAACGCGCGCCCCTGCGTTGCGATCGCCATGTCGCTGCCGTGAACGTTGATATCGTTGATGGGGGTTGCAGGCAGGTTGAACTGGAACGGAGACCAGTGCGCGCCGTTATCGAGCGAGACGAACATGCCGAATTCGGTTCCAGCGTAGAGCAGTCCAGCCCGCACTGGATCCTCGCGAATTACTCTCGTCGGATAATCCGCCGGAATTCCGTTCCTGCCATCGGTCAGGCGCGTCCAGCTCTTGCCGTAGTCGTCGGTTCGATAGATATACGGCGCGAAATCGCCGAGCAGATAGCGATATACCGCGATGTAAGCCGACCCGGCGCGATGCGGCGACGGCTCGATTGTCTGCACGCGTCCACCCGGCGGCAGATCCCTGGGCGTGACATTCGTCCATGTCTTGCCGTCGTCACGCGTCACGTACACCGGACCGTCGTTGGAACCGGTCCATATCAAGCCTTTCTGCAATGGCGATTCGCGAATCGCGTAAAGTGTGCTGTAAACCTCTTCGCCTGTGACATCGCGCGTGATCGGGCCACCGCTCACAACGCTCTGATAGCGCGGATCGTGCGCAGTGAGATCGGGACTGATGCGCTCCCATGTTACACCCTCATCGCGCGTCCGATGCAGGTACTGCGACCCGTAGTAGATCACATGTGAGTCGTGCGGCGACAGCTCGATTGGTGAAACACGCTGAAAGCGATAGATGAGTTCGGACGGAGGGCTGCCATACAGCGACTGTGCCCCGACCCAGTACTGTTTCTCCTGGCCGGTGCGCAACGACATGCGACTGAACTGACCTTTGCACGACGCATAAACCGTGTCGGGGTTGATGATGTTGGGCATGATCGGCCCCGTCTCGCACCCTGGTCCGGTCCGCCATTCCGCAATCTGACCGGAATTGAGCGGGAGACTTGGCACTATCAACGTTTCGTTGTCCTGCTGCGCTCCGTACAACCGGTAGGGGAACTGATTGTCGATCGCAACTGCGTATATCTCTGCGGTTGGTTGATTCTCGATCGATGACCATGTGTTGCCGCCGTCGAGTGACACGTTTGCCCCACCGTCGTTGGCCTGAATCATCACGTTGCCATCGTGCGGATTGATCCACATGTCGTGGTTGTCGCCATGTGGAGTACGCAGGATGCGGAACGTCTTGCCACCATCGGTGGACTTGTAGAAGTTCTCCGCCCCACCGTAGACGACATCTGCGTTTGTCGGATCTGCTGCGAGCGTGACGTAATAGAACGGACGTGTGATGAGTTGCGGGTTGTTGCTCGTCATAACCCAGTGCTCGCCTGCGTCGTCTGATCGATACAACCCGCCGCCCGGCTTCGCTTCGATCAGAGCGTAGACGCGATCGGGATTCGCTGCTGTGACGGCGATATTGCTCTTGCCGATAAGATCGGAAGGCAGGCCGTTCGACATTTTTGACCAGTGGTCGCCGCCGTCAACGCTCTTGTACAGTCCGCCTTCACGAGCACCGCTGATGATTGTCCACGGCTTGCGCACGCCGTGCCACATGCCCGCGTAGATGACATTGGGATGGCCCGGTTGCAGCTCGAGGTCTGACGCTCCCGTGCTATCGGAGAGATAGAGAACCTTGTCCCATGTCCTGCCACCGTCGCGGGTGCGAAAGACACCGCGCTCGGTATTCGTTGTGAACGCGTTACCGATTGCTGCGACATAGACGATGTCGGGATTGGTCGGATCAATTCGCACGGAACCGATCTGACCAGCGTCGCGCAATCCCGCGAAACTCCATGTCTCACCGGCATCGGTTGACTTGTACACACCGCGACCAGTCGAAACGTTGCTGCGGATATCATCAGATCCGGTTCCCACATATATGACCTTCGGATTCGAGATCGATACATCGATGGAACCCATGGATCCGACCGGGATCTTCCCATCCGAGATGGGTACCCAGCTTGCCCCAGCGTCAGTCGTCCGCCACAAGCCTCCGCTCGCGACACCCATGTAGAAGGTGCGCGGCTCCGATGGCACGCCCATCACGGTAGTAACTCGACCGCCGCGGGCAGGTCCGACCATCCTGTAGCGCAGATCGAAATGAGCGTTGTCGAAGGTCGGAGCAGCCTGCGCGCCGACAGATGGTACGTTGCCTGCGGCGATAGCAAACGCGGCTACTGCGGTGATGAACAACTGAGAACGGTGCATGTTGGCTCGCGGACAGAATGGGCTGTTTGGGCGGAAAGCGTTCGTAAGTATGGAACGCATGAGTCGGCATGTCCATGCCGAGCGTCCTACGGGACTACGACGTCAGCGACAGAAATGTTGTACTGCGTTACTTCGTAGAGCGCGCTGGCCACTGCGATTGACGCCGCAAATCCATCCGGTGCGTCCAGTCGACGAACGATCGTCTCGGGATCGGGCGTAGCAGCTTCCCACACGCTCGCACCGCGGACCTTGACACGCGCCTCGGATCGAGTCCACGCCTCCATGAATCGAAAATCTCGATTGTCGTCGGAGAGAATCGCGCTCACATCTTCGTGTGTGAAGAAACGCCGAAGAATCGTCTCCGCATTTGGCACTGCGCGCATCTGTTCGATATCGACACCGACCGGCGCGAGCCGCGTCACCGCGAGCATGGCGATGCCTTGGGAATGCGAGATGGAGAAATGCAGCGATGCATCGTTTCTCAACAACGGTTTTCCCTTGGGCGCAGCGTATATCTCGATCGCATCAGTTGCAACACCCACCTGCGCCGCGAGAACGCGTTTCGCCACCTCTCGGACGGCTGCTCCGTCGCCAGTATCAAGAGTGAACACGCGTACTTCATCGGATCGCAGCGGAGCGGCGACGGCCGCCGGTAATTCAGTCATTCGCTGAATGAATATGACTCACTCAAGTGCGATCAGGTCCACGGCAACGCGACCTTCGTCGATTCTCATAATCGCGACCGTCGGCGGCATGTTGAAACGAGGCGCTCCTGCGGAGCCGGGATTCACCACCATCACGTCGGCGCTCTTGAAAATCATCTGGTGGTGCGTGTGACCGTACACGATGACATCTGCGTCAGGATACGCAGCCAGAAGCTGCTCCGGCTTTGGCCTGCCGAGTTCGTTACCATGGCTCATGTGGAGTCGGGCGCCTTCGAACGTATGTTCGAAAACCAATGGAAGCTCGGGATCGCCGATCGGATCGCAGTTTCCCGCGACTGCATGCACCGGCGCAATGGCACGAAGTTCATGCAGGATATCCTCACCGCAGACATCGCCAGCGTGAAGAATGACATCCACGCCCTGGAACACCGTGTGGATCTTGGGGCGCAGCACGCCGTGCGTGTCGGAAATGAGGCCGATTGTGATCATGCTGACACGCCGTGCTGCGCCATGCTCGAAAACTAGGCAGAAGTGCGGCTCGGCGTGAAGGGCAGAGTGCGTAATGGACGGTTCCAGGTGCCCGACGCCAGTCTAGATTGTTGGCATGTCCATGTTGAGACTGGCTCTCGCACTTGGGGCCCGCTCGATTCGCCACCCGTCGCTCGCCGTCGATCTGGCGCGTGTGAGTTGGCGTTTTCGGAACAGGCGCTGGTATCTCAAGCCTCCATTTCTTCCCCTTCCGGACAGAGACTACGTTCGCTGGCGTATGGACACGGCGTACGGATCGCCTGACGCCATTCCATCCGTGCACGACGCTGAGCGGTATGTGCGCTGGGCCGCGAAGAAATGAGCGATGTCGGCGCGACGGCGGAACGCATTGAAGATGGAATCAAAACGCGCGCACATGAGCTTGGCTTCGACCTGGTTGGAATCACAACTCTGGGCAAAGTAGAATCAGCAGCTCAGTTTGACGCATGGATCGCCGCGGGTTACGCAGGCGACATGGGTTATCTCGAACGCGGCGCGGAGAAGCGACACGATACTCGCTTGCCGTTCGAAGGCGTTTGCAGCGCAGTGGTTGTCGCGATGAACTACGGAGGCACGCAACCGCCCGGCCCCGTCGCGCGATACGCGCGCGGCGACGACTATCACGAACTGATGGTTGACCGGCTCAACAAATTGCATCGATGGATCGAAGGTGTAGTTGGTCATTCGATACGCGGCAAGCCGTATGTTGACACAGGTCCGATTCTCGAGCGCGATCTTGCTCAGCGCGCCGGACTCGGTTGGATCGGGAAGAACACGAACCTGCTCAATCCAACGCTGGGCTCGTTCTTCTTTTTAGGCGAACTGCTACTGGATCTGGATCTTCGCGCGGACCAGCCGTTCGAGACGGATCACTGCGGGAGTTGCACGCGATGTCTCGATGCATGTCCGACAAAAGCGTTCGTTGCACCACATGTGCTGGATGCGACGAGGTGCATTTCGTATCAGACGATCGAGCAGAAGGGGTCGATTGATGAGACGTTGAAAGAGGCGATCGGAGCGAATTTGTATGGGTGTGATATCTGTCAGGAGGTATGTCCATGGAATGTGAAGTTTTCGAGGGACGCGACTGAGGCGGCGTTTGCTGTGCGAGAGGTAATCGCGGGGAAAAATGCACTCGCGTTGGCGAACGACGTTCTTGCGATGACGCAGGAAGAATTCAGCACCGCGTTTCGCAAGTCGCCGGTGAAGCGCGCGAAGCTCGCGGGGTTGCAGCGGAATGCGTCAGTGGTTGTCGCGAACTTCGATAAGCAGGCGGTTCCGTAGCTCGCTGGCG
>JBDTAW010000206.1:0-23995 GCA_039924445.1 Gemmatimonadaceae bacterium
TGCCGGCGCTCCCAGTAGCGGAGCGCTGCAGCGGCACTGGACATCCCATTCGGTCGAACACTCGCACCCATAAGTCGAATCTCCGGTTTGACATGGATGGTATTAGCAACACGGGTACCAGAATCGCGTTGGCCTGTGCAAATAAGCTAACTCGTTGAGTTACAATCACTTAACGCGACGTAAGGTCGCCTGACATTCATCGGCGCCCTCGGCACTTTCTGCCGTCCCGGCACATTCTGCCTAGCTGTCATAGCGATTGCTTCCGACGGCCGGTGACATCGATCAGCCACAGCATTCCGGCGACAAAAAAAGGGCGGAGGCTGAATTGCCCCCGCCCTCGATTCTGCCGGAATCAAGCGACGAAGCTGCGCATTGATCCGAGTTCCGTACGGAGCTTGCCGAGTGCCTTTGACCGGATTTGGCTGACCCGACTCTCAGTAAGGTTGAGCACTGAAGCGATCTCATGCAGCTTCAGCTCTTCGAAGTAGTACAGCGAGAGAACGACGCGCTCCTGTTCCTTGAGCCCGAGAATCGCTTCGCGCAAGAGCACGACCTCCTGCTCGTGATTCAGAGTTTCTTCGATGTCGCCGTGGGTTTCATCCGCCAGCATCTCTGCGGGCGCAGCGGTTCCGGTATCGCCTTCGCCTGGTTGCCGATCGATGGAGAGATGCACCGAGTTTTCGACATCGGCCTCCCAGCGCCATAGTGTCGCGACATCGACACCGAGGTGTTCAGCCATTTCCTGCGGTTCCGGTGGCCGCCCGAAGATTCTCTGCAGAGTCTCTCGCGCGCCCGATAGCTCTCTTGCCTTGCGGCGAACGGAGCGAGGGACGTGATCCTGCCGGCGTAATTCGTCGAGGATTGCGCCGCGAATGCGAGGCGCTGCGAAGGTGCTGAATGCGAGGCCACGGGACGGATCGAATCCATCGAGTGCGCTCATCAACCCCATCGTCCCAGCGCTGACCATCTCGTCCACATCGGCTTTTGCAGCGAGTGTTCGCGACAATTGTCGCGCGACGTGATGCACCAGACCGAGGTGCTCGGCGAGAAGGCTGTCACGTGCCTGCTGACTACCAGCCGCAAATTCTGTCCAAACCTGCATATCCAATTTTGTCATGAGACTGCTCTCCGCTCACTGTAACGCCACGACCCGCGTAGCACTGTCACTTCCAATTCTTCGTCCAATCGCGTCGCGAGATTGTGGAGCGCCGCAACCGCGTCCGCGCCTAATGCTGCGCGGTTCGAGTGCGTCGCTGGCATCTCGCCAGGTTCTTGTTCCACTACATCGTTCGGTACCGAACCAGCGTATCCGACGGTTTCGCCCAAAAAGTGGCTGCATGCCACCTGAATTCTCTCGTACGTCTTGAGGCCGTCCCGTTCCTCACTTGCCGTCACGAGGACCTCGATTGGAGCATCTGTGAAATGCTCGCGGGACAACTTGATCAGCGCATACACTGATGTGACTGCAATTACGTCGTGAGTAGTCACGACTATCATGCGCGCGAATCCAGGCGCGCACGCTTCGCTGACGTCGGCCCACGTTGAGCCGGCGTCGATGAAGTTCAATTGCGGAACCGCGTCCCGCAGATGCTCACACACTGTCGTCACGCCGGTCCCGGACATGCCGGAGGCAACCACGATTCGCGGCACGCTCGCATCATGCTGCATGCGCCATCTCCCACGTGCCAACGCTGTGGAGATTTACCGCTGTTGGCAGCTCCGCCAGTGAAATGACTGGAAGCGACGGCAATACTGGTTCGATCAGCCGTCTCACGCCGACGCGAAGACTCGGCGGCGTAACCAGTGGTACCGGACGGCCTTCGGATGAGTACGCCTGGGACATCTCATTCAGGTCGCGTAGCATCCGCGCAAGCGCGTCCGGGTTGAGCAACGCTGTGCCAGGCTGTGCGGTACGCGGGGAAAACAGTCCCGTGAGCGCCTGTTCAAGCCGCGGACCCATCGTGATTCCGCGTACCGAAGCGTCCGGCTCGGCGTAAAGCCGCGCGATGACATTCGATAGCGAACGCCGGACGTGCTCGGTGAGCGCTTCAGGATCCTTGGTGGTATCAGCGGAGTCACCGAGAGCCTCAAGAATCGTGACGAGGTCGCGAATCGGGATACGCTCACGCAGCAGCCGTTGCAACACGCGATGCAGGGTACCGAGCGATATCTTGGATGGAACGATGTCATCGACGAGCGCCGGATGTGTTTTCTTGAGCGTCTCGACCATCTCCTGAACATCCTGGCGGCCGAGGAGTTCAGCGGCGTTGGCCTTCAGAACTTCCATCAGGTGCGTTGCAACGACAGTTGATGGTTCGACGACGACGTAGCCGTACGCTTCTGCATCGGCACGACGATTTGTCGCGATCCATCTTGCTGGCATGCCGAAGCTCGGATCGACGGCATCGATTCCTTCCATGGGGGAGATCACGGAGCCGGTGTTAAGCGCCATGAGGAAGCGCGGCATCACTTCACCGCGAGCCATCTCACTGCCACGCAGCTTGATGACGTATTCGTTGGATGGCAATCTGATGTCGTCGCGAATGCGTACAGGGGGGATGAGAATTCCAAGTTCCACGGCCGCCTGCTTGCGGAGCATCGAAATGCGATCAAGCAGGTCGCCACCCTGGCGTTCGTCCACTAGTGGGATCAGCGCGTAGCCGACCTCCAGCTCGATCGGATCGATCTGCAGGAGGTCCCGCATCGGATCGTTTGATGTTGGCGATTCCGTCTTGGGGGCGGTGAGTGCGGAGACAGCGGAAGCGGCGCGCTTCTTTTCGGCAACAGACGCTGCCCGGGCGAGAAATGCGAGGATGCTGGCGAGAGTCAGGAACGGCAGCATTGGCAGACCCGGCACAACCGAGAACAGCGCGAGTACGCCAGCGGCGATCCACATCGCGCGCGGATGCTTCGTCATCTGCGACGCTACGACGGTTCCCATCTGAGTCGAACCGGCGGAGTGCGTTACCATGATGCCTGCCGCCGTGGACACGACAAGCGATGGAATCTGGGAAACGAGTCCTTCACCGACAGTGAGAATCGTGTACGTGCTTACTGCCTGAGAGAAGGGAAGGCCCTTCTGAACTACCCCGATAAAGATTCCACCGATGATATTGATGAACGTGATGATCAACGCAGCAATCGCGTCTCCCTTAACGAACTTGGACGAACCGTCCATCGCGCCGTAGAAGTCCGCCTGGCGTGAAATCTCTTCACGACGCCGGCGAGCTTCGGTCTCATCGATCAATCCGGCATTCAGGTCGGCGTCGATGGCCATCTGCTTGCCAGGCATTGCGTCGAGTGTAAATCGCGCCGCGACTTCAGCTACGCGACCGGCACCCTTAGTGATGACGATAAAGTTGATGCCAATTAGAATCAGGAAGAGCACGAGACCGACGGCGTAATTTCCGCCGATCACGAACTCACCGAATGCCTGAATGACGTGACCTGCCTGACCGTGTGTCAGAATAAGGCGTGTACTCGCAACATTGAGCGCGAGTCTGAACAGCGTGAGGAGCAGGAGCAAACCCGGGAATGAGCTGAACTCGAGCGGATTGGTGGTATAGAGGGCCGAAAGCAGGACGACGAGCGACAGCGAGATGCTTGTCACCAGCAGCATGTCGAGCATCACTCCAGGAAGTGGGATGATCAACAGGCCGATGACGAGAACTACTGCGATGGCGAGTCCGACTTCCGCGCCGCCTTTGCTCGGCGCAGCGGTTGAAATCACGGGTTTTGCTGCTACGGCCGCCATCAGACAGTATCTCCAACGAGATGCGAGATCGGGCGATATGCCCAGCGTGCGCCACGCTCATTGCGCTGACGAATCACGAATGCGAGCACTTCTGCGACTGCGAGATACAGCTCGACGGGGATGATCATCCCGACGCGAGCGTGTTTGATGAGTGCGATCGCAAGCGGCCTGTTTTCCACGATCGGTATGCCGGCCTCGAGTGCGATCTTCTTGATGCGTTCAGCAACCTTGCGCTGACCCATCGCAAGTACGATTGGAGCCGGTGCCTTTGATGCATCATATTGCAATGCAATGGCGCGCTGCGTCGGGTTCACGATTACCACGTCAGCACGGATGACATCCTTCATCATCTGCTTGCGCGCGTTCGCGCGGCCAATAGAACGCATGCGCTGCTTCAGAAGCGGATCACCTTCGGAGTTCTTGAATTCCTGCTTGATCTCCGATTTGCTCATCCGCATTTCTTTCGTGAACTGCCAGTACTGCCACAAATAGTCGGCGAGGGCGAGAACGAGGTAGGCGAGTCCGGCCGTGAGAATCAACTTGACCGAGTAGTGCGTAATCACCTGCAGCAGCGCGATCGGGGACTGCTGAGTCGTGACAACGATCGCATTGATCGCATCCTTGCCAAGTGCAGCGTGAATGGCGAACCCAACGATCGTGAGTTTTGCGAGTGATTTGACCAGCTCGGCGATCGCCTGGGGACCAGCAAGCTTTTTGATGTTCGTTGCAGGGCTGATCCGCTTGAATTGCGGCGTAATTGGTTTGAGTGAGAGCACGCCACGCGCCTGTACGCCGTTTATGACAACCGCAATTGCCGCCATTGAGCCACCGACCATGAGTATGGTCGATAGTGTGCGCCATCCGAGCATCTGCAGGGTCTTGATCGCACTTTCAGCTGAAAAGGACGTATCGCCGGCTGACGCCAGACCCTCGCCCATAATTGCAAACAACCGACTCGCAACGTGTGGCACGACTGCGGTAAGTATCAGTGCAATTCCAAGGAGCAGTACCGCCACTGACAGTTCGGGGCTCTTGGGAATGCGACCCTCATCCTGCGCCTCCTGGCGCTTCTTTGGGGTCGCTTCTTCTGTTTTGTCGCCGTAATCGTCAGACATGGCTCAGTGCATCCCTCCAGGCGCGAGTGCGGCGAAGAATGTTGTGAGCTGCTGATCGTAAGCCGTAGGCCAGTTGCCAAGCGTGCTGGCGATGTATGGAAGCGCAATGCCGAGCGCGAAGAGACCAAGACCAATCTGCAGCGGAAAGGCAACGGAAAGGATGTTGAGTTGCGGCGTCGCACGACTCAGTACTGCCAGTGCCGCGTTGCCGACCATAACTGTGGCAATCACCGGTGCGGCGAAACGAAGTCCTACAAGAAACAGCGTGCTACCGAGCGAGATCAGATTTGCCAATCCGGCATTCAGATCCATGGAACTACCAACGGGAATGACGCGAAGGCTGTCAGCCAGGGCCTCGATCATCCCGAGATGTACGTTCAATGAGAGCAGAATCGTTATCGCGAAGAGTGATAGAAAATTCGCTAGAACCGGCGATGATTGTTTGGTAAGTGGGTCCAGCAGCGATGCACCGGAGAGCCCGATCTGTATTGCGAGGAGCTCGCCTGCAGACTGAGCTGCGCCAACCAGAAGCGCGGCGCCCAGCCCGATGCCAAATCCGACAATCAGCTCTCCCATCGCGGACGCCGGGGTGATTTCAGGAATGACCGTCATCGTTGCGTATGCGATCGGCTCAACGACGATTGTGAGCAGAATGAGCAGGGAAGTCCGCCATTTGACCGGTACTGTCGCGGCCGAGAACACGGGCGCGATGAGTATCAGGCCGGTGAGCCGCATTGCTACAAGCACGGCGACCGTGCCGGCTCCCGGTGCGAACAGGTCAAAGGGGCGAACGTCAGTCACGAAATCATGGATGGCAGTGAGCGGAACAGCTCGCTCGTGTATTTCACCATGATCTGAATGATCCACGGCAACGCAATAATGAACGTCACGGCTACGGCGACGAGCTTCGGCACAAACGAAAGGGTCTGCTCCTGGATCTGCGTTACCGCCTGAATGATCGATACGACGAGGCCGACTGCAAGTGCGACAACCAGCATTGGCGCAGCAATGAGTAGTGCTGTCATGATCATGTTGCGCGCGAGATCTACGACCAGAGCGTGTGACATGATCTAGACTCGGAAGCTGATGACGAGCGATTGCACAACGAGTGTCCACCCGTCCACGAGCACAAAGAGCAGCAGCTTGAACGGAAGCGATATCATTGCGGGCGGAAGCATGAACATGCCCATGCTCATCAACACACTTGAGACGACGATATCGATGATGATGAACGGCAGGAACAGAGCGAACCCAATCTGGAACGCCGTGCGCAGCTCGCTCGTAGCGAAGGCTGAGACGAGCGTAACGAGAGGAATCTGATCTTCATTCTGGGGCGCTATTCCCGGGCTCATATCTATGAACACCTGAAGATCATGATCCCTGGTGTGCTTGAGCATGAAATCCCGGAATGGCACGACTGCCGTCTTCATCATTACAGCCTGATCCATGGTACCGTTCATCCACGGCTGCAGCGCAGTCTCATTGACCTTTGTCAACGTCGGCGCCATCACGAAGCCAGTAAGGATGAGCGACAGGGCTGCCACCAACTGCGCGGGTGGAGCGTTCTGTGTCCCAAGCGCCTGGCGGAGGAAGTTGAGCACGATCAGGATTCGAGTGAATCCTGTCATGAGCAGCACTAGAGTGGGCAGCAGAGTCAGCAGCCCCATCATCACAACTATGCCGACTGTCCCACTTAGTCGGAGACCGCCTGCGTCCTTACCCCCAACACGGAGATCCATCTGCGGAGCGAGCTTTGTCAGCATCGCGTCTGCTCCAGCATTCTCAGCGACTGGTGCAGTTACAGCAGGCGCGCTCACAGCGCGCGCGCTGGCCGGACCTGCAGGCTGACGACCGGGGTTCGCTGGCCGCGCGGCGTTGGCGCTACCAGCCGCACCGCCGGCTGCGCCACGGCTCAGCGCGGGCGCGGTTATCTGCGGTACTTGCGGAATCCCGTTCGGCAACGCCGGCGCGAAAGTCGGTACCGTTGCATTCGTAGAATTCGCGGCGCCCTGTATGGCGCTCCCAACAGCAGTGGTTGTCGGAGCGCCTGCAGCCTGCACTGGTGCCTGCTGCGCTAGCAGTGGCACACAGGCGGGCGCGATCAGCGATCCGACCAGAAATACAATAGCGGCGCTGCGAAGCGTCACGCGTGCGCTCCGCCAGCCATCGCCATGCTCAGTACAGCCTGGAAGTCTTCCAGCGGCGCAACATACGAGATCCGTTTCGTCCCCTTCTTTGTGCCGCGCGCCGACGTACCTGCGTCGATGATCTGCTTTTGTTCGCTCTTGCTGCCGACCAGAGCGAGCCTGCGGATGCCGTTCGCGAGCGCATGTACTGGCGCAGCGTCCAGGACTCCAGTGGCGCTTGCGACTGTACTGATGTCCGCCTCTGTCAGCTCGGCGACTTGATGCACACCGCCATCGCCCATTGAGACGGCGAGTACGCGCGTCCCAATGCGAACAACAGCGAGCCCCTGGCGTTGACCGAGTGTCAGGCGTTGAATGATTTCCATCTTGACGCTTCCCTTGCCAGCAGCACCAGCCATCGAGTAGCGGCGAAGGATTCGCAATGCGACACCCATTGCACCGAGTACGATTGCCAGCATCGCCATGACCATCAGGAACGAAGTGGCTGTCACGCTGCGATCTCCTCCACGGCATTGGCTCGCGGCAGGATTCGCGTCACGCGAACTCCGAACGTTTCACCGAGAAGCACGACCTCTCCCTCCGCAAACCGCCTGTCGCCGACGTATACGTCGATCGGTTCGCCTGCGAGTCGGTCGAGTTGAATTACAGATCCGCGGCCGAGTCGAAGAATTTCCTGAACGGTCATGGACGTGCGGCCAAGCTCGATTGAGATCGGCAACGAGAGGTCGAGCAGCATCGAGATCGGTACTTCGCTGCTGGTGATGTCACCCGCGAACCCGGATTCGGGAGTGGTGATAGCGTCAGTGCCAGTGGCGGCATTCACATTCTGGTCCATGTTACTCGGCGGAAATCGGTTGAGTTTGTATTGCTGCGGCGATCGCCGAAGCGTCGAACTGCGGAACAACTTGGGAAGGGCCCTTTACTTCTCCCGTCTCGGCCAGCGCACCTTCGAGGCGAATTGACAGCTTGTGGCCCACACGACCTGCGGTACCAGCGAATCGCTCCTGGTTGCCCACCATGACCCTGATCGGGCTATTGCTCGGTAATCCTGTTGTGATTACTCCACCATGGGACAGCGATGAGAGATCACGCAGGGACATGCGAAATTCAGGAAGTCGGGCGGATACGTTGACGCGGGTTGCACGAAGCGAATACTCAGCAAGTGCGCGGCTGACAGCCCGTTCGTGCTCTGAACCAGTGGCGTTGGCCACGCTGCGTGGGCCAGTGTTGGTGAAGAACTTGTCGAGCACTGCAAACGGCAGACACACCAGCATCAGGGAGCTGACATCACCGGCAACTACTTCAATGTTGGCCACGAGAACCGGATCATCGCGATTCGCGCTCTGAAGCAGGATGTCTGGAAACGACTCGAACGAACTGATATTCAGCGACATCTTGATGTAGTCTGACCAGCAATCCGCCAGCAGCGAGTTGACCTTCTCCACTAGACCGCGGAGTGCCATTCTCTCGACGCGAGTAAGCGGCCGCGACATGGAAACCTGGCGCCCGCCGCCGCCACCGAATAGGCGATCTATAAGGAAGAAAGCAAAGTCTTCGCCGATATCGACGATCCCGAGTTGACCACCCGAATCGTTGATGTCGCAGATGAACGAGGCGCAGGGCGTCGGAAGCGATAGCGTGAATTCTCCGAACGAAAACTGCTCAACGCCCTGAAGGCGCATTTCAATTTGTCCACGCACGCGTCCGATGACCCAGCTCTCAAGTGACTTGACGAGTCGTTCATAGATCGCTTCAAGCGTGCGTAGTCTCTCCTTCGATACACGGTGAGGACGCCGGAAATCATACATCTGCACCGGAGATTCCTCGACGGCGCCGGCAAATGGAACGCTGCTCGAACCGCCGAGCAGGCGATCGATCTCACCCTGCGATAACGTGCCCGATGCCATCGGGCGGGCATCAGTGCTCACTGGATCACGAATTGTGGGAAGTAAATCTTGGAGACGGTTCCTTTTCCGAACATCTTGTCGAGCACCGCGAGCAATTCGACGCTCAATGTGTCGCGCGCGTTCGAAGCGGTTATCTGGTCGATGTTTTTGCTCGAGAAGAGCCGAAGAATTGAATCGCGCAACTCAGCATCACGCCCCTTCATTGTCTCGAGTGTGCTCGGATCCTTCACCTGCAGCGCAACCGACATCAAGAGGAAGTGAGCTCCGCCCGAAGAAGCAGGGTTCATCACAAGATTGTCCAACTGGTAGATCGACGGCGCTGCTTCTCCCTTCTTGGCCTCGCCCGACTTCACGCTGGCCTTGGCGCTGTCGGCCGTTGCGGGAGCCGCCGGGGCCTTATGAGCCAGTTTGGGCCCGAGCACCGTGAAGCCGAGGATGCCGCCCAATGCCAGGCCGCCGATAACGCCACCAAGTAGTGGCAGCATCTTCGCAATCCCGCCTTTTGGCGCTGGTTCCGTTGGTACTGCTGGCTCTTCCGTCTTTTCTTCAGCCATGCTTATAGCCCTAGCAAATGGTTCCAATGGCTACTTCTCGTCACCGGTAAAAGCAGGTGACGTACCACGGTTAAAAGGCATTTGCCGAGCTGTAGCCCTGCATCCTAATCCCTTGATATATAACGATTTAGCCCATTTTGATGTCTTTCGGATGAGCATCTCGCGGATAGACAAAAAAGGGCAGCCCGGCAATTTCTTCCGGGCTGCCCTAGGCTGTTTTTGCCGCGTCGACTAAACGATGGGCGACGCGTTACAGCTTTACTGCCTCATGTTGATGAGAGTCTGAAGCATCTGGTCGCTTGTGGTGATCATCTTGCCGTTCGCTTCAAAGCCACGTTGAGTGATGATCATGTCCGTGAACTCCTGCGCCAGATCCACGTTCGACATTTCCAGAGCGCCGCTCGCGATTGTAGACGTCGTGTCCTTGCCGGAGTAGCCGATTAGCGGCGTTCCGGAATTGGCAGACACAGTGTACATGCTATCCGACGCCTGGTCGAGTCCCTCGGGATTGTTGAAATCCGCGAGTGCAATCTGGCCCAGGGTCTGGTTTGTCCCATTGGAGAAAGAACCAGTGATGACTCCGTCCTGGCCAATCGATGTCGCCTGCAGCACGCCGGACGCGTAGCCATTCTGATCGCGCAATACGGCCGAGTTCCCTGCGGCTAGCGAAGTAACTCCCGTTGATCCGGTCCCCGGATCAAGCTTGAGCGCGACCGGCGCTCCGCCGCCGAGCGGCGTAAACGTAACATTCGGCAGATTGGAGTTGGTGGCGTCGACTGTACCGTCTGGGTTGAACGTAACCTGCCACGGCGTCGCTGCTCCGGCAGGCGACGACAGTGCACCCGGGCCGAAAGAGTACGGCTGCGTGGTGTCATAGTTGAGGCTTGCCGGGTCAATCTTCACATCCCACTGGTTCGCCCCGGTCTTCCATGCCACCACTGTCAAATCATGCTTCGATCCGAGTGAGTCGAACACACCCAGCGTCGTTTGGAGAACCGAGCCCGCGTTCGTTGGGTCGGCCAACTCGGTCGGGGTGGGATTTGTCGGGTCGGCTGCGACGATAGTTGTTGCTTCAGCGTTGAAGTTTCCAGTTAGCGATACCCTGGATGTCGCCGCCGCTGGAGTTGTCTGACCGATCGGAACCGAGATCCCGGTAAGTGCACCGCCGAGTACTCCGTTCTTGGCCATCAATCCCTGAACGATTGCGCCGTTCCCGGCGACAAGCGTACCGTTGGAATCCCATTTGAAATTTCCATCGCGCGTGTACAGGTTCTGAGCACCGTTCGAAACGACAAAGAACGAATTCCCCTGTACTGCGAGGTTGGTTGTGATCCCGGTGGTCTCCCGGTTACCCTGCGTGAAGACAGTATCGATGCTGCTGAGTTGGGAACCCAGGCCGACCGCCATCGAGTTGATGCCACCAGTGGTCACGTCGGGCCGTGTAGCGCCGGAGAGAACCTGTGAGAAGCTCTCTGTGAAATTGGCGCGGCTTGCCTTGAATGCCGTCGTGTTTACGTTCGCGATGTTATTTCCGATAACATCCATTCGGGTCTGGTTGTTCCGGAGCCCCGAGACGGCTGAGAATAATGAGCGATCCATGTATTAAATCCGATGAATAGTTGTGATCAGGCGTGAAGCGCTTACGCGCCTTGCGTGGATGAAGCGGTTCCGGAGGTGGAAGCCGGCGGAGTCAGAAGTGCGGTGAAGTTATCGAGCTTCGTATTGATGTTCATCAACTGCTCAACGCTCGAAAACTGTGCGAGCTGGGCAGCCAGATCCTTACCATCCATCGGGTTCATGGGATCCTGGTTCTTCATCTGCGACACCAGCAATTGCAAAAACTGAGTCTCTCCCATCGCACCGCCGGCAGCGTTTGTGATCGCATTGTTCGCTGCGCTCGAATCAGAACTCGTCCCCGTTGTGGGGTCAGGTGCTGCAACCGATCGTGCCGGAGCAACACCGTAAGGCGCGGTAATCATTACTGTTTTCCTCCCTGCTGCTCTCTACGAGAGCGCTGTCGGGTTCCATCCGCGTCCTGTCGGTTGTCCCGGTAATTGAGCGAAGGACGCCCATTTTGGGCGCTCTGGTCGCTTCCTGAGCGCGGGTTCCATCCCGGCCCTGAGCCACTTGCTGTTGATGCCACACGAATCGCCGTGGCATCCAATCCGTGTTGTTCAAGCGCATTCTGAAGTTCGCCGACTCGTAACGACATTTTGTCGGCGCGATTGGGATCTCCAACGGAAATGGCGGTGTCAACGGCTCCAGCGCGTAGTTGCACCGTTACCTTGTCTGCAGCGCCACTTGCGTTGTCAATGTTGAGTGTCACCTGGGACAGCGGTTGCATGGGTGCCGAGTCTCGCGCGTCCAGCATGCGACCGACCTTGTCCGCCGCTTCGCTGCCAGCGCTGACCACGAGGGTCGGCGCCACCGGCGCGCCGAGTATCGGCTGCTGCACCTGCATGACTCCGCCAACGTGAGCAACTTGGGCCACACTCGCGACGCTGGCGACGCTGGCGACATCGGCAACAGCCGCGACGTTTGCCACCTTGGCCGAGTCGCTGAATCTCGTCGAATCCTTGTGCGAGTCGTCAAAGCTACGCTGCGAGAAACTCGAGCCCGTGCCACCGCCGCCAGACATCATTGGCATCTGAATCGGTGGCGCGCTCGTGCCAGCGCTGCGACCCGCTCTACTCAGCAGTCCGTTGAAATTGCTGAAGCTCGAACTGTCATCGTCCGATGTACTACCAATATTTTGCGAGCTACTCTGATCGAGAGCGATTCCGATAGCGCGCGAAACGTTGTCGTCGATATTAACCGCATCGTTTGATGGTCCCCATGCCGCGGCGCCGCCGCGGGTCGGGAGCTCGATGTGCCCCGGGTCCTTGGATCCGAGTGTACGAAGGCCTTCCTGCGCCGCGACTTGGGCCAGTTGTTTGTAGCCAGCCGCATCCATATAGGAGCCGTCGATCGTAACGTCCGCCGCCAGGCCAAGAGTGTGTTTGCTCGACTTGGTCCATGTGACGACATCGCCGGGCCGCGACCTCCCCTGATCGTACAGGTAATCCTGGCGGGACTGTGTGCGGAACCCTTCCACCAATTGCACGTCCTTGCCGAATTCATCGTGCATTCGCGTAATCACGCGTCCGAGGCGCGTCCGGAAGTCTGGATTGAGCGCGTCCGGGTCGGAATTGGCGCTATCTGGCGGAGCGGCAGCCACGGCTGCGCGCGCTTCCGCGGCGGCAGCGAAGGCTGGCTTGTCATCAGATGCACCGACTCCGACACCGGCCGCCGCTCCAGAGCCTCGACTATCCAGATCCGAGTTGGCTTCTGGTTTCTTGGATGTGTTGGGCACCATCGGCGTGTGCATGGCGTGCGCTAGTGTGGCAGCGAATGCATACGTGCCAGATGTGCTCGCTGAATCCGGTTCGCGCTTGCTACGGGCCGACTTCGCCGCGTCAAGCTGTGCCGCGTCGTTCGACGCGAGCATGACAGGCAATAACGTCACTGTACGCCTCCTGTCGAGGCAGTACGAAGTGTTGTCTGCACAATCAGGGCTGCACGCTGTGTCGGAAAGCTGCCAAGTATTGCTGCTTGCTGCTTGCTCGACAGCGAGCCGAGTATGGCGCGCACGTCCGTATCATTCATCTGTTCGAGGACACGCGCAGCATCCTTGGGCTGCATGGCGGCGAATACCTGCGCCAGTCTTCGATTGATGAGGGAATCGGAGATTGGTCTTGGAGGTTCGGGCGTCGAGGGGTGACCCGCAACCGGAGCGGTCGCGAGTTTTGCAGGAGACTTCACACCGGCGGTTACAGGGACCTCGTGCGACTTGATCGCGGATGCTTCCTCGCGCTTTTGCGGTGGCTCGGTTGCTACAGAAGGAGGCGGCTGCGTCGCCGGAGCGACACCAGTGGTAGCCGATGCAGTTGAGTCGGTAATCGCGACGCTGTCGTGCGTCTGCGCGACAGCGCTGTCCTTGGCAATTACAGTTGAATCTGCCGGCTTCGCCGTTGCACCGACTGCGATGGGTGCGACCTTCGGCGCTCGCATCATGACAACACCGGTTGCGATACCGAGGCTGATCGCGAAAGCCGCGACAAATGGAATTATGATTCGCTTCATTGTTCGTTCTCGTTGTGTACGAAGCGCGAGAGCGCGATGTCATCCATCGTTCGCCGGTCGGTTTGCTCTGCGGTTACGCGATATGTTTCTTCGTGACGCTCACGAAGACGGTCCAGAACTCGGCGATCTTTGAACGCGACAGTAAACGCTTCCTTGACTTGTGATACGCTATCGTTGGCAGCAGTCACCAGGTCGTTTGCGTTTGCGATCTGTCCGTCGAGCTGCTGCATTATGAACGCAACGTTTGTGAGTTCGCCGACCGAGCGGGACTGACCGCTTGCAACGCCCTCCGCGCTGGCCTGTCGCTCCGCGCACAAACCATCGAGCGCTTCCTTGGCTGCGCGCTCGGCGTCCATGGCGGTGGCAAGCTGGCCCGCGAGATTGCGTTCCTGTTTCTCGCGAAGATCCAGCACCTGTTGCAGGCGAAACCGAAACATTGTCAGGCGACCCGCTTGTTCGAGTTTGTGATCTTGGTCGACAGGTCCTTCATTATTGAGCGCGTGGTCGTAAACGATGAAGTCTCATCGGCCCGCTGCTGTAGCAGTCCAAGAACGCCGTCTCGGTGCTCCACCGCGGAATCCACTACGGGGTTCGTGCCTTTTTGATAGGCGCCAACCAGGATGAGATCTTCCTTCTCCCGGTAAGTCGCCTCGGTACGAAGGATTGTCTCTGCGAAACCACGGTGCTCTTTTGCAATAACCTGATCCCGTACGCGGCTCTTGCTATCGAGAATATCGATCGATGGGAAGTGACCCGCGGATGCCAGCTTGCGTGTCAGCACTATATGTCCGTCCAGAATCGAGCGCGTCGCATCGGCGACGGGCTCGTTGAAGTCGTCGCCGTCCACGAGAACTGTGTAAATGCCGGTAATCCCACCGACTCGCGCATTGCCAGCTCTTTCCAGAAGGCGCGGTAACGATGCGAATACCGACGGCGGATAACCCTTGGTAGTCGGAGGTTCTCCCGTCGCCAGACCGATTTCACGCCACGCCATTGCCACTCGGGTAACAGAATCGAGCATGAGCAATACTTGCTTACCCTGATCCCGGAAGTACTCGGCGATCGCAGTGGCGACCAGAGCGCCACGCGCGCGGACAAGCGCCGCCTGGTCTCCTGTGGCAACAATAATCACTGATCGCGAGAGCCCGTCTTCACCGAGCGAATGCTCAATGAAATCTCGAACCTCACGTCCGCGTTCGCCCAACAGGGCAATCACATTGACGTCGGCCTTCGCGTGACGCGCAATCATGCCAAGCAGTGTGCTCTTGCCGACTCCGGAACCGGCGAATATGCCGACCCTCTGTCCGCGGCCGATGGTCAACATGCCGTCTATCGCACGCACACCAGTTTCCAGGGGCTCGTCGATCATCCGACGGTCCAGTGGATTTGGGGGCTCTGCCGTGAGCGGCACACGTTCTGTGAACTCAATGGGGCCCTTGTCGTCGATTGGGTGCCCGAGGCCGTTGAGTACTCTACCAAGAAGCGCCGGACCGACATCAACTCCGAACGAGCGACCTAGCGGCTGCACAAAACTTCCAGCGTGCAAACCATCCAGCTCACCCAACGGCATCAGAATAACGTGATCATCATGAAAGCCGACAACCTCGGCGAGGACAGAACGATCATCTGTGAGACTGGTCACTCGACATAGTTCACCCACGCCAACGTCCAGCCCAGTGGCTTCAATAACGAGACCGACTACGCGCGTGACGCGACCGAAGCGATCAAACCTTGGGGTCTCAGCGACGCGAGTCGCGAGTGTGTCAAGCATCGTTATCGCTCAACTTTCGGTAAAGTCTTTCGAGCGCCGTATCCACGCGACCGTCGACGATGCGCTCGCGGCCTTCCACCACACAGCCACCCGGCTGAATGCGCGAATCCGCGAGCCACCGCACATCCCTGTTGGGTGCGATGGGAACCGGAGCGCCACCATCTGGAGTTGGCAGTGACAGCAACGAGAGGTCGTGCGGATTGACACGCACTCGCATCGGTTGATCGATTGGAAACTCGGCAAGCGCGCGTTTTACCAGGTCGGCGATTGTCGATATGTCAGACGTTAGTTCACGTCCGACTATGTGTCGCGCCACGGTCACTGAGAGTGCGGCGATATTCTCAGTAACGCATTCCTGCCACTTCGCTTCGCTGTTTCGAATCGTGTCCAGAGCGAACTCCATCGCAGCGACAGCACTTCTGAGCCGTGCCGCCTCAGCGGCCTCGCCGTCATTCCGACCGGACGCATACCCCTCAGCACGTGCCTGCTCAATGCGCTGCTCCGTTTCGTGCCGTTCGCGTTCAGCCGTATCGACTGCCGTCTCGACGCGGTCCGCCACCGGCCCGGACCAGGCGAGAGATGCGATATCGTCAGGCGCCCAGCGTGATGGACTTGACCCGAGTGCGTTAACCGGCAGCACGCCCGGCCTATTCGATGAACGCATCTTCCATCGCTCCGACACCAATCGTAATTTCGCCCGCGGCTTCCAGTGAGCGAACCTGCGCGACGATCTGAGCCTGCGCTGCCTCGACGTCGCGCACACGCACGGCACCGAGCATCGCAATCTCTTCCTTGAGTGCCGTGACCGCGCGGGCCGACATACCGGCCATGATGCGGGTACGCATTTCTTCCTTCGCTGTTTTGAGAGCAAGGGACAGGCTGCGAGCATCGATCTCGCGCAGCAACCGCTGGAGAGAGCGATCGTCCAGCTTGCCGACATCGTCGAAGACGAACATGAGGTTCTTGATCTGCTCGCAGAGCTCCGAGTCGCGCTCGCCAATGTGATCCAGAAGATCCTTTTCCAGAGTTCCGGAAACGTGGTTGAGCACGCTTGCAACCGCATCCGGGCCACCTGCGGCGCGCAGGCCGCGAGTGAAACTCAGATCTGTTTCGTTGCTCAGCGCTTTTTCCACAAGCAACATCATGTCAGGGGCGACCTTTTCCATGCAACCAATCCGATACATCACCTCGCCACCCAGCGATGGGTCGAGATCTCTCAGGATCGTCGCTGTCTGCTGCGGCTCAAGATGCGCAAGTACGAGGGCGATTGTCTGTGGATGCTCGCCGCGAAGAGTCGTCGCAAGCTGCTGCGGATCTGCGCTGCGCAGACGGTGAAGGCCGGCTGAGTCAGCAAGCTGCGACTGGATTCTTCCAAGCGTGGCATTAGCACGGTTGGAACCGAACGCCTTTTCCAGAACCTCGCTCGCGTAACTGATACCGCCCTGGGCGATCGAGTCGACCGCGAGTGCCATCTCCATCCATTCCTTCAGCACTCCCTCGACGGTCGCAGCATCAACGTGTTCCATCTGCGCGATGTGGAAGCTGATTTCCTCCGCTTCCTCAGGTGTCAGAGATTGTGTCAGCTTTACAGCCTCGTCGGCACCGAGCGACATGCACAGCACCGCGACCTTCTGCGGGCCGGTCAGGTCTCCCGCAGTCAGACCGCTCCGGCCTGGCTTGCTTTCTGTAGCTACCACGGCGGTTCCCATTTATACCGCTTCCTTTAGCCAGGCACGCACAACTCGTGTTGATACTTCAGGCTTCGCTGCGATCGTGGCGGCTACTCGACCCCGTGTCTGATTCTGGTCGGGAAAGGCAAGCGGCTCCGCTACAGGTTGTGGGGCGTATGCCTGGTGTTGATGAGCATTTGTGGATATGGCGTTCGCCATGTCGTGCGCGGCGGACGCATATTGCGTGGAATGCTGGCCGCCCGGGGGGAGCGCGAGTGGCGCATAACCCGCGCGACCTCCGGCTGGTAGCGACTTGATGGCCTTGATCAACATCATAGCGATGACGAAAAGTGCCGCGATCGCGAGGACCGATATTCCCGGTTTCTCATATTGCTGGATCGTTGCAACCATCGACTGCGGCGGATCCTTCTCGACGGCAGCCACTGGTGGTGCATCAAAGTGAGTGGCAACAACAGTCACGACATCACCACGGGTGCTGTCCGCTCCGACCGCGCCACGAATCAACGACTCGATCCTCGCGATTTCTTCGGGAGTGCGTGCGACGTATGTCGGCTTGGCCTTCGCACCAGCGTTGGCCGGTGGTGGAATGATCCTGTCATTCAATAGAACAGCAACGCTCAGCTTCTTGATGTTTCCAATTGCACCGGAAAAGTTCTCGGTGATCTTTGAGTTGTCATAACTCATCGCGACGTTCGAGGACGCCGCGCCACCCTGTGCTCCGGGGGTAATCTCATAGCGCTGCTCCGTACTGGTCGCCTGCTTGTCGGGATCGACCATTTGCGACGAGCGCTCGATCTTGTCGAAGTTGAGCGCAGCGGCTACGCGAACCCGCGCATTGCCGGCACCCACAATGTCGTCCACAAGCCCTTCGGCCTTGGTCTGCAGGTATCCCTCAACCTCACGTTGAGTGGATAACTGCGCATTCGTCAGCGATGCCATCGAGCCATCGTCCGGTGTCGATAGCATGCGCCCGGAATCGTCAAGCACAGTCACATGATCGGCCGATATACCATCGACACTGCTCGCGACGAGGTGCGCGATTCCCGTTACAACGTCCTGCCCTGGCGGTGCGCCACCGGTCTTGAGTACGACCGATGCATTGGCCGGCTTGTCCTGTGAACGGAATGTCGCCTGTTCGTGCAACGCAAGGTGAACCTGCGCTGATTGAACACCGGTCATCTTGCCGATTGTACGCTCGAGCTCGCCTTCAAGGGCACGACGGTAATTGATTCGTTGCGTGAAGTCGGTCATTCCCCAGGAAGGCTGATCAAATAGCTCCATCCCGGGTCGGCCGGCAGAGGGAAGCCCATCCTTCGCAAGTTCGACTCTCGCACGCGCAACGTCATTGGACGCGACAAGAATCTGGCTACCACCGTTACCAAGTTGATACGCGATGCCGGCTGCAGAGAGCTTGTCGGTCATCCTACCCACTGTCTCGACCGGCTGGTTCGAAAACGCGGGAACCCAGTCCGGTGCGGTTGCCCACCTGGAGATGCCGAATATCACGGCTGCGACACCTACGCCGACGGTCAACAGCATTATGCGCTGTCGACCGCCAACTCGTTCCATCATATCCTGAATTGCGTCAGCCACGGCTTATAGTCCCCTGTTCTCGATCACGATTGCATGCCGATCAACGAGCGGTACGCATCCTGGAATTTGTTGCGCACCTGCACCAACATTTCCAGAGAGATCGACGCCTCTTCTGCCGACGCCATCACCTGGTGAAGCTCTACCGGCTCGCCCCGCGCAAAGCGCTGTGCGTAATCAGCCGCCACATCCTGCTGATCCGAAACGTTGTTCACGAGCCCCTTCAGCGTATCGCCGAAACTCGTTCCGCTCGTACTCTTGTCCTGAAGGACCGGAATCTGCTTCGCGCCTGTATCCATCCCCGAGCTCGCGATTGCACTCGTAATTCCACCAATTGGATTTGACATTAGATCCTTAAGCCTTGATGTCGAGACGTCCACCACGCAGCATCGGCGCTGGTGCCGGCGTTTGTGATGAACTCATCCGACCGTAAGTCAATGGCCCCATCGAACCAGCCTTCATGAAGAAAGAGCGCTCTTCCTTGCTGAGCACACTCCAGAGATCCTGGTCCACGCCGTCCGGCGCGTTGGGCGAACTGAGTTGAGCGTTGCGCGCAGCAGCGTCATTCTTGATTGCATTCGCAACAGACTTCTGATCCGCAGCGGAGACGGTGCCGGACGACTGGGGCAGCGTCTGTGGAGTTGTCGGGCGCGCCGCGGAAGCATTCGGACGCGTAACGCCAGTTGCATATGGATTGAATCCGCCGCCACCAATTCCGTTTATCGCCATTGTGATTCGGTCTGTCTTAAATGTTCAGGGCTTGCTTCAACATTCCCTTCGCCGTCTGAAACACGCTGGCATTCGCCTCGTAAACTCGGCGCGCATCCATCATGTCCACGATCTCGTCCGTCACACGCACGTTCGGGTAGTGCACATATCCGTTCTTGTCTGCATCTGGATGACCCGGGTCGTAGACCAGCTGGCCGTCAGTCATGTCCTGCTGGACTCCGGCCACATGAACACCGCTAGCGCCGCCAGTCGGACTGTCCGTCTCCATCACTGGGACCTCGAAGCGGCGCGGGCCGTCGGCAGGGAATTGGCCGCTCGGGACCTGAAATGCGTTGACCCCGTTGAACACACCAGACGTACCCACCGGTTGACCCGGCGCCATTGGGTCATTGCCCGATCCAGCAGGGCCATCGCCAGCCGCAAGTACGGCTACCTGCCGACGATAAGGCTGGCCATTCACAGCGTGCGTCGTCTCGGCGTTTGCAATGTTCGCTGCAATCGTCTCCATCCGAACGCGTTGAGCTGAGAGGCCGCTCGCGGATATGGCCAGCGAGCGGAACATCGGCTGTTGCTGCGAACTGGCCGGTGAAGGCAGAAGACCTACTGGGCGAGGCATGAGTTATCAGGGTTTGAGGGCGGTTCGAACCTGATCGTATGCCTTGGCGAGAAGTTTCGATGTCGCTTCATATCGAAGCTGCTCGTCCGCAAGGCTGATCATTTCGGTCTCGATGTCGACACCACCCGACGCGGTCGTCCCCGTCGCTGTCGGCACCCCAGGAAGAGCGAACCCGTCCTGATTCTGAAGCGACGCCTTGGATACACGATCGGCGATGGCACGAACCCGTGCGCTCCCGACGTCCAGTGCGTCCTTTAATTCGCCTGCCGGTGTAACCCGGCCAATGAAGCCTGTGATCATTCCGGTGTCGTGCTAAAGCAACGCCGGGACCAAACCAGCAAGGGGTCTTCCAGGTTAAAATCAAAAAGCGCTAAGTGATTGTACAGTAATCACTTAGCGCCAGTATTTAAGATATGCTTTGGCCGTATCGGCAGTTTATTCCTAGTCAGAAAATACGGAATAAAGTGCCGCATCGGCATATTCTGCCGCCTTCAGACGGTCAAGCTTGCCTCACCCTCTGTCGGATTATTCAACTTGTTGCGCAACGTCCGGACACTGATTCCCAGCAATTCAGCCGCTCGCGTCCTGTTGTTACCCGCGGTTTCAAGGGCCTTCGCGATCAACTGACGCTCCGCCTCTTCCACGTTGAGCGACTTGAGTCGTACCAGCGTTCCATCATCCTGGTTGTCGTCGGCAAGTGGGACGAGGCCGGCAGCGATCAACGCTCGCTGACTTGCGGAGATCGGGCCGCCAAGTGAATTGGCGAGTCCAAAGCGAAGGCCGTCGAATGCGTGCGCCGGTACAATCGGGTCCGAAGAGAGGATGACCGCCCGTTCAACGACATGCTGTAGTTCGCGCACATTGCCGGGCCAGTCGTACTGCTGAAGCAACGCAATCGCCTCGGGAGAGATGCCGCGAACCTCCTTCTCGAGTTCGAGTCCAGTCCGGATAGCAAATCGGAACGCTAGGGCCGGAATGTCTTCTCTGCGGTCACGCAGCGGGGGTATTGCTATGGGAATTGTGCTCAACCTATAGTAGAGATCCTGGCGAAACGCCCCCCGCTCGACTTCAGAGGCGAGGTCACGATTGGTCGTCGCGATTATTCGGACGTCGACTCGAATCGATGCCGTACCACCGACCCGCTCGAACTCCTGCTCCTGGAGTACTCTAAGAAGCTTTGCCTGGAGATCCAACCTCATTTCGGAGATTTCGTCGAGAAGGAGTGTGCCGCGATTTGCGCGCTCGAAAGCCCCTTCCACGCGTTTAATCGCTCCTGTGAACGCCCCCTTCTCATGACCGAAAAGCGCGCTCTCGATCAACCCCTCAGGGAGTGCCGCGCAGTTCAGCTGGATGAACGGACGATCCCGTCGATCGCTCTGATCGTGCACCGATCGCGCGAATAGCTCCTTTCCCGTCCCTGACTCTCCCTGAAGCAGGACGGTCGCCCGAGTGGGTGCCGCCGTCGCAACGGTCTCCAGGACGCGCCGGATCGCCACGCTATCACCGATGATCTGGCGCTCATTCCTGAACTCCATGACCTCACGCCGAAGCGTGTCGTTCTCGCGCTTGAGTCGGACCAGCTTGAGCGCCTGGTCCACCGAAAGCTCGAGCTGCTGCGGGCGTACCGGCTTGGTGATGTAGTCAACCGCTCCAGCCTTGATCGAAGACACCGCGTGCTCTATGCTGGCATAGCCCGTCAGCATTATGAGAGGCACCTCGTAGCCCTCGCGCCGGATCAGCGAAAGAAACTCCAGCCCTGTCAGGCCGGGCATCCGATAATCTGAAATAATCAGGTCTATGTCACCGCGAGCAAGCGCCTGAAGTGCTTCCGGGACATTGCGGGCGCCGACAGCATCGTGACCCGCGCGCCGCAGCGTATCCTCAAGTATCAACCCGACCGATGGCTCGTCATCTACATATAGAACAGTTGCCATTGCTTGATTGGATACAGAAGAATGGAATGGGCGACCCGTGCTGCCCATCAACAATTCGCGGTAAACCCTTCGAGCCTAGCGCTCGATACTCCACAGCATACGCCTTTGCCGGGAGCAAAGCAATACGATGCGCGTTACAGACAGCATGATTCAGTCAAACGCTACGCTATCGCTGCAGATGAATCTACAGCAGATGGCGAAAGCGCAAACCCAGGTCAGCACGGGGCTGAAATACAGTTCCTTCGCGGACGACCCCGAAGCTCAGTCGTCGGTGATGCAGACCTCCACGGCGCTCAATGCGCTCAATCAGTACCAGCGCAATATCAACGACGCCACTGCGCGCGCTAACATGGAAGACACCGTGTTGCAGCAACTCACGGACACGGTTACCCGTGCTACCGCGATCGCGACTCAACAGGGAAGCGCCACTGCAACCGCCGCGAACAGGCTCGCCGCAAAGCAGGAGGTGGACAATCTGCTAAGCTCCGCAGCTGCCGCTGGTAATTCCCAGTACCAGGGTACGTATCTGTTTGGCGGAGACAATACGACAACGGCGCCAGTCACGACGACGCCGCCATTCTATAATGTGGCCGTGCCATCCGGCGCTCATACCACGGAGATCTCTGCGGGCCAGTTGTTCAAGTCGAATCACAATGCGAAGGAGCTTCTCCTCGACACTGGCACTCTCCAGTCGCTCAAGGACCTCTCGACTGCGCTTGGCAATAATGACCAGACGGCGATTGGCACGGCACTCACCAGTCTCAATTCCTCCCAACAGGGAATACAGGCTCTCGTAGGCGATCTAGGCGCCCGTGAGAACACGCTGCAGGTGACGGGCTCCAATATCACGGCACTTCAGGGGAATTTGACTACGTTCAAGTCGAACCTGTCGAATGTCGATCAGGAAAAGGCCATCACAGACCTTGTAACTCGCCAGACGGCATATCAGTCCGCCATGCTCGCGACGTCGCGGGTGCTCGGCATGACTCTGACCGACTATCTGAAATGACCTCTGGCGCCCTGGCCATACCGATGCCAAGCATGATCACCATCGCATCCGACATACTCGGCACGCTTTCTGTCGACTCCAAAACACTGCTCACCTTTCCCCGTGGCCTGCTCGGTTTTCCCGAGTGCCGGTCATTCGCGCTGCTGCCGTCTGAGCGAGCCCATGTGTACTGGCTCCAATCGGTGGATTACTCGTCGCTTGCATTCCTGCTGGTGGACCCCTTCGTCTTCTTCGAGGGCTATACTCTGGATCTGGCAGCGACGGACCTCCATGCTGCGTCACCGGATGAGGTCAGCGTGCTTGCAATAGTGACGCTTCCGTCGGACAAGGATGAGTGCCCGACCGCGAATCTTCAGGGGCCTGTAATCATTCAGACCCTGCTCAGCGAGGGCACCCAGGTAGTGCTGCCAGAGAGCAGCTACGGTATAAGGGAGTCGTTCTCTCTTTAGGTCGTTGCGGCTCCCGGCCGCCCAAGAGGATTGCTGGCTTCACGTCCCCTGCAAAAGCCTGATAAACGGGACTAAAGCTTTCCCGACCACTGCCGATAAATAGTCCATACGGCCACACCGGCCGGACCGGGTGGAGCATGGAAGCTCTGCCACAAACCGCTAAAGGAGCTACACCGTAATGTTTATCCAGAACAACATCAACTCGATGAACGCGTTGAACAACCTCAACACGAACGAGACTCAGCTGACCAGCTCGATCCAGAAGCTGTCTTCAGGTTTCCGTCTCAATCGAGCAGGTGATGACGCGGCAGGCTTGAGCATCGCGAACTCGCTTCGCAACAACGGTGTCGGCCTCCTCGCCGCACAGCAGAACGTGTCGCAGGCTAACTCGGTCCTACAGATCGCCGACGGCGCCACGCAGGGTATTTCCACGATTCTCGACCGTATGAAGCAGCTAGCAACCGAGTCTGCATCCGCCAACGTGACGGATTCTGATCGCCAGAAGATTCAGGCCGAGTTCTCGCAGCTGACGGCTGAAATAGATCGTACCGTCGGAAGCACGGTTTACCAGGGTCAGAAACTTCTCGCCGGCACGTTCGGCATGACG
>JBDTAW010000207.1:0-3774 GCA_039924445.1 Gemmatimonadaceae bacterium
TCAGACTGAGTTCAAAGGCTACAAGGGTCACGCGACCAAGGATGAACCGTAGTATGAGATCAAGAGCGACAAGACCGATCATATTGCGATGCACAAAGGGTCCGCGCTCAAGAAACTCTCCAGCTGAAGCGCCGCGGCGCGCCGGGTATGCGATTGCCACCGGAAGAGCGTGCGCCAAACTCTGACGACCTGCGCGCCGCAGCAGGTCGTCGCATACCTGACCTCGTCGTACCCGGCCTGACGGTTCTTTTCTGCGGCATCAACCCGTGGCTGTACTCCGCAGCCGCGCAGCATCACTTCGCACGACCGGGCAACCGATTCTGGCCGGCGTTGCATCTGGCAGGATTCACGGGAGCGCTTGCTGGCTCCGCACGAAACCGACGCGCTGCTCGCGGCTCGTACGCGCAAACCGTCCACAATGGATCGCTGTACTGGGAGTCGGCGCCTACCGCACGGCGTTTCGCGACCCGCGAGCAGAGGTCGGTCCGCAGTCAAACTCGCCGCTCGGTACACGTATCTGGGTCCTACCGAGCCCGAGCGGCGCGAACGGAAGTTATCCGTTCGTCGATCTCGTCCGCGAGCTACGCGCATTCCGTGCGGCGATCGATCGACCGTGACGATCTAGCCGTCGCTGCAATGCACCACTCGCTTGGTCCACGGCGGAGCATAGTCGTTGCAATTCCGTTTGTCCGGGAGGCGACCGCTCGCAAGCATGCGCGCGAAGACTGCGTCAGTTCGCCTCGCCGGAGAAATGGCTGAACCGACGACGGTGCATCGCTATCCGCGTCCTTGTGCGATTACTGAACGGTGATCGTGCCCGTCATGCCGAGCGCGAGATGCGGCGTGCAGTAGTAGTGGTAAACACCCGGCTTGAGTCCGGCAAACGACACGGTGTACGTTTCGTTCGGCGTCGTCAGGAGCGGTCCCGTGAGAGGAGCCATGACGTTCGGCATGTTGGCATTCAACTGTGTTGCCACTCCCGCCGGGATGCTGTCGGACCAGAAGGTGACGTCATGCGGGCCGCCGGAAACATTGGTGAACCGGGCGCCATCGCCGATTTTGACCGTGAAGTTGGCGGGCTCAAAACGGTAGCCTTTTGCATCACCAACCATCTTCACGTCTGTCATCTTGCCGGTGACGGTGGCGGCGGCTCCAGCGGCACTCGTGCCCGCCGGCGTTGTGGGTGACATACTCCCCGCGGCCGCGCTGTTGGCTGGCATCGCCGTTACGGTCGTATCGGAATTCCCGCTCTTCTTGCTCCCACCACACGCCGCGAGCGCGGACGCAGCAACAAGGATCGCCGATCCCGTCACGCACTGTCGGAGTGCGTGTTCGCTCACCAAGTCATTTAAACGCATTTGCGTCTCCAAGTGAATGCCGTCGTGCGAGCGCTGTCGAGTTGCGCACCCTCACCCATCGATCCGAAGCTCGACTCGAACCAGATGCGGAACTCGAGCGCAATTCGCGTGCTCGTTTACCTCGAGCGAGATGTCGATTGCGAATCGTTGAAGACACGGTCACATACGAAGAGAACGGTGTTCACTGGCACGTGTCGCCAAAATACATTCACCGCGCCGCTCAAGCCGGCAAGCGGCCCTTGAGCTCTTCGGGACGAACCGAAACGGACGAGGCGATCAACTGTCGGGCTGCATCCACCTGGCCAAAGATGTTCCAGAGTAACACGCCACGCACGCGGCCAGCGCGCAGGTAATAGACGACGCCCTCACGGAATGGCACCTTCCAGTCGGTCACCATCTCCAGTCGTGCGTCCACCTCGCCGACCGCTTCGTACCCCAGGTCAAAAAAGTCGGAGTAGAAAAAAGGCATATGATCGTAAGCGACCGTCCGGCCAGCCATGGCGACGCCCGCGAACCCGCCCATTGAGGTGGCGTTATCGGCATGCTCGACGCGGCGCCACTGGTTCAACGACGGGTCATGGAAGCTGGCCACGTCTCCCGCGGCATAGATACTCGGGTCGCTCGTGCGCAGCGAGGAGTCCACGCGAATGCCGTCGTCTACGGTAAGGCCTGCGGCCTGCGCCAACTCGACATTGGGCTGAGTACCGATCCCGGCCACCACACCGTCGACTATCACTTCTCGCTGGCGGCCGAGCTGATCATCACGTACCAGCAGGACTTGTGTTCCGCCGCGCTCCTCGCTTGCAGTCACCGTTGCTCCAGCCAGAATTTCGATCCCGTTCTTCCGGTACAAGCTGTTCAGATCCGTCACCAGCTCCGGCGGATACATCCGGGTGCCGATACCGCTATCCGGGAAGATCATCACGACGTGCTTGCCCTTGAGCGCCAGAGACGCCGCCAATTCCGAACCGATGAACCCGCCGCCAATGATCGCGATGCGCTCGCCGTGCTCGGTCATGGCGCGCAGACGCTGATAATCATCCACGGTGCGAAAGTAGATGATCCGGTCGCCGCCAAATGGTAATCGACGTGGCGTGCACCCGGTGGCGAGCAGCAGCTTGTCGTAAGTGTACGACGTGCCTTCGTCGTCGATGACCTGCCTCTTGCCGGGATCCAGGCTTCTCGCCGTTCGACCCACGTGCGACGTGACGCCGTGTCCCTCAACACTTCGCCATATACTTTCCAGCGGTTCTCCTTTCCAAAGTGCCTTGGAGAGCGGTGGGCGATCGTAGGGCGGGTGTGGCTCAGCACCGATGACGCCGATGGTCCCTCGTTGATCCCCCTCACGGATACCCGCGACCGCCGCAGCAGCGGTCATCCCGCCGCCAACAATCAGATAGGTGTAGTTGAGCATTCGGAGCGAGATGGAAGCACCTTCGGTGAGATGGTCTCAACAGCAGTTCTGTCGCGTGTCACGCGCGTCTCGAATCTCGCGCCGACGTGGCTTTCGCGACAACCGCGCTTGTGCTTCCGATGCGGCTCGCATGTCGGCTACGACTTCAAAGCTCGCGATGTCGTTGTCAACCTTGAAACGCTCCCCACGTGCGCGTCGCCTTCGGCGTCCCGTTTCCGCATCTGAGCACGCTTGTGAATGGCGTCCCTGTTCCAAACCCGCCACCGACGCCTCAGGCTGCGCTCTGGTTGCTTCGCAGCGATCATGCCGCACGCACTGCGTGGCTCGCTTGAGCCATTGCTCGCCGCGCATGAATCACGCTTTCTCCGCCTTCTCGGCATACGCGCTCGATACCTCCGCCCGATGGCGCCGGATGCAGACACAGCCATCCCCGATTGGCCGCACGACGTGCGCACCGTCGCGGTGGCACGGACTCCCTGCCGCGTGTAGTGCTTCCCGGTTGGTGAGACACTGACTGACCTAAGGCGTCACCATCTTGTCCGTCCCGTGCTGCGCGGTCAGAAACTGTCGTGGACTGCGATAGCCCAGCGCCGAGTGCGGCGCGACGTCGTTGTAGTCGGCGATCCAGGCCGGCAGTTGCGCGAGGACGACGGCCGCCGAGATGAGATCGGCCCCGCTGACATAGTCCCGTTTCATCGTGTGCACGAATGCCTCAACCATCCCATTCGATTCGGGACTGTGCGCCGGCGTCGTCTCCGGGCAGAGCCCGAGCCGCTCCGCGCATATGACCGTCTCGATCGCGGTGTACCCGCCGCTGTTGTCCGAGAGCCATTGCACCGGGGTCGCCGGGCGCGCCCCGTCGAAGCGAGACCGAACCGCCGCCTGCATCAAGGCCCGGATGTCGGCGCCTGCGAGCGAGCGCGGCTGGCCGAGCGCCCTGATGCACTCGCGGTCGCAGCAGTCGAGCACGAAGGCAATCTCGACCAGTTCGCCGTTCCAGCA
>JBDTAW010000208.1:0-8444 GCA_039924445.1 Gemmatimonadaceae bacterium
CGTTGCAGCGACTGTACCGCTGGCGTGAGCGGTAGCGTCGGCAGTCGCAATTGTCATCGTGTCGACTGTTACGAGCCCATTGCCAAAATGGACCCGTGCCAGAGACGGACGCATCGCCGTCGTGCCGATGCGTGATTCAAGAAGCGACGCGGCCCCGGTTCCGGTGAGATTCGCAACTGAATCGCCAGTCACATCAAGCGCGTACGTACCATTGAGTGATGTGGACGGTAGTGACTCATTGCCGAGCAGACTTCGGAGGTTCGCATTCGAAATCGTACCGATCCCATGAGCGCCATACGTTGGTGGGTCGGCGTCGACTGTCCCGTCGTACGAAAGCGTGCCACCATCGCCTGAAAGCGAAGTCGTAACCCGAAGCGCAGGGCTTTCGCCGACGACGCGTATAGGGCCACTCAGAGAGTCTCGCAGCGGGACACCCGGATAGGACTTTCTCAACGTCGTGAACGAAAGCGGGTGCGCCTGAAGGTCAAGGTCATAGGTCAGATATTTCTCGCCCCAGGTGACGCGGCCCTTGCCGGACACCTGCGATACTGGTCCGTCTCCATCCTGATGCGTCATGTCGGCATCGTGAAATCGGACATCCAGCCAGACAGAATCAAGTACCGCATTACCGGACACCGTCCCATTGAGCCGCGGGAACTCCTTGTTCAGATACTGCAGAGTACGTAAATCCAGCGTTGAGACATTCACCGCGAACTCGTTGAATGCAGTAAATGCTGGAGAGAATATGTTCAGCTCGCCCTTGCCGCTTAACTCCGTATACGCGCCGGGGACGTTCGTGTCTGCAAATCGAAGGTGCGAGTCATCCACCTTGAAGCGGGCCAGGTTCCCGCCGGATGCGTGGACTGTGCCGGTGATATCGCCCTGCCAGTTGTATGGAAACGCTTTGCCATTCAGTGTGCGCAGCAGATCGAAGTTCACGGGGGACGCCGTCAACTGAACGTCCGTCACGATCAGGGTATCCTCGCCGGTCGTAAATGTCATGTTCCCACGCAGATGCGACCGCGTGGAATGGACATCCATGTCAGTCAGTGCGAAATCCGTAAGGTGTGGGTGTCGCGGCTGCGTGCGGATGTCAAGCTCTGTCGTCCCAACTCCTGTGCGTGGCAACGTCGGGTAGATCCAGGCGACATCGTTGAGCGACGCCGAGTCGGCGTGCACGTGTACGTTGTACCGGATAGGCAGATCGCTGCCCCAGACGATCTTTCCCGATGCGCGACCTGTGGATGCCGGGAGATCAAGGTGCGGGATGTCAAGCCAGATCGAGTCGCCAAGTTGGCGAACAACGCCGTTGGAATTGGCGAAGCGGAAAGGAGGATCTGCCTCGGTGACCTTGAGATGCGTAAAGCGAAACAGCATGCCGACAGTATCGGGATGGCTGAGGCGGGCGAATGGCACAGTGACGTCGGCGTTGGTCCATCGCCAGGTGCGGGCGAATCCGTCGCGCGTTTTACGTATCTCGAGGTCCTTGCGAGTGAGTTCGTAACGGATTGCGCTGTCCAGAGCCGCGTGCTTCAGCCAGGGCGCAGGATGCCACGGCAACGTGAGTATGAAAGTAGCGTTGTGAATCAGCGCCGAATCGATGACGATGAACGGACTCGCTGACGGCCGCTCGAACTTTGTTTGCTTGGTCTCTGGAAAGACCTCGCGGAAGTTCCAGTTGCCATTCTCGTGCTGCCGAATGTACACGACGGGATGCTCGGCGTGAACGTCGTGCAGGAGAATGCGACGGTCGAACAGATCCCGCAGATCGTACTTGATTGAGACGCGTCCGGTGCTCACAAAGAGCGAATCGTCCGGATCGCGGATCTCGAGCGAGTCTATCGTGACACCGGTGAAAAAACCCTCAGTTATGTGGCCAACGTACAGTTTGCCATGTACACGTTCCTTCAACGCCGCGACGACAAGATCGCGCACTTGCGCTCGACCGCGAGTAGTCTGCGTGATTGCGAGCAGCGCCAGGACTGCCAGCGTGAAGATCGCGAGCAATCCGGCAGCGGTGCCGATGACAATCCGGCCGCGTAGCGTCACCCTGCTAGAACGCCTGGCCGATCGCCAACCCGAAGGTCAGACGGCTTCCAAATGACTTGCTGGCCGGCGGCTTGTAGCCAGAGCATACGCCGGCCGCCTGAACGAGGCGCGGATTGCTGGGGTCTGTGTTGTCGGTTGTGACTTGCAGTTTATTGCCGGGTGCCACACACGGGAGAGCGCCCGCGTCCGCGGTGCTCTCGTAGTACAGGGGGCCCGCAACCTGTTGATACGGATTGTATCCAACGACGACCCGGACAGGCCCGACTGGCGTGAGCGCCGCGATCTGGACACCGGGAGTGACCTTGATGCTGAATGCGCCGAACGTACTCGCGCCACCGCGATTCCATACGTCGCCTGCGTCCAGAAAGACACCAAACTGCAGCACATCCGGGAGAACGGGGCTGCGGAGCCTCAGTTCCAGATTGCCAACTACCATGCTATTGCCACCTACAGGCACGATTCGACGCGGTTTGTCAGTGCCCAGGTAGCGAAAATATGTATTCGTGCGGCCTGCTGTATCGATGATTGTTACCGTCTGATACGATGGTGCAATGTACGTAGCGGCACCAAGTTCGTTCTGTGCAAATCCGCGAACAGAACTCGGACCACCGGCGTAAAGCCGCTCCTGCGGGGGAATGAATCCGGCGTTGCTGCGGAAGCTGCCGCTGAAAACCAGTCCGCCACGCAGGCGCATTGCCAGCACATTGCCGCCGCCAAGGGAGATGTATCGTGACGCTTCACCAAGTAATGTGTTGAACTGCAATCCGGAATCAGACAGTACCAACGGCGAAGCGTGGCGTACCTCAAATCGCAGCAGTCCGCCGGCGGATGGCGCTACCGCGTCGTTCGTTCCGTCATGAGACACGACTGCGTTCACCACGGCGAGTCGCTGGTTCTTCTGAACCCTGTCGCGCTCCTCAGCCGTACACAGGTTGAACACGGCACAGAAGAGCGCCGGCTGAGACTCGGTTCGCCCGAAGTCCATCGTGTAGCCAAAGGTGACTGGGGTCCGCGTCCAGCGCTGATACTGCAGCGATGCGACGCCGCCGATCGATGTCGTTCTTACATAGACCTTGTATTCGCTCACACGGGACGTATAAGCCGTGAGTGTCGGGACAGTTCGCAGTCCAAAGAAAACAGGCTGACGGAGAGTTGCGCCGAGGTAGTAGTTGAGGTTATCGCTGTAAGGGTCGGCCTTCGCCTGTGGACACAGGTCCGGCGCGCCGTCCAGCGGTCGCCCAATGCCGATCTTGGAAACGCGACCCTGAATGGTGAGATGGCGCGCACCGTTCAGAAAGTTGTAATTGTCAAGCTCACCAGTTGCACGAAAGCAATCGAGTGTGCCATAGCCTGCACCAAGTCGAGCGGCGTGCATTGTATTTTCGGCGAGCGCGATATTGAGAGGTGCGAGCGAATCGGTTCCGACACGGGAGCCAGCAGCGCTGTCGAGCGCAAGTGACACGTGTGTGTAGGCATCGGTCTGGTAGAGAGCGCGCTGTGCATCGACCAGGGCCTGCTCACGAAACAGTGACCCGGAATCGATCCCGACTATGCGTTTTACTGTGTGGTTCGAGATATGCTGCTTCTTGCGAGGAGCGGGTGTGACAGAGATCGCGAGACGACCAAACCGGGTGAGGGTGCCGGGACTGATGACCAGCGTGTCGAACGCAACGAGACCGCTATCGGTCGTAGCGAAGTTGTTGCGCGCGCTGACCGCGGGATATCCAGCATTGCGGAGGCGACGAGTTATCAGATCAATCGATGCGTCAATCCTTGTTCGATCGAAGCGCTTACCCACACTGACGGGAATTCCTGCGACGACATCGCGCCGATTGGGTAGCGAATCAAGCCCGTTGATCACGAATGAGCGCAGAACTGTTGCTCGACCTTCGTGGATTCGGAACTCCACGCGCGCTCCACTGCGACCGGCTGCGACCCTGCTGGTGTCGACAGTCACCTCCGGGAAACCACGGCGCCGGTAAAACAGGATGAGGCGAAGTCGGTCGTTTGCGAACTCCTGCTCATCGAGACACCGGCGTGCTGAAAACGGCAGATCCAGATAACGGCGCGCCCACGCTGAGGGAGTCGTGACTATTGCGTTGGCGAGCTCGGCGTCCGTGAAGACGCTATTCCCGTTGAAGTCGAGTCCACGCACTTCCGTGTCACCAGCGTTGCAACGAAGATCCTGCGCGCTGGCGACGGTGGGCAGAGCCCAGCTGGCGGCCAGAACGGTGGCCGCGGTGATTATCCTCTTTATGATGTCCGCGGTCACAATTGACGCTCTAATGATAGCCCGGTAAGTTCTCGCCTCGCCCCCTATGATGTCAACAGCCGTCCTCTCCAGAGGACCCTCCGAATTTCCATCTGCCGGACTCGCACGACTGCGCCGGCCTGCCGGACTCGTCGGAATCGCGGGAATCGTGGGTCTGTCCGCCATTGCGATGGTGTCTGGATGCGGGGGCACGTCGACTCCTGACAGGCACATGCTCATCGACTCCCGGGACAGCTATGATCCGCGATCCCTGGATCCAGCGCTCTCGACTGACGTTCCCACAGGCCGCGCCGTCTCGTACGTGTTCGATGGACTTGCCCGATTTACTCCAAAGGCCGAGGTGGTGCCGGACCTCGCAACGTCATGGCAGCTCGCCCGGGACGGCGTCACGTACACGTATCACCTGAGGCAGGGCGTCAAATTTCACGATGGGACCAGATTTTCAGCGGCCGACGTTCGACATTCGTGGGAACGAGCCCTGGACCCGAAGACGCAGGGCGGTCGCGGGTGGCCGCTTTATCCGATCAGAGGTGCACGGGAATTCGCTGCTGGCACCGCCAGGACGATCGCGGGATTGAGCGTTGTTGATGACAGCACTATCCAGATCACGCTGACAGAACCGTTTGCGATTTTCCCCAAGATGCTTGCCATGCCGGCAACGGCCATAGTGCCAATGAGAACACCACCCGACTTTGGCGAACACCCGATCGGCACCGGACCGTGGAAGTTCGTCTCGTGGCATCACGATGACTATCTGCTTTTTGCACGGAATGAGAACTACCATGAGGGCGCCCCGCTCGCCGACTCGCTTGAAGCGCGCATCATCCCCGAGCAGAGCACTGCCGAAGCCGAATTCGAGGCGGGAAATGTAGACGTCTTTCAGGTACCGGCGCAGGAATCGCCCTCGTGGGAGGCGAATGACGAACAGCGACCGTTGTTGCAGTCAGCTCCGTCGCTTCGATTGATTTACGGCGCGATAAATACGACTCGAGGGCCACTCCGCGATGCGCGCGTGCGACAGGCGATCAACCTGGCGGTCGATCGCGGCATGATCCTGAAGAGACTCATGGGCGGTCGCGGGACACTCGCGGCTGGTGTTATTCCTCCATCGCTGGACGGGTACAATCCCTCGCTCGAGCCGTATCCCTATGACAGCGTCCGGGCGCGCGCGCTACTGAAGGATGCTGGATATCCCAATGGCATCGACATCGAGCTCTGGACTTCGCAGAGCGAACAGTTTCCGCGGATTGCCCAGACGATACAGGCATATCTGGCGCGTGTCGGCATTCGGGTGAAGATCGTGCAGCGCGATGCTTCGTCGATGCGGGAAGCTGCACGTAACGGGAAGACCGATCTTGCGCTCAAGGACTGGTATGCGGACTATCCCGATGCGGAAAATTTCCTTTACCCGCTGCTTCACAGCGTGAACCGCGGAGTCGGAGGCAACGTTTCCTTCTTCAGCAACGCGACATTCGACAGCATCGTGACGAAGGCTCGGCGCGAGCCGGACGATCAGAAGCGATTCGTACTCTACCGTCAGGCCGATTCGCTCGCTCACGACCAGGCACCGATGCTCTTCATGTTCTTCTACACAGAACTGTACGCTGTGCAGCCATGGGTCAAGGGTTTTACGGTTCCATCGATCTTCACCGGTGAACGATGGACAAAGGCGTACATCCAGCGATCAGTTGATTCTGCAGCGGTGAAAAAGTGACGTCGTACATCCTTCGCAGATTGCTGCTGGCGATACCGACCCTTTTTGGTGTGCTGGTCGTCACGTTCCTGCTGTTGTACGTCGCGCCGGGTGACCCGGTACAGGAGATGGTCGGCGAGCGCGCGGATTCGGCGACCATCGCACGGCTTCGCAAGGAACTGCGGCTGGATCAACCAGTGACTGTTCAGTTCGCGCACTATGCCGGCGGCGTTCTGCGCGGAGACCTCGGCACTTCCTACATAACACGACGGCCGATCCTGAGCGACGTACTCGAGCGATTCCCCAAGACGCTCCTTCTCGCAGGAACGGCAATGCTGTTTGCCTCGATAACGGGAATTCTGATCGGCGTGTTGAGCTCGATGCGGCCGAATGGCTGGTTCGATCGCATTGCCCTTGGTGGTGCGTATCTCGGGATTTCGTTCCCCGTGTACTGGGTAGGGCTGCTGCTGATCCTGCTTTTTGCGGTGACACTTCACTGGCTTCCGCCTTCCGGATATGGCGGCGTGAAGCACCTCATTCTGCCCGCTCTGGCCTTAGGGACAAGATCGGTCGCGTTTCTCGCGCGCATTACGCGCTCCGCGATGCTGGATGTTCTGAATAGCGACTTCGTGAGGACTGCCCGCGCCAAGGGACTGAGCGAACGAGCTGTTGTACTCAAGCATGGGCTCCGAAATGCGTTGATACCGGTGATTACGGTGCTCGGGCTCGACTTCGGCTACTATCTCACCGGAAGTATTCTGACCGAGACAATCTTCAGCTGGCCGGGTCTTGGTCGCTATGTTGTTAACGCCATCTCAAGGCGCGATCTCCCGGCGATTCAGGGAAGTGTATTATTTCTCAGCGTCATCTTTGTCCTCGTGAACCTCCTGACCGACCTTGCTTACGCGAAGGCGGACAAGCGCGTGAGCCTATAACACCAGGGAACCTCCTCATGACCAGCACGAGAGAGAATGTTACCAGCGGTGGACCGTGGGAGAACGTGGTTGGTTATTCGCGCGCGGTGCGCGTTGGCGATCATGTGTACGTGGCGGGCAGCACAGCCGCCGGTCCCGACGGGAAGATCATCGGTGAAGGCAATGCGTATGCGCAGGCTGTTCAGGCGTTGGTAACGATCAAGCTCGCACTCGAGCGGGCTGGGGCAAGTATGTCGGATGTGGTACGAACGAGGATGTTCGTAACCGACATCTCGCAATGGGAGGATTTCGCGCGTGCGCACGGCGAGTTCTTCCGCGACGTTCGGCCGGCAGCAACGATGGTCGAAGTGAGCAGATTGATCGATCCTGCGATGATGGTCGAGATCGAGGTGGATGCAGTCGTAGAGGACTGAGCGCTGTCGGCGGGATGACTACAAGCTCCGACCAATCAGTCGTCCTTCTGTCCGAATACCGCCATGTTCGAGCTGTGGCCTGGTGCGACTTTCTTGTCGGGGTGGACGAAGTGCACGGCCTGATTCACTGCAGTTGCGGCTTCGGCGAAGCCCGTTGCGATGAGCTTGAGTTTGCCCGGATAGCTGCAGATGTCGCCAGCCGCGTAAATGCCCGGGTGTCCGGTCTCCATCTGACTGTTCACCACGATTTCGTCGTTCACCAGGTGAAGTCCCCACTCGTTCAGCGGGCCGAGATCACTGACGAAACCGAGCATCGGCAGGATAACGTCGCAATCGAGCTGCAGCAGCTCCTTCGACTTTACGTGTCGGAGAGTTACCGAGTCGATTGCGCCCGCGGTCGCATGGATGTCCTGCAACTCGTGGAACGCAAACAGTTTGGTCGCTCCTGTCTCGCACGCACTGAGCACATCCGCAATGGTTGACGCGTGCGCTCGAAAGCGATCGCTTCTATGTACGAGTGATATAGCCTGCGCGGTACCGCGAAGCTGTTGCGCCCAGTCAAAGGCGGAATCACCGCCGCAAATGATGACGACGCGCTTGCCGCGAAACTGCGCGGGATCGAGAACCCGATCCTGGATTCCCTTTCCGTACCACGGCTCAGCTACGGCTTGCGGCAACCGGCGCGGCGAAAATGCGCCAATCCCCGCTGCAAGAACGAGCGACCGGGTCGGGAATCGATCGGTTTTTGTGACAAGTACAAAATGCCCATCTACCTCTTCCAGGCCCGTCACATGCTGGTTCAGGTGCACCGGCTCGTTGAACTGAGCTGCCTGCTCCTCCATCGCGCGGACCAGATCCTTGGCAAGTATCTTCGGAAAGCCTGCAACGTCGAAGATGTACTTCTCGGGGTACAAGGCCGTGAGCTGGCCGCCCGATTGGGAAAGGGCATCGATTACCTGCGCGCTTGCTCCACGCATACCGCAATAAAATAGGGCAAAAAGTCCTGTTGGGCCGGCCCCTAATATCGTAACGTCTTTGATCTCATGCTCCATGGGGCGAAATTTACCCGGATATGACTATGA
>JBDTAW010000209.1:0-12545 GCA_039924445.1 Gemmatimonadaceae bacterium
ATCGTCGGGTCAAACTGCCGACCGCGGTGCTTGATCAGTTCCGAGCGCACAGCGTCAGCGTCGAGCGCCTTCCGGTAGGGACGATCCGACGTCATTGCATCGATTGTGTCGGCAAACATGATGATGCGCGATGCGAGTGGAATACGATCACCCGCCAACCCGTCGGGATAACCAGTCCCATCCCAATTTTCGTGATGATGGCGTACAGCTGGCACGACATCGCGAAGCTGCGACACTTTCGCCACAAGTTCTTCGCTCTTGATCGGATGAGTCTGCATGATTGCATTCTCTTCGTCGGTCAGTCGGCCAGGCTTGAGGAGGATCGGCGCGAAGACTTCGTGGATCTTGCCGACATCGTGAAGCAGCGCAGCAATCTCTACCCGCTTGACGACCGACAGGCGAAGACCAACGATTTGCGCGATGACCTTCGCATGCTCGGATACACGACGAGAGTGACCAGACGTGTATGGATCTCGCGCTTCGATTGCAGCCACCATCAACTCAAGCAGTTCTTGGTTGGCTTTCTCGAGTTGCAGGTTCACGGTGTACAGCTCGCGTAACCCAAGCAAAAACACAGCGATGACAAACGCTCCCGGTGCCCCATACTTCGCATATACCCACGCGAGGCCGGCGATCATTGGAAGCGCAATTACATCATATGCAAGCGTACCGAGGTTGTTTTCAATCCACACTTCATGAAACGAGCGCCGCTCGCTCAATGCAACCACCCCGCTGACTGAGCTGCTGTTTACTGCGGAATACGCAATGAATAGCATACCGAGCGCCAGGTATGGCAAATTGATCGCCGTGAGAACTGACGTACCGCCAAACGCACGGTAGACGAGAATGGCCGCGGCAATCGACAGGGTGTGCTGGCAGACATTGAAAACGCCACGCTCCCACGGCCTACGGCGAACCATCTGCACGATCACGTTGACAAGCAAAACGCCAACTGCAGTAGACCAGTCTGGAGCAATCGCCGCGCTAGCTAGGAACGGAACGTGGGAGACAGAGCCCGATGTATGACGCGCAAGGGTGTGCCCCATGATATGCGTCCCCAGAGCGATGACGCTGAGGGTCGCAACGGCTCTGAAATGAGATGCATCCACATGGGGCGCAATCCAGACGAGCAGTGCAAGTGCGGCACCTGCAAGAAGTGCCGTCGTCAAAATGTACGTGCGAACCGGTTGTTTCATATGATAGCGAGGACCCCCGTCCACGACCTTAAGTCCAATCCTGCGCGCCGCCGCCAGAAAACATTGCGGCCAGAAAACTCATCATGAACATCATTTTCGCGTCACCTCCCATCCGTTTTGTCACGTCGCTCACGCGCACGTGCAAACTGCAAAGGTTGGCTCCGCTCATTCCTGCCGATTCCTACCGTCTCAACTCCGCTAGGTCGGGGAACGGGGGTTTTGTTTTGATTAGTCTATAGTTTGTCTCGATGTAAGCATCACTTCGCGGTTTCTACAACTGCTCGCTACGCGCCATAATCCAACCAACGGTTTGTCGCGTCCAGCACGGCAAGTACCGACGCCGTTTCCGCACTATCACTCACTTCGCACGTTCCGGCCAGCAACCGAACTTCCCGGCCATGCCGCACCGCAACACCCACGAAGATGAACTTCCTGTCGAACGCTTCGAAAACTCTCACTCCTTCCAGACCAAACTGACGATCCTTGGCATCCGCATCGCCAATCGCAAGACACGCCGCCCGCGCTGCCAACTCCAGCCGCGCACGATCACCATCTACGCCACGCGCTTCACCAATGAAAGACGTGCCATCCTTGATCAAGGACACCCGGCACGATACTCCACGCGCGCGGGATCCCCTCACTTCCACGTCCTCGAAATAGATCCGGCGACGCGGTCCGTCCAATCCTGGGGTCGGCATGTAAACACCCATTCCCTCAGTATCGGCAGCCGCCCTGCTTTTAGGAGGCGCTATCGGCGACGGCGTTGAAGTCTGCGGAGGCTGCTTCGGCTGCGGAGGAGGGGCTTCGCTCACAGCCGCAATCGAGACACGACGATGGTCGATCCGTAACCCAAGATGTGCGAACAGCGCGCTTTCGACATTGCGCACGGTCTGCTTGGCGGGGACTTCGGATGTCGTCAGGATATGCACTTCCTGAATCGACCCCTCCCCGTTATCCACTACCCGGACAGACACCACCCCAGGCAGGGTTCGAATTAGCTCTTCGGCTTGCTCCCCGAGCCGCGCGGGCGTCACAAATGTAGTCACGCTATTAAGGAACTAAAGTTTGGCCGCACGTGACGATGATCGCCCGCGCTCTGGCCATCGGACTTGATGACCCCTAAAGACACAAGCCCACCAAGGAAAGATTGGTCGATCCTCCCTTTGGTGGCCCTGACAAAGTGCGGTCTCAGGCGCATTTAGGCAATAGTGGCGTATCCGTCGGGAATATCATAAACCTTGAGCTTCCGGTATAACGTCCGCTCCCCAATGCCTAAAAGCTCGGCAGCTCGGCGCCGATTTCCATCAGTTTCTCGAAGCGCGGCTTCGATCGCCCCCCGCTCAATCTCGGCCATCGTCATCCCAGGGGTCACCGTCAGGACGTTCCGTGGAGGGCCAGACTCTGGAGCCAGGGCCGGCACCGCTCCTCGACCTGGCAGTCCCACGCCGTCACCAGAAGTGTCCACTTCGAAACCTCTATCGGCAGCTGGCTGGCTATCGTCCACCCGTCGCCTCAACTCCTCCAGCTGGAGTCGCAACTCCACCAGACTGTGGACGATGAATTCCAGCTCGCGACCCGCCATCCCGGCTTCCGCGCTCCTCGCGAGAATCTGAGGGACCCGAACCGGCAGAAGGCTCGACACGTCCCGGACCTCAGCAGGTATGTCCGACGCGGTTATCTCACGACCGGGCGCCAAAACCACCATACTCTCGATCAAATTCTTGAGCTGCCGGACGTTTCCGGGCCATGCGTAGTCGGACATGATCTGCATCGCGTCAGCAGAAATCCCATGGAACGGCCTGTCATGCTGCGCGGAAAATTGGCGGACGAAACGTCGCACCAGCAACGGAATGTCGGCCCGCCGCTCACGCAGCGGCGGAAGGTAAATGCTCAGAACATTCAGTCGGTAATAAAGGTCGGACCGAAACCGGCCGTCCTCGACCAAACTGCGCAATGGTTGGTTCGTCGCCGTCACGACGCGCACGTTCACCTTGATCGGAGTCGTCCCGCCTACACGAGTAACTTCGCGCTCCTCGAGCACACGCAAGAGCTTGACCTGAGTCGCGGGCGGAATATCACCAATTTCGTCCAGAAAGAGCGTGCCCGTATCCGCAAGTTCAAATCTGCCGATGCGTCGCTCGGCAGCTCCGGTGAACGCACCCTTCTCGTGGCCAAACAGCTCGCTCTCCAGCAGCGTTTCCGGCAAGGCTCCGACATTCACGGCAATGAATGGCCTGCCGCGGCGTGGGCTGAGCTGGTGTATTGCGCGCGCGGCGAGTTCCTTACCCGTGCCACTCTCACCTTGAATCAGCACCGTGCTTGATACCGGAGCCATCTGCTCGACACGCACCAGAACCTCGCGAATCGCATCAGACTGACCGACCAGACCGGTGGATTCGGCGAGTCTGCGACGCTCCAGTACACGCTTGACCGCGTCGACAAGATCTTCTGCAACTACGGGTTTCACGTAAACGTCGACAAACCCTATCGCTCGCAAACGCTCGATCAGCTGTGGGTCTGCAACATCCGCAAGGCCGATCACGGCGGTGCCCTCCCACAATTGATCGCGCACAACCTGCCGAACTGCTGAATCGGCAATGTTTCCTGTGAGCACGATCAGCTCGGGTCGAGTACGCCGTATCTCCGTAGAAAGATTGTCGACTGCAGAGACGACCGACGTTGTGATCCCCGCAGCCTCCAATAACGCATTCAGTCGTACTGCAGGCTCGACATCAGCGAGCGTGATGAGAACTGTGGCACTGCCGTTACGTGCCATGCGCACTCCCATGTTCCATTAAGCGCCCACTCAATATGTCGCACGCGTGCTCAATGATTGGGGCGAGTACCGCGAGTCCGTCGCGGACTGCGCCGATAGATCCCGGCAGATTGACTATCAACGTTCGCCCGCGAACTCCGGCAATGCCGCGCGACAATACAGCACGGGGGAAACGTGTCGCATTATCACGCATCTGATCCACAAAACCCGGTGCCTCGGCAGCTATCACCGCACGTGTCGCCTCAGGGGTCACATCGCGCCTGGCCAGACCAGTGCCGCCCGTCGTCACCACAAAGTCGCAATCACAGTCATCGCAAGCGTCAAGCAACGCCCGAACTATGTCTACTGATTCATCTGGAACGGTCACGCGAGCCACAATCGTGTAGCCGCGCGCCTTCGCCCAATCGGCGATACTATCTCCCGAAGCGTCCGCGCGCGATCCGCGTGCGACTGAATCCGAAACGGTGATGACTGTAAGCTTCAACGATGCGACGCGTTCTTGTAGAACGGCATTTTCTGCACAACTGCCGCCACCGGCTTTCCACGGATCTCCACTTCGAACTCAGTGCCCTCTTTTGCCATGTCCGGTGGCAGATACGCAGTGCCTATCGCAACGCCAAGCGTGGGGCTCATCGTTCCACTGCGCACCTCTCCACTCGGAAGACCGGCACATCTGACGGGATAGCCATGCCGCGGAAACGCACGCTCTGCCATCGTGAAGCCTATCAGCTTGCGCGGAACCCCTGCGGCCTTTTGCCTCTCCAACGCTGCCTTGCCGATAAAGTCGCCCTTCTTGAGCTTCACCAGCCATCCGAGTCCAGCTTCATAAGGAGTGGTCGTGTCATCAATATCATTTCCGTACAGCGCCATGCCCATTTCAAGGCGAAGCGTGTCGCGCGCCCCCAGGCCCGCTGGCACTATGGATCCCTCTCCCATGATCGCGTTCCACATCTCAACAGCACGCGATGCGTCGAAGTAGAGTTCGAAGCCGTCCTCGCCCGTATAACCCGTTCGTGAAAGGATCACGCCGGGAATCCCCGCAACAGTCGTAACCTGAAAGTGATAGTACGTTATGTCATCCAGATTCACGTTCGTGAAGTTTGACATTACTTCCTGCGCGCGCGGCCCCTGCAGCGCAAGCAACGCGGTACTATCGCTCACATCTTCAATGGTACAGTCGAAGCGATCCATATACGAGGTGATATGCGCGATGTCCTTGTCCTTGTTCGACGCATTCACAACCACCATGAGATGATCGGCGAATCGATAGACAAGACAGTCGTCCACGATCGTCCCATTCTCGTACAGGATAGTCGAGTATTGCGCCTGACCAACTGAAAGAGCCGCAACATCGTTGGTCGTAACGAAGTTGATGAAATCGATCGCCTGCGGGCCCCGGACCATGAGTTCGCCCATGTGACTGACGTCGAACAGCCCAACATCTTCGCGCACCGACTTGTGTTCGGACGTGATGCCAGCAGGATACTGCACCGGCATCTCGAAGCCAGCGAATGAAACCATCTTTGCACCGAGTGCGACATGCACCTCGTGCAACGGAGTCCGTTGTGTCAAAGCGCTTCCCCTCCCATTAGCACCGCCATAATTGCTTTCTGAATGTGCAACCGGTTCTCCGCCTCGTCCCACACCCGACTTTGTGGGCCGTCAATGACGTCAGCCGTCACCTCTTCACCACGGTGGGCTGGGAGGCAGTGCAAAAAGATCGCATCCTTCGCTGCATCGGACATGAGTGAAGAATCTACACAGAATCCGTGGAACGCCTTTTCTCGTGCTGCCTGTTCTTCTTCCTGGCCCATTGATGCCCATACGTCGGTTGTCACGACATCTGCCCCGCGAGCCGCTTCGCGTGGATCCCGGACAACGGTTACGTTCGCGTGCTTCCGAGCCCGCGCCAGCATGCCAGCATCCGGATCGTATCCCGCTGGACATGCAAGCGATAGATCGAAACCGAGTACGAACGCCGCATTGATCCAGGAGTTGGCCATGTTATTTCCGTCGCCAATCCACGCCACCTTCTTCCCAGCGATACTCCCGAGCTGTTGACGCACAGTCAGCAGATCAGCGAGGACCTGACAGGGGTGAAGCAAATCTGTAAGGCCGTTGATAACAGGAACCGATGCGTCACGCGCCAACGCTTCCACTTCCGCATGCGCAAAGGTGCGGATCATTATTCCGTTCACATAACGCGAGAGCACCTTCGCGGTGTCGGAAATTGGTTCACCGCGTCCAAGCTGCACGTCGCGCGGCGAAAGGAATAGAGCGTGGCCCCCCAATTGGTACGTCCCGACCTCGAACGAAACACGCGTTCTCGTTGAGGCCTTCATGAAGATCATGGCGAGCGTCTGACCTGCCAGCGGCGTCTTCTTGTAGGTGCCTGCGCGCATTGACTCCGCGAGCGCAAACAGGGCTTCGAGTTCGTCCGAAGTAAAGTCCGGGATCGCGAGAAAGTCGCGGTGTTCTCTGGTCATATATGGAAATTTCAGGAAATGATTAGCTGTGGAGCCTGATCAATTCTAGCGGACTTGGCTCGCTCCGCGAACGATGGTGGTGAACCTCGCCGATACCACGCGACGACCGGCCACGCTTGCCAGCCCATCGAGGTGCGCCACCCCACGCCGGAAGCTCTTGAGCTGCACTGCCAGCAACAATGTGTCGCCTGCAACCGCCGGTCCCCGAAGCCTGACTCGTTCAATGGCCGCGAAATAGCCGACCGCCCCTTCAGTCGAGCCGACCAGACCAAGCAACAGAGCCGCGGAGGTCTGCGCGAGAGCCTCTACAACGAGCATGTCAGGCAGGCTCGGCCGTGACTCGCGGCACGAATACCCCAATGACTCTGCACCTGTAACGCGCTTGAGCCCCTCCACCCGCTTTCCCGGCTCGATGATCTGGATCCGATCAACGAGCAGAATAGGATATCGGTGCGCCAACACGCGCATCACGGCCGATGCGTCGAGCAGCTCGGGCATCATTACCGGCGAAACGGCGAAACAAACCTCATAGAATGTACCGACGTAGATCTTCATCCTCGACAACTTCCACCAAGCGGCGCTTGACCATTTCCGCGTCAACATTCACCGGCTCCTTACCACCATCTGGAAGTTCGTAGAGGACGTCCTCAAGCAGGGTCGTCATGACCGTGTGAAGTCGCCGAGCTCCAATATTTTCCATCCGGTCATTGGCGTGCGCGGCGATGCGCGCAATCTCTGCGATTCCCTCGACAGTGAATGTCAGCGACGCTCCTTCAGATTCAATCAGAGCGGCGTACTGCTTTGTCAGCGCGTTCTCCGGTTCGGTCATTATGCGCACGAAATCGGCTTCAGTCAGCGGCTTCAACTCAACACGAATGGGAAAACGTCCCTGTAGCTCAGGAATGAGATCGCTCGGTTTCGAAACATGAAATGCGCCAGCAGCAACGAATAGCACATGGTCGGTCTTTACGTTCCCGTACTTCGTCGAAACGGTCGATCCCTCGACAATCGGAAGCAAGTCCCGCTGTACGCCCTCGCGCGACACGTCAGGCCCACCACTCTCACCGCGTTGACCTGCGATCTTGTCGATCTCGTCGAGAAAGATGATCCCCATCTGCTCAACACGTTCCAGGGCATCGGTCACCAGTTCATCCTGATCAATAAGCTTGTCAAGCTCTTCATCCATCAGAATTCGGCGCGCTTCGGGAACCTTGACAGTACGCTTCTTGCTGCGCTTCGGCATCATCTCGCGCAACATATCGGAGAAATTCTCCATCCCATCCGGAGCACCCTGCGGAACCATCATGTCGAACATCATCGGCGCGTTCTGCCGAACGTCGAGTTCAACTTCGCGGTTGTCCAGCTCGCCAGCCCGCAGCAGTAACTTCAGTTTTTCCCGCGTGCGCTGATGGCGGTCACGCGCCGCTTCGACGTCCTTGGTTACACCACCGCTCCCCGATACGAAGAAAACCTGCTCGTCGTGAGGCGCAGTCTGCGTTTCCGAAGACGCAACCGTATCCGCGGGAACTGGCAGCAGCAGATCCAGCAACCGCTCGTCCACGCGTTCTACTGCGAGCTCTTCCACCTCGCTCTCGCGATCGTCGCGCACCATGCTGATCGCCGCCTCAACGAGATCTCGCACCATTGATTCGACATCGCGACCCACATATCCAACTTCAGTGAACTTGGACGCCTCAACTTTGACGAACGGTGCTCCAGCAAGTTTCGCCAGACGCCGTGCTATCTCTGTCTTCCCGACGCCGGTTGGCCCGACGAGGATGATGTTGTTCGGCGATATCTCATCACGAATCGAATCCGGCGCGCGTTGTCGGCGCCAGCGATTTCTGAGCGCGATCGCAACCGCGCGCTTAGCGTCGCCCTGACCCACGATATAACGATCCAGTTCCTGCACTATCTGCCGCGGCGTAAGATCGGCCAGCTTGGCAAGCGCCTGCTGCGTGCGTGGCGATGCCATCTCTATGCTCCCGGCTCGATTATGGTGATGTTCGTGTTGGTGTACACGCAGATCTCGCCAGCAATGGTGAGGGACCGACGTACAATGTCCCGTGGCTCGAGATCGGTGGACTGCACCAACGCGCGCGCAGCCGCGAGTGCGTAGGTCCCGCCCGAGCCAATCGCCAGAATCCCGTCATCCGGCTCGATGATGTCGCCCGTACCGGAAATGATGAATCCGTGCTCACGGGACACGACAACAAGCAGCGCCTCGAGTCGCCGGAGCACGCGATCACTGCGCCAATCCTTGGCCAGATCGACAGCGGCACGCGGCAGGTTATCGGGGAATCGCTTCAGCTTCTCCTCGAACTTCTCGAAGAGAGTGAACGCGTCTGCGGCCGCACCTGCAAAACCGGCGAGAAGGCGGCCGTTTTGAAGAGTGCGGACTTTCTGGGCATTCGATTTCATCACCGTATCGCCCACGGTGACTTGGCCGTCGCCCCCGAGAGCCACCTGCCCATTGCGGCGCACCGCAAGAATCGTCGTGGCCCGGATTGTCGGAAGAGTGCTGTGCATCCCCTAAAGAAATAGCCGTGCGCCCCCTTTTTGCACTCTCATCACCACCGGGTGCGGAGAAATAGTGAAACGTGCTGCCAATTAGTCCTTTTGCATCTCGAAATCAGCCAACAAGGCAATACAGGAGCTGCCATGCGTGTGGAATACATACCAATAGGAGCTGGGATCCTGTTGATCCTCGTCGGCCTGGCGTTCATGTGGGATGCCTGGGGGCCTCAGTTCGTCGGCCCGATGCGCGACCGCCGGCGTCGGGTGCGTGCTGAAATCAGCCTGCCCGGGGAGCTTGCAGCGGGCGTTGGAATCGCTCTTTTCGGCGTGGCCCTTATCGGTCGGGATTGGAGACTCGAGACAGCAACTATCCTCGTAGGTACGGTTTGCATCATTGTGGCTACGCTAAAGAACCGGAAATATTTCCGCGAACTGCTTCTGTTTCGTGGCGCCGCAAGACGAGTTCTGGAGAAAGACGTGGTGAAATCGGACAAAATGCGCATTAGATGAGTCAAGTGCCGTCGCGTTTTGGTACAGCCCGAAGCGAGATTGCGTGGCTCCGGCAAGCTGTTTGCTCCATACCGTACCATGGCAACTTACGACGAAAACCTCCTTATCCGTGCACTTCCCCCGGATACGGCGCGCCGGCTCGCCGAACAGCTCGTAATCCTGGACACCCCTTCCAGGACAGAAATCTTTCAGCCTGGCGATACCGTCTCCCGGGTTTACTTCCCGCTTGATTCTGTCATCTCCATGATGGCGCCCGTCGGTGGCGGGTGGGGGGAGGTCGCCACCGTCGGTCAGGAAGGGATGATCGGTCTACCGATGCTCTTCGGGACGGAGATGGCGAACATGCGCTGCTTCGTTCAAATCGGCGGACGAACTGCAGCGGCTCCAGCGGACAAGTTCGTAGAACTACTCAAAATCGACGACACGCTCCGGTCTGTCCTGCTCCGATACGCGCACGCGATGTTTACGCAGGTTGGGCAGTCGGTAGTGTGCAACCAACGACACTCACTTTGCCAGCGGTGTGCTCGGTGGCTTCTCATGACGCATGATCGGGTACCTGGCGACCAGTTCCACCTCACGCATGAGTATCTCGCTGTCATGCTCGGAGTACGCCGAGCTGGTGTCACCGTCGCGGCCGGCAACCTTCAGAAGGCCGGACTCATCCGCTACAAACGCGGTGAGATTGTCATTATTGACCGCGCAGGTCTCGAAGCCGAGTCATGCGAGTGCTATCGGCTCGTTGCTGACGTGTACGACAGATTGATTGGTCAGGTAGTCAACAAGAGCTAACCCCCATGGGGCGTTCTTTTCACGATTGATTTCGCGACCGTGGCATAGAACTCCATTTCCGTCGCATCCGGCGGACGCAAAAGGAGGTCCAGCGCGAGCCACATGAGACGAGATACCGGATAAAGAATGATCGGCGCAATGATCATGGCGATGATCAGACTGTACTCGACATTTGCCCACGGAACGTGCGGCCACCTGACGATCACCACGATCAGCAGGCCAAGAGCGAACAAGAGTTCGGTAAGCATGATGTTGAAATACATCCCGCCGATCACATTGTCATCCACCTCGCCCCGATCGAGCTGTAAGCCACACTTCTGGCAACACCGTTCCAGCGCGAACCATTTCCGGATCACCTTGGGGCCGCCGCAGTTCGGGCAGCGCAGAAACAACGCTCGACAGAACCCTCGCAGTACATCTCGCAGACCCGGAACAACCATCTCGCCGCGGCTCGTCATTTCGCCGGGACTACCAACCTGGATTATCTCAGCATATTTCCAAACGGATTCCAGCAATCTGGCAGTCGGCTCCTCCGGGAAATTGTCCGCGATTTCGCTTCGCCGAACTTCCCGATCGGCGGACGTGAACAGAAGAAATTGCATTTGACGGTCGCGCCTCGTGCCCCTTGCATCCGCATTCTCTTCAATGCGGCGCTCGACCGTCCAGGAAGCCCCGTGAACAAATAAGAACAGCGACATCGTCGATCCTCACACGCACTACGCGCGCGGATGCGCAGCCTTGTAGGCCTGCTTCAAGCGCTCAACGCTGGTGTGAGTATAGATCTGCGTCGATTGCACCGATGCATGACCAAGAAGTTCCTGTACCGCACGGAGGTCTGCTCCAGCGTCGAGCATGTGAGTCGCAAACGTGTGCCGCAGAGAGTGAGTGGACAGGCCAGCGCTCTCGCTCACAACGTCCAGCAACGTCGTCATCGCATTCTGAAGGGCGCGTGCGCTCATCCTGCGACCCTGAGACGACAGGAAGAACGCCGTCCGGTCTCCCTTTGGACCGATGGCGCGCAACAGATCATCACGCCTCGCTTCGTAATTCCTGAGCGCGAGTATCGCGCGATCACCGAGCGGAACGATTCTCTCCTTTCGTCCCTTGCCTCGTACTTTCACCTGATTCGTCAGCATGTCGAGCGAATCACGGTTTATGCCGCGTACTTCTGAAAGCCGCAGGCCGGCAGAGTAGAAAAGCTCGAGAATCGCAAGATTGCGCACATCTGTAAACCGGCCGCCCTCGGAACGCGTCTGTGCAACGCCGAACAGTGTACCCATCTGCGCGAGATCAAGATATTCAGGAAGGTGCTGGTCGCGTTTGGGCGCGCCAACAGCACGCGCTGGATTCGCCTCTACGATCTCATTCCGATGCAGGTATTTGTACAGTGAACGGACGGCCGACAACGACCGTCCAGCGGACCGCTTGCTGACCCCTCGCCGAACCATATGAGCGAGAAATCCGCGGATCGCAAGTCGATCGACTCCCTGCCATGACCATCCCTCTGTCCCGTAGTAAGTGCCGAGGTACGCTACAAATTCCGCAAGATCACGAGTATACGCCTTGATCGTGTTCGGAGAGACATCGCGCTCCTTCTCCATGTGCTCAAGAAATTCCGCAACACGATCGATTCCGTCCGTCATGCTACCGCCACTGGCGAATCCACGAGGTTGCTCTGCCGCCAATTGCACATGTCCCGAACGGCGCGTTCCGCCATACGCTCCTTCTTGACACGCTTGTCGCGAATTTGCTCGTCGAGATCATCCACGAGACCGAAATTCGCATTCATTGGTTGAAAATGACGAGGGTCTGCTTCACGGAGGTAACGGTACAAAGCCCCCAGCATCGTCGTTGTTGGAGGGACGATCGGGTGCTGCCCGCTCAGAACCCGCGACAGGTTTATCCCGGCGAGGAGTCCGGACGCCGTACTCTCGGTATAGCCCTCCACGCCCGTGATCTGCCCTGCAAGGAAGATTCGTTCATCGTCCCTGAGCGCCATCGCGGACGTGAGTACGCTCGGCGAATTCACATATGAGTTACGGTGGATCGACCCATATCGGAGAAACTCTGCATTCGCGAGACCGGGAATCATTCGGAACACGCGCTGCTGCTCCGGGATCCGCAACCGTGTCTGGAACCCAACGAGGTTCCACAAGCGACCGGCACGGTCCTCGCGACGCAACTGCACAACCGCGTAAGGTCTGACGCCCGTCCGGGGATCCGATAAACCGACAGGCTTGAGTGGACCGAAGCGGAGTGTTTCGTGACCGC
>JBDTAW010000210.1:0-4602 GCA_039924445.1 Gemmatimonadaceae bacterium
CGCTGGACCACTTGGACTCTCGCTCGCAGGAGCGCAAGTCCCGACCGCGGCCCAGTCCAATGCCTTCACCTGGCTTGGCAGGCTTGACGACGAGCGCGATACCCTCGGCACTCGGTCTCTCACCACATACGCAACCATCAACCGTTCCGGAGGCGCTGGCCTCGCGCCACTCAGCGCACCTGCATCTACCAGCGAGATGAGCAATCAGACGCTCGGTGCGCAACTGGAACTTGCGAACTATGTAGGCGCGGGACGTCGAATACTTACAGAGACGCGATTGTCTGGGAGTACAGTTCGCAATCGAGCGACTCCGTATGAAAACCTGCCCTCCGCCAACATCCAGATTCTATCGCAGGGTATAGGCGCTGGAACGAATGCGACCGATGTAAGCCTGGGTGGCGGACAGCTCTACTCCGACGACGCGCGCTGGACAGTCGAAGGTTCCAATCTCACAATGTGGAACGCCAATGGACGGCGCAACAGCTTCAAGGCGCTGCTCTGGGGTCGCGCCGACGGGCTCCGGCAGAGTGCAATCTCCAACAGGTTCGGGAGCTACTCCTTCAACTCGCTAAGCGATCTCGCTGCTGGCAACGCCGACAGCTACTCGCGCACACTTGTGCAGCCGTCGCGATCAGGCTCCGTCTGGAACGCAGCGACAGCAATCGCTCATCAGTGGTCGCACTCCCGCACGTTCAATGTGCTGTACGGAGCGCGCGTTGAGGCCGATGGATTCCTGTCGGCACCCGCGAGCAACCCAGCTTTGGAGAATGCACTCGGCGTGCGCACTGACGTGGCGCCGTCGCGACTCCACATCAGCCCGCGTGCGGGATTTTCTTATACGTACAGTCGCTCCCGCGTAAACTACAGCAGCGAGTATGCGTCTTCCGTCGGCGACTTCATGCGCAACACGGTCGGCGTAATCAGCGGCGGAATTGGGGAATTCCGCGATCTCCTGCAACCAGGAATACTCGCCAACGCTTCAGCGACAACCGGGCTACCCGACGGTACAGCGCGCATTTCATGCATCGGCTCTGCGGTTCCCTATCCTGACTGGACACAGTTCGCGGCAGATCCTGGAAGTATTCCTACGGACTGCAAAGGCGCATCCGGAATCCTCGCGGATGCTGCCCCGCCAGTCTCGCTGATCAGTCCGTCGTACGATGTCCCACGAAGCTGGCGCGCGTCGCTGGGCTGGTCTTCAAACATCAGCAACTGGTTGCTCAAAGCCTCGGCCCTCGGATCGTACGACCTTTCACAACCCAGTACGGTCGATGTCAACTTCTCGGGAACACCACAATTTTTGCTTGCAAGCGAAGGCGATCGACCCGTATTTGTTTCCACCGCAGCAATTGACGGATCGAGCGGGAGCGTGTCACCAACCCAGTCGCGCATTTCGCCGGAATTCGGGCGCGTTACCATGCGTACGAGTGATTTGCGTGGCTACGGCGGACAACTTACGACAACAATCTCGCCCGACATAACAAAGTTCAAGAGCAGATTTCAGCTGTATACATCGCTATCGTACACTTTGCAGGACAGTCGACGCCAGTATCGCGGTTTTGATGGAGCTGCATTCGGCGATCCGCGGCTCAGCGAATGGGCGCCGTCGGACCGCGATGCGCGCCACATTCTTGTGTGGAGCCTCGGATTAGCCGTTCCAAAGGCGGGTGTGTTTTCAATGTTTGCACGTGCCCAGTCAGGGCTTCCATTTACTCCAATTGTACAGGGCGACGTGAACGGCGACGGCCTTTGGGGCGACCGTGCGTTCATACCCAATCCGGCCATCGAGCCAGATGCAGCACTGTCGGATCAGCTACGCTCTCTTATCGCAAACGGTTCCGGCACTGCACAGAGTTGTCTGCGCGAAAATCTCGGACGCGTGGCGCCCCGCAACGGCTGCCGAGGACCGTGGACCGCGCTGCTCAACCTGCAGTGGTACCCTCCATACGTGGGCAAATGGTTCAGTCGAGTTACGCCAACGGTGTACGTCGAAAACGTACTTGGCGGGATCGATCAACTCGTGCATGGGAGCAACAACATGCACGGATGGGGCGCGCAGACCACGATCGACCCTGTTCTACTGGTGCCACGCGGCTTCGATGCGACTACGCGAGAGTTCACTTACAACGTGAATCCTCGCTTCGCTGATACGCGCACGAGTAACACTCTCAGCCGCAATCCGTTTCGGATAACAATCGATTTCAGCTTCGACCTGTCGGTCAATTACAACCTGCAGCAGCTGCGGCGTGCAATCGAGCCGGTGCGCGGTCCGAATGGCTGGACGCGGCGTTCAGCCGATTCGATCACTGCCATGTACCTTGCACAAACCTCCGATATTTACAAACTGCTTCTTTACCAAAGTGACTCGTTGTTCCTGACGCGTGGCCAGATCGTCGCTCTTGAAAACCACGATTCCGTTTACATAGAACGTGCACGTGCGGTGTATCGCCCGCTTGCCAACATGCTCGCTGCCGGTCACGTGCGAGACCCCGGACAGGCAGAGATGGAAAGTGTCACAAAGGCGAAGGCGGCTTACCAGGATCTGTTCTGGGAGCAGCCCGAAATCGCGGCGTCGGTCCTCTCACCGATGCAGCGCGAGATGGTGACCGAGTTGAAGAACATGCTCGCCATCTCGAAAGAGCGACGTAAGCACTACTCGGTCGGCTTCGGCTTTCCCGTCTCCGCGGGAGACAAACCCAAACCGGACAAAGGACCGGTCCCAAGGAAGCCGTAGTTCGGGCGCATCCGGCGAAGTGGAGCCTTGCCACGCTTCGCCGGGTTGAGCAGCATGAGCGACAGGCGATACCTTTCCGTCGGGATGCTACTGTTCAGCCAACCGTTTTGGCCGTGGTGGCATCTAATACTTGTCTTCCATCCCGGGATTTCGATCGGTGTATCCAAAGCAGATTATGCTGCGTACTTCCGCATGTGCTATACCCACCCGCATCAGGCGGTTTCTTGCAGCTCTTATCCTCTGCCTTGCGTTACCAGCGCAGCTAGTCTTCGCGCAAAGCGAACCAGATATCGTGCGAGGCCGAGTCACGGACGACTCTTCGCGCGCAATCGCCGGCGCCGCAGTAATCGTCACGCGCGGCCCTGACAGATTGGTGCAGCACGACACAACCGACTCCACCGGTTCGTTCAGTCTCAAATTCGATCCCGGCACCGGCGATTATCTGGTATTCATCAGTGCCACCGGATACTCTTCCGTTCGCCGCCGAGTCCAACGCGCCGGAACTGAACACGAACTCATAGCGAATTTTATTCTCAAGCCGGATCTCACAAAGCTCGCAGCTATCAACGTCAAAGCCAGTAAACCCACGCGCGCGCGTCTGGATATCGGACCGTACAACCCCGAAACTGGCTCCTCGGAAAAATGGCAGGACGGTGTCAACGGACAGGTACCGCCGAGCACGGCCGGTGATCTCAATTCGGTAGCCGGAACGATGTCAAACGTGACGATGGTAGGCGGAACTCCGTCGATACTCGGCTCCGGTGCATCGTCGAATCTCACGACGCTCAACGGGATGGGAATGGCGGCCGGTTCCATTCCGCGCGCCGCAAATACACAGACCCGCGTGACGGGCGCCACGTTCGATCCAACTCGCGGCGGCTTTTCAGGCGCGAACATCGACGTTCAGCTCGGCCCGGGTGATCGATTCTACCAGCAACGCCGAGGATTCCTTACGCTCGCACCGGCTGGACTACAATTCACCGATGCAATCGGTCGCTCCAATGGCGCCCAAACCGGAAATTTCCGCGGTAGCCTCGGCGCCGACGGTGAACTGATCCGCGACGAGCTGACGTACAACGTCGCAGTGGATTTGTCGCGTAGCGCAAATCAACCGCCGAATCTACTTGATGCCGACAACGGCGTGCTTCTCCGAGCGGGGGTCGCGCCCGATTCAGTTTCACGACTGCTCGCCGTCGCGCCTTCGATCGGACTCGGTCTCTCCAGAAACGGAATTCCATCCGCGCAGGAACACAACGCGTTCAGCTGGCTCACGCGATTCGACATTACAAGCGACACACTCGCGACTCGCGCACTAACCACCTACGCAACATTTGCGAAAGACGGCGGAGCTGCGGTTGGCCCGCTCACCGCGCCGTCGGCGAGCGGTGAGCAGACGCAACGCACGCTCGGTGCTCAGCTTACGCTCGGGAATTATGTCGGCGCCGGTCGCCGCATTCTCACAGAAACTCGGCTTTCCGCGAGTGCGTCGCGCAACCAGCTTACACCGTACGAAAATCTTCCCGGTGCAAGCGTGCTCGTGCTCTCGCCAACTCTGAATGGCAGCGCAGACGCCGGCAATCTTACGTTGGGTGGCGGCCAGTTCGCGAACAACGATTCGCACTGGACGCTCGAGGGGTCCAACCTCACGATGTGGAACACGAGCGGCATGCGCAATCAGTTCAGAGCTACTATCTGGGCACGAGCGGACGGTTTGCATCAGAGCGCAATATCGAATGAGTTCGGCAACTACTCCTTCAACTCGCTCAACGATCTCGCCAACGGAAACGCGGACAGCTACTCGCGCACACTGTCTCAACCAGCGCGCACCGGCACAGTCTGGAACGCGGCTACCGCGGTAGCCCATCAAT
>JBDTAW010000211.1:0-4784 GCA_039924445.1 Gemmatimonadaceae bacterium
GATCCGAAGTATATGGCGATGCCGGCGGGGTGAAGCCTATGGTAGCGATTTCCTTTTCGAACATCACCAAACGCTTTCCCGGCGCACTCGCGCTGTCGAATGTGAGTTTTGATATTCGATCGGGCACCTGTCACGCCGTCTGCGGAGAAAATGGGGCGGGGAAGAGCACGCTTGGGAAGATTCTCTCCGGGCTTCAGAAACCTGACACCGGCAAGATTCGGCTCAATGGCGAGGTTGTGAGTTTCGAGGATCCTCGCGATGCGCTTGCATCGGGCGTTGCGATGGTACATCAGGAACTCGCTTTCTGCGAGAATCTGACAGTGGGTGAGAATCTCTGTCTCGGCCAGTTGCCGCGGCGTTTTGGATTTGTGCAGCGTGATGTTGTGAATGCGCGAGCGAGGGAACTTCTCTCGGCGATCGGTGCGTCAATCGATCCGGCGCGTCCGATGGATACACTTACTGTCGCGGAGCAACAACTGGTGCAGATCGCGTGCGCTGTTGGAGCAGCGGCGAAGGTGGTTGTTTTCGATGAGCCGACGAGCAGCCTTGGTGCTGACGATGCAGAGCGGCTATTCGCGCTGATTGACGAACTCAAGTCACGCGGTGTTACGATCATCTACGTGTCGCATCGCATGAAGGAGATACATCGACTGTGCGATGACATTACTGTTCTGCGCGATGGTCGCCATGTTGCAACGCGCGCCGCCAGCGAGCTGGATGAGGCAGCACTCATCCAGTTGATGATCGGGCGGAAACTCGAACAATACTTTCCTGCGTCTGCCGCTGAGGAGCGAGGTGAAGAGCGATTGCGCGTCGAGCATCTGTCGCGAGGCGGAGCGTTCGAGGATGTTTCGTTCACACTCCATGCCGGGGAGGTGCTCGGGCTTGCCGGCCTGATTGGCGCCGGTCGATCCGAGATTGCGCAATCGGTATTCGGGCTTGAACCAGCTACACGTGGCACCGTATGGGTGCGCGGCAAGCGAGTGCGGATTCGATCGGCGCGTGATGCCGTGCGGCTGCGCATTGGATTTGTGCCCGAGGATCGCAAGAAGCAGGGGCTGATTCTATCAATGCGTACAGATGAAAACAGCACCTTGCCGACACTACAACAGTTCGCGCGACTCGGCTGGATAGATAAGCGTCGCGAAACCGCGGTAGTGCGGCGTTTGTTCGAGCGGCTTCGTGTGCGCGCGAGGCCGGACGCTGTGACCGCCGAGTTGTCCGGCGGCAATCAACAGAAGCTTGTGATGGCCAAGTGGCTTGCCGCTGAATGCGACATTCTGATTCTTGATGAGCCGACTCGCGGCGTGGATGTCGGTGCGAAAGCAGAACTACACGCGTGGATAGATGAGCTGGCAACGCTGGGTTGCGCCGTGCTGCTCATTTCGAGCGAACTGCCAGAGCTGATCAATTTGTCGATGCGCGTCCTGGTGCTCCGGAACGGACGCCTCGTTGGCGAGGTCGCCCGTGCTCACGCTACGCAGGAAGGTCTGTTGCGAATGATGACTGGTACAAACTCCGACAGCTTGCAATGAGGGAGGCTGCCCATCACAAAAATGATGGACAGCGAATCTGCGCGTTACCTCAATCCCCTGGCATGTATGCGCACCCGGCATTCTGGGCGCGTACCAGGGCGAAGATACCCGATGGTGCGAGGTACGCGCCCGGGATCAGATTCGCGCGCAACTCCGCGTAGACGTCCGCTTCCTTCTGCTGGGTCTTCTCTGCGATCGTGCTGGCCCAGCCCCTGGTCGCCCTGTTGCAGACTACGCAGACGAGTCCGCGTTGTTGCAGTGCGGACATGCTGCTCGCGGCCGCCATAGGGCTGGCACCTTCGTGTGCTTTCAGGAAGATGTTGCGTGTTGCGGAGACATTGGTGGCCGGATCGATAATTTTTTCCTCTTCTCCGACCTTGTACTTCTCCCAGATCACATCGTTGAAGCCGAGTGGAGTCCCTCCGGCTCGGAACACAAGCACGGCGCATGTCGCCTGGGCGTTTGCCCCGTACACATCATGAAACTGATTTATTACACCCGCGGCACTGTACACTGCATCACCGCCGGCGATCGCGTTGACATTGTAAACCACCCGGTTCTTCGCCGCGGTGATGCAATCGACCCAGGAGAGGTCCCAATCGGGGGCCTGAGCGGGGCTCATCGCGCCGAGTCGATTGACATCGAGCGAGCCGGCGGCGACGAGGCCGCCGAGTTGGGCGAGAAACTCACGTCGTAGAGTCATGGTTGAGTCAACGTGGTCCGGGGTGGGTGGTGGAAAGTTCGGGAATATACGGCCAGATTGCAGAATCGATTTCGCGCAATTCCGGCCGGTCGATCGCTGAAAAGGTACTATATAATACCCATGGTAACAGCTGTTGGAACGCCGCTCGGCCGGAAACCGGAGCGGACATGGATCTATTGGTCGGTGTCAAACGCAAACATAAACGCAAGCGCAATAGGAGTCAGGAGAATGAAGGAGCGTCAAATAGCAGGACGTCGCCCGCTACTCGCGCGGCTGTTGGTAACGTTATCGGTGAGCTTCCTGTTGCCCGCCACGCAGGCTGTCGCGCAGAAGATCGCGGCGACGCCGCGCTCACATAGCGTAGCGCAAAAGAAATCGACGTGGGTCGTGCGACCGGAGTGGGTGGAGGCGCACGAGCGTTTCCTGTCGAGCGATGCGATGCACGGCCGCGGAAGCGCGACTCGCGATGAACAGATCACGGCAACGTACGTTGCTTCCGAGTTCATGGCTTACGGGCTGAAAACCGCGCCGGGCATGACGGGATACATACAGACCGCCGAGGTGGTATCGCCGGAATTGTCAGGCAATGCGACGCTCACAGTCGGCAATGTGACGTTGAAGGAGGGCAGTGATTTTCATCTGCTAATGTCGTCCGGTGTTCCCGTAACCGCACCGTTGGTGAAAGTTCTGCCCGACAATCTGGCGCAGGCGCACGCCAAGGGCGCGATCGTTCTCGTTGGTGGCGATCCACAAAAAGCGATGAGTGCAGCGTCGCAATTGGTGCGTGCTGGCGCCGCTGTCGTGCTGGTACCAGCGAGTCCCGCAACGGATGCGATGTCCGCGCAACTGGGCGGCCGCACACGCGTCGGCATTCGGCTCAAGGACGGTCCACAGTCCGCAGTTGCACGAAATGTCGTCGTGCTCACCACGGCAGCAGCAGCTCGACTCGCAAGTGAAACCGATGGCGCGAGCGCGACGCTCGCGGTAGAAGTTGTGCCGCAGGCAGACGCGCGAAAGACATACAACGCGATTGGATACTTGCAGGGCACCGACCCGTCGGCAGGAACGATTCTGCTTTCCGCGCATCTTGACCACCTGGGAATCGGGCGACCGGTAAAGGGCGACTCGATTTACAACGGAGCGAACGACGATGCGGCCGGAACGACGGCGGTGATGGAGCTTGCACATGCGCTCGCAGCGGGGCCGAGGCCGCGTCGGAGTATTCTGTTTGTCTGTTACGGCAGCGAGGAAATCGGCGAGCTCGGCTCGACGTATTTCGGTGAACATCCGCCGGTACCGCTGACCAGTCTGGTTGCGAACGTCGAATTCGAGATGATCGGCACGCAGGACCCAAAAATGCCGAATGGCACGTTGTTGTTCACCGGGTGGGAGCGGTCGAATCTTGGACCGGCGCTAAAGGCACACGGCGCGTTGCTCGGACCGGATCCGTACCCGGAGCAGCACTTCTTCGAGCGCTCAGACAACTATGCGCTCGCATTGAAGGGAGTGGTGGCCCACACCGCAGCAGGTTGGGGAACACCACCGACTTATCATCAGCCGGATGATGAGTTCGCGACTCTCAACATTCCGTTCATGACGCATGCGATTCAGAGTTTGATCGAGCCATTGCGGTGGCTCGCGACGAGCGACTTCAAGCCGGCGTGGAATGCTGGGGGGCGGCCGGAGCGTGGTGGGCGATAGGGACTGAGATTGGCCTCTTCACGCATGGATTGATGAATTGGCCACACGCGGTGGGGTTTGGTTGCGATCGATGACTGGGTTATCGGAGACGGTGTTGCCGGCGGCGCAAACCCCTGCCTTGCTCTCGCCTCAATGCCGCCGAGTCGCCGAGCCGCCGAGCCGCCGGCCCTGGTGGGCGAGTTGTACAAGTTGGCCGGCATCCGCACCGTGGAGATCGGCTCGGTGATGTTCGGCGCCTACAACGCCGACGGATCGTTGAATCCCGCCTCAATGGAACTTGTCCGTCTGGCCATTCCTCGGCGCGTCTATACGCAGAGCCACATCGAATACGACGTGGAGACCTTCGAGGAAGTGATGAAACACCGGAAGGAAGTGCGCGGACTGCGGATTACCAGGGAGCCGCGTTTTCTTCGGCACTTACCGCGCACTTCGAGCCGATTGCATGAGGTGACTCAGTTACAGCAGTTTTCCTGTCAGGCGGTTGGCTTGCTCGCGATCGCCAGAAATACCGGATAGTCATGCGTCGTGCCATCGTCGCGTTCGCGATGAACAGTGAACGCAGTTGAAAATTGTACGTGATCAAAGCCTGCGTCACGCAACCAGTTGCCAAACGTCTCACGCGCAAATCCGAGGTGCACGACGCCTTTCGCCTTGCCGTGAAAATCGCCGTCCTCGGCATCCAGGTCGGCCAACGCGACGCGTCCTCCGGGCTTGAGATGATCTGCCAGCGACTTGAGCAGCGTTCGTACGTCTTCGACGTGATGCATGGTCATCGAGCTGTAGATCAGGTCGTACTGCCTATCTGGCAACTGGTCCGGTACCATTCCCTCGATGGTTTCCACAGT
>JBDTAW010000212.1:0-4346 GCA_039924445.1 Gemmatimonadaceae bacterium
CTTCTCCCTCGGCTTCTAGGATGATACCTCGAATGACTTCCCCAATGACAACACATTCGCGCGGCTCCTGGTCGCGCTGGGCGGCGCCGCTTGCGATTGCTGCAACGTTGACACTTGCCGCATGCAACGTCTCCGATCTCCTCAAGGTCACGGATCCTGATGTCATCAATCCGAGCGATGTGCAGTCGGCAGCCGGTGCGTCGGCAATCCGACTCGGGGCAATCGCGCGGCTCAACTTTGCGACCAGCGGAGGCAGCGCTAACTCTGAAGGCTTGTTCCTTCTGAGTGGCCTTCTCACCGATGAATGGAACAACGGTGATTCCTTCATCGATCGACAGTCGGTCGATGAGAGAGTCATCATTCCATCCAACAGCTTCCTGACCGACGTTGATCGCATGCTGCATCGCGCGCGGCTGTCTGCCGCACAGGCGATTCTGCTGCTCAACCAGTACAGCCCGAACGGTCCACGATCAGATGTGGCAGAGATGTATTTCGTGCAAGCATACGTGGAGAACTCGGTCGGCGAGAGCTTCTGCAATGGTCTTATCCTGAGCACCGTTGTCGACGGTACCGAGCAGTACGGCTCGCCGATCTCGACGACTGCTGCCTTCACCCTGGCTCTGGCGCACGCGGATAGCGGACTGGCGCTCATCACCGGCACAACTGCGGCTGATGTACGGGTGCGCAACGCACTGATGGTAGTGCGCGGACGGATTTTTCTTAATCTGAACCAGCCGGCGGCTGCTGCGACCGCCGTTGCCGGTGTGCCGACCAGTTTCAAGTACCAGAACCTTCACTCGCAGTCAACGAGTGACAATCAGGTGTGGGCCTACAACAACGTTGCGCGGCGCTACAGCATCAGCACCAACGAGGGTACGAACGGTCTCAACTTCGCTACTGCAAACGATCCGCGTATCCCTGTCTGCAACGCTGGAGATCCTGTATGCGTTGCCAATGGTACATCGATCAAGACCCGCGACGATGGTTCACTCCCGCTTTACATTCAGCTTATCTGGCCGACGCGCGATGCTTCGGTGACGATCGCTGGCGGGGTTGAAGCGCGCATGATAGAAGCGGAAGCGGCGTTCAGAGCGGGCGATCCCGCAGGGACTATTGCCAAGTTGAACCAGGCGCGCACCGAAGGGGGTGTCGCAGGCTTGCCTGCAACGCTCACCGATCCGGGTACCGACCCGGCACGCGTCGATCTCATCTTTCGCGAGCGGGCTTTCTGGCTCTTCTCCACTGGTCACCGACTTGGTGACATGCGGCGTCTCATCAAGTTCTATAACAGGTCCGCCGAGTCTGTTTTCCCGACTGGTGCGTGGATCAAGGGCGGTAACTACGGAACAGACGTGAACTTCCCTGTTCCGCAGGCAGAGCAGAATAATCCAAACCTGCCGTCTGCACAGACTTGTACCGATCGAAACGCCTGATCGGTGTCTACGATCCGGCAAAGTATGCGTTTGCTGTTCGTTGTACCCGTGCTTGTCTGCGCCTCCACGATTGTGGAGGCGCAGACGCCGCGGCAGGATTCCATCATCAAGCACGTCGAGGTACGACGTACCGCGTACGGTGTGCCGCACATTCGTGCGGATAACGTGGAAGCGGCAGGCTTCGGCCTCGGCTATGTCCAGATGGAAGATTACGGCGCGCGCGTCGCGATGGGATTGTTGCGCGCGCGCGGCGAGATGGGCCGCTGGTTTGGGCGCGACAGCATCGAAGGCGACTTCAGTGCAAGACTCAACTACAAGACAGCCGTCAACGGCTATCCGTCGCTTGACGATGCTACGCGGGCCATCTACGATGGTTTCGCAGAGGGCGTCAATCGTTACATCGAACTGCATCCGGAGGAATTTCCACAAGGGTTCGCTCCGCGATTCACCGGATACGACGTTCTGGCGCACGAGGTATCCGACGCTTCGGAGCGAATGGCTGCGCGGTTCCTCAGCAGGATAGATCCCTCGGCTGCGCGGCGGAGGCGCGGTACGACAGATCAGGAGGTCGCGATGGAGCAGCCGATTGCTGGCGGCCAGGACCCTCCGGACGTGGGCTCCAACGCATGGGCATTCGGACCGAGCCGTACCAAATCAGGTCACGCCATTCTGCTGCGGAATCCGCATCTCAACTGGAATTCCGGCTACTACGAAGCTCAGCTCACCGTGCCCGGTGTGATGGATTTCTATGGTGACTTCCGGGTCGGAAGCCCGTTCGGGGTGGTCGGTGGTTTCAATCACGATCTCGGATGGTCGACAACCAACAATGCACCACTCCTCTCGCAGATATATTCGCTTGACGTCGACTCCACGCGCATCGATCACTACCTGCTCGACGGTGCGTCAATACCGTTGCAGCGTCAGTTAACTACAGTCGAATTTCGCAATGGCGATGGGCTCTCGAGCGAGACTAGAGAAACGTGGCGAACCACGCTTGGGCCGGTCATCTATCGCGGGAACGGCAAGATTTACGTCTTGAAAGCATCCGGCGACGGTGACGTTCGTGGAGGACAGCAGTTCCTGCGTATGATGCGCTCGCACTCGCTCGCCGAGTGGAAGGACGCTATGCGAATGCGCGCACGCATCACTTCCAATTTCACGTATGCCGACCGCGCGGGGAATATCCTGTACGTCTGGAACGCATCGATACCGGATCTTCCATTGCCAAGTGGAGGCGACACCGCCGCTGTACCGATAACACGGACTTCGGAGGCGTGGACCAGCTATGTGCCGTTCGACTCCTTGCCGCAGTTGCTGAATCCGAAGGGCGGCTATGTGGAGAATTCGAACGATCCACCGTACTTCACCAACCTGCAGCAGCCGCTCGACCGTTCCAGGTATCCGGCGTATTTCCCGGAACCGCGACTGGGCTTGCGGCAGCAACTCGCGCTGGACCTGATCAACAACAATCGCAAGCTCAATCTCCAGGACGTCCTTGCACTCAAGCACTCGTATCGGATGCTGCTCGCAGATCGCGTGCGCGACGATCTCGTGGCGCAAGTGCGCGCATCTAATCCCTCGCCGGACGTCACAAAAGCGATCGACTTGATCGCCAGGTGGGACAAGACGGTCGCGCCTGAGAGTCGCGGCGGTGTTTTGTTCGAGATGTGGTGGCGCAAGTATATAGAACACACGCGTCCGGATACGATGTACGCCGTGCAGTGGAGCGCGCAGCATCCCGCATCGACACCTGTTGGAATTCGCTTTCCTGAGCGCTCCACGGAGGCGTTCAAGTGGGCTGTAACCGAAACGGTGCGCCGATTCGGAGCTGCTGACGTCGCGTGGGGAGACGTGCACCGCGTTCGTATCGGCAAAGTCGACGTGCCAGTAGGCGGCTGCAATGGCGATATCGGTTGCTTCCGCGTTCTCTGGTACAAGGACGATCCGGATGGGAAGCGCGAGGCCAATGGTGGTGACGGCTGGATTCTGGCCGTTGAGTTCGACAAGGAGCCACAAGCTTATTCGATACTCGCCTATGGAGAAAGCTCGCGTGAAGATTCGCCGTTCCACAGCGATCAGGCAGAAATGTTTGCTCGTGAGCAAGTCAAGCGGGTCTATTGGCAGGACAAGGATGTCGATGCACAAACGATTCTCCGATACCATCCCGGAGCGAAACGCTAGTGAAAGCCAAGCGGCGGCATGCAGCTCCGCGTAGTCGCCTGGACGGTCGGCGTTGGGGAATAATCTTTACGAACCGGAGAGCCGCCACTAGATGACAGAACCCGTACGGCACGTCGACCCATTCCTCATGCGTGTTGGTCCGGTAACTCTGGAAGGGCGCCGTGTCCGCCTGCTGCCAATGACGCTAGACCACGTCGACGCATTGTTCAAGGCGGCTGATTTCTCTGAGATATGGGAGCACACCACTACGCAGCGCATGGAATCGATCGCAGACATCCGCAGCTACGTAAAAACTGCTCTCGCCGAGCAAGCGGAGGGGCGTACGATTCCGTTCGTCACGACGGACCCGACATCTGGTGAAGTGATTGGTGCGACGCGGTTCGCAGATATCAACATCAGTGATCGGTGTCTTGCGATCGGGTGGAGCTGGCTGCGGCCGGAGCGCCAGCGCACCGGCGTGAATGGCGAGGCGAAGGCGCTGATGCTTCAACAGGCATTCGACGTCTGGGGCGTTTTACGGGTCGAGATCAGAACCGACGTGCGGAATGTGAAATCCCGTGCTGCGATCGAGCGAATAGGCGGCACGCATGAGGGTACACTTCGGCAACACATGATCGTTGACGGTCGGCTTCGCGACACAGCGTACTACAGTATTATAGATCTTGACTGGCGGAATCCCAATCACCGCGCGTACAAGAATGCACTCTCGTACGGAATTACGCCTGATGCAGC
>JBDTAW010000213.1:0-9869 GCA_039924445.1 Gemmatimonadaceae bacterium
TCGCCTCTTTGCGTCGTCGCTACGAACATTGTTGCTCTTGATGAGTGTCCCAACGGCGATTGCTTTCGCATTCGCTCCGTACATTCTCAGTGTCTGGATGGGACCGGATTACGCGATGCAGGGAGCACTCGCGCTCCGAATTCTCGCCGTTGGCGTTCTCATCAATTCCGCCGCGCACATTCCATACACGTTTCTTGAAGCGTCCGGTCGGCCGGACGTGCCCGCGAAGTGTCATCTCGCTGAGCTTGCGATCCACCTTCCAGTTGCCTGGTTTCTTGTTGGACGATGGGGAATCACGGGCGCCGCGATCGCATGGACACTTCGCGTATCTCTAGACACGCTGCTGCTGCTTGTGGCCGCCCGCCGGATCATCCCAGTTTCGCTGTCTGCGGTGTTGACAGGCAACCGCGACGCAATGGTGATTCCGTGACTTCCGTGGCGATCTCGATCGTCTCCACGGATGAGTTTCCCAAAGTCGAAGCGTGCCTGCGATCGATCGCTACGCAGGAATTCGATGGAAATTTGTCGGTGACAGTGGTTTGCAACGGGCAACCCGACGACACCGCGCGAATACGTCAGGTATATCCGTCAGCGATCACGATTGTGAACTCCGTGCGCCGGGGATTCGCAGAGAACCACAACGCGGCGCTTGCGTCCGTGGCCGCCGAGTTTGGTCTTGTACTGAATCCGGACGTCGAACTGGCTCCGACGTGCGTTCGCGAACTTATAGCTGGGATGCGGGTCCATCCACAAGCCGGAGTTGTCGGTCCGCTGCTCCGTTATCCTGATGGCGCGGCGCAGCCATCGGCGCGCAGGTTCCCACGTGTTGCGGGAACGATTGTACGGCGTACGCCGTTGCGAAGCATTGTCGGTGCGCGTTTGGGTGGCTCGCGGCACTTTCTACCACCTCCGACTGCTGACCGTACCGTCGATTGGCTGCTGGGTGCATGCTTGTTGGTCCGGAACAGCGCATGGGCTCGCATCGGTGGCTTTGATCCCGGTTATCGCCCGCTGTACGTCGAGGACATCGATCTCGGCTGGCGCATGTGGCGCGCGGGGTGGGAGGTGTGGCAGACACCTTCGGCAGAGGCTATCCACGAACATCAGGCTGCAACGGACAAGCGCTTCTTCGATCGACGAACATTATGGCACGCACGCGGCATGATTCGCTTCACGCGTAAGCATCCGCGCTTCCTGGTAGGCAATTCACCGCGTCGATCCTAGCGGTGGTACTCGTGTACCTGCAGCGTTATCAAACGTCGCTTTGCTTGCGAAACACAATCGTCATGTCCTTGCGCAAATCCATCGGCATGAATGGAGTGAGGGCCCCGAATACTCGGCTCGACAGCGAGCCAGTTGTCGTATAATGACCCATCCGCGTGAAGACATGCGACAACCCTGCATGTCGCGCGAGTTCAATCAGCTCCATCCGTGAATACTCCCTGTAATGGCCCGGATTGGAAAGGTCTTCCCGAATAAGTTCCTGCGGATTGCGACCGAGTAACAGGCGAAGCCGCCGATGCAACGCAATGCCGTTCGGAGTAGTCACAAGCATCAATCCGTTGGGCGCAAGGCCGGCGGCTAGGAAATTGAACGAGTGGACGGGCGACGTATAAAGATGTTCTACGACTTCGCAGTACGATATCACGTTGTACGTATTACCAAGGGCTGGCCAGCGTGCCTGGTCGGAGGCGTCATTAAGATCGAAAACCGTCCGGTGCTCATTGGGCGCTGGCGGGAACTTGTCATCCGGAAAGCCGAGAGTATCGATCTGTAGGTCCGGCCAGAGCCGGCGAAACATGATCGTCTGATACCCCGGCCCAATGTCCAACAGTCGAACCGGCTGCGACGAGTGAACGTCGTCCAGCAACGCGAGCGTTTCGGCGACGGCTGCCGCAAGTGCAACATAGCGACCGCGGTTATACGCGAAATATGTCTGCATCTCGTTGCCGAGTGGCTCGGCGACGGTCGAAAGCTCCCGGACGACGTTCTCGATCTCCTGGGCTGTCGGCGGCGTTCGTTTCATCGTTGGGTTGCGGTTGGGCTTGCGTTGCCTTGACGGCGTCGGGCAGCGGCGATCATTGCACTCGCTACGATATTGCGGTCCACGCCATCAAGTCTGCCGATCGCAGTCGTCCTGGAAAGGTACTGACCCGGCGGCGCAATGTCCGTTTCGGTCCCACAGTACGTCCCGGCCTCTATTTCCGGTACGGCCAGGTTCCTGACAAAAAAGACGGGGACACATGCAGCGTTTGCAAGATGCCTGGGACCGGAATCAGCGCCAAGGAAAACATCGCACAGCGACAGGAACGCCGCGAATTCTCTCAGCGGTAGGGTCCCGGCACGGACGATCACGCGCGATCCGATCTCTGCCGCGACGCTGTTAAGGGCGGCGCTCTCGGACTGCGTCCCGGTAAGGATCACGCGTGCGCCGGGGCACAGTTGCAGCACCGCACGGAGGATTGAAACAAAGAGCCCCGTGGGGAACACGCCGATACTCTGGCGGCTTGTCATCGAGACGACTACCGTGATCACCGCGTCTCCAAATGGCAAGGCGTTCCATTCACGAAGCGCAGCGTCACGCTCTTCGGGAATGATGTACAGCCGCGGCCTGAGTTCAGATGCGTCCGGGGAGCCCGTGACCTGCTCGAACATCGCACGGATCTGGGCCGGCCATGACGCGCGCTGAGTCCGGACCGGATAGGTCGTGAGGCCAGAGAAGCCTTTTTGCACGAACGCTACGCGGTTTGGAATCCCAAGCTGTATCGCGAGCGACAAGCAGCGATGGTGCTGAATATTGTCAGTGCACAACACGACGTCGAACCCGCGTTCGCGCAGCTCACGACGCGTGTGCGGTCGTAGAAAATCCGTTGCGCCATCGCCGTTGAACGGAAGCACTTCACCGAGCCTCGGCGTATTGCGCAGGATCGCGGCGCCATCCCGCGTAGTCAAATACGACCAGCTGCAGAGTGGCAAGCCATCGATCAGGTGACCGAGAGAGCAGGTACGATACAGCACATCGCCTATGTGACCACTTCCAACTATGAGCCCACGCCGCCATGCGTCAGGCGATGTGGCAGTGCCGTGCACACGAAATGCAGCGTATGCCCTGAGGAGGGGTGCGACAATCTCAGTTGCAACGGCGGCTGCGTACCGTGTCGTGTCGCGGAACTGCGCGCGGTCGGGTATCACCAGGCTCGCTGCGTCATTCCGCGCAGAAATCCCCTGAATATTGCGCCGCCCAGTGCTCGTTGCCCACGTAGAGCTTCCATCAGCGCGCGACCCGGCTTTGTCACCACTAGGTACGCAAGCCCGAGAATACGATCTGTTCCGTGGTAGTTGCGTCTGACATACAGCGCGCGGTTGCGATTCTGGAAATATGCTGTCCGAGGTGTCAAACGTTCGCCAGCGCCGCTCCGGCCGACGCGGTGGTACACGTGCGCACGCGGAGCCACAGCCACACTCCACCCGGCGTCGCATGCTCTGCGCGAGTAGTCGGCGTCTTCCCAGTAGATCGGGTTGTAAACCTCGGCGAGGCCGCCCAGGTCATCGTACATGGGGCGCGCGATTGTCATGGCGCAACCTGTCACAAACGTTGTGGGATAGGGACGGTCGGAGTTCGCCGGCGTCCGCGCGTGCACTATGAGCGCGCGATGCGGAATTTCAATGCCGCCTGCATACCACACTTCGTCACGGTTGGGGTGGCGAAAAATGACTGGACTGAGGAGCCCTGCATCCGGGACATCGCATATTGCGCTTGCCAACTGCGCGAAACAATCAGGCGCTACCATCGCGTCGTTGTTCAGCAGCATGAAGTGTGATGCTGCCGTGCGTGCGGCGAGGTAGTGCAGGCCAACGTTGTTGGCCCCGGAGAATCCCAGATTGCTGTCGGCGGCGACGAGAACCAACCAGCTGTTTGCGTCACACGAATCCAGCGCGGGCGGCACGGTTTCACCCCAGCCAGGTGCGTGCGATGCACCCCAGTCGCGAATGCGATCGAGGGAGTCATCTGTCGAGCCGTTATCGACCACTATGACGTGATCTGGTCGGGGCGTAGCAAGGAGAAGCGAGTCCAGCGCGGCAAGGGTGTCGTTCGCGCCATTCCAGTTGATCACAACGACGCCGAACTGTACCTCACGCATACGCGAAGTCGGATACTGTTACCGTCGCGGTGCGCTGGGCTAATGAGACTGCGGTGCCGCCGATCCAGAAAAGTAGATAGGAAACGATCGGGTCGCCAAACATTACCGACGTTACGCCATACACTGCGATCCCCGCAGTCGCGAGCGCTACGATCATTCCGAACGTGCGCTGGTGCTCGTTCGCTCCATTCCTGAACAGTCTGTATCCAGAGGCGATGAAGCAGCCGAGTGTACCGACCAAGGCGACAAGTCCCGGTACTCCGAGCTCGACCGCGTATTTCAGATACAGGTTGTCAGATGTGATCGGCTCCAGACCGCCGCGAACTGCGCTCTGATCAGTCGTGCCGAGGCCGTATCCCCAGGGCTGTTGCAGGAATGCCGTGATTCCGGCGGTCCAGTCTTTCACGTGCGACTGGCTGCTTCCGGTTTGCCACGTAACGGTTTCGAGTGCGAACGTCGCCAACCCGGGAATCACCGCCAGAGCGACGAGGAACATCACAATGAAGACGGTGGCGAACAAGGCCGCTCCGGTAAGCCGCCGCCGCGCAGCGAGAATGGTCAGGACCTGTGCGATCCCGATAGCGATCGCGGCACGGGTGAATGTCACTGCGAGGCCGCCCCAGATTATTGCGCTTGCGAAGTACAGTAGTGCCTTCTTCGCCCGCTTGACGTCGAGTACCCAGAGAGTTGCAGCGGGAAGAAAAATAACGAAGATCAGCGCGAACCCCTGACTCGACAGGAATACTGACCCGGAGCGACGGACGAGGTGTCCACCCATCAGGCTCCAGTAGTTGTCGGGCAGCCCGTAGATGTTCCCCTGTGTGAACGCGGCGCCACCAAGGAAGTCCTGAACGTATGAGGCCACGCCCATGAGCACGAGCATCTGCGGTGTCACGAATAATTGCTCCAGGATCGCGACAGTGCATGTCACCAGAAGGACCGCGAATGCGCGTTTCGCAAATGCCGAGTTCTCGGCGATCTCGGGCGTCGTCCGGCCCACGAAGTAGAAGATGACGAAGAATGCGGCATCCCGCAGGCCAAAGAGAGACGCTGTAAGCGGGACATTGTCGCGCAAGACAACGTTTTGCGTGATGAATAGGATCAAGGTCATCGCAACCCAGCCACCGGCGAACAGATCGGCCGCTGCGATCGGAACACGATGTCCGCGGCCGGTGATCATGCGGATGATCACGGCCACGAAAAGCAATACTCCGGTGATCTCCTTCCACGCGGCGATCCCCCGGACGACACTCGTGGGGAGCCTCACGACACCGAATAGAAGCGCAATAACGAGGATGTGGAACGTAAGCGCCCACGTAATCCAGGGAAGCGCCCGCGCCGGCAGGGACGGAGCGGAGACAGCTCCAATCTCAGGCACGACGCGCGACTGTCGGTGCTTTTGATTGCGCCGCCCTTCGCCTAAGCGCAGCGCGCAGCTGCTGCGCTGCCGCGGGATCGCGCCGACTCCAATCATCGTAAACGGTCGCGATGCCTGCGATCATTGTTCCAAGAAACAGGCCGAGAAGGAGTGCACCGGGAAGCAACAGCGAATAGCGTGGCCAGTACGGTTTGACTGGCGCCACCGCGGAATCAACTATTGTGATAAGGGCCGCGTCGTTGAATTCGTCCAGCCGCGCGTCTTCGAACTGCTTCTCCACCGAAAGATAAAGCTCAGTCGCGACATCTTCGTTGCGCCTCAGCGTCTCTTCGTCCGAAGACAATGTCGGCGACGTCTGCCACTGCCGATTACGCGACAGAAAATCGCGATGCCGCGCCTGAGTTGTTGCAAGATCAATCTTAGCGTCAGCCATCCGACTCTGCATGTAGACGCGCTTGGCCCGCGCGCGCGACGTCCGTTGCTCCAGATTGAACTGATTGACGAGGGCAAGTGCCGCGTTTGCCTCACTTGCGACAATGTTCGGGTATTGATCGCTGACCACGACCTTTACGAGGTTAGTGCGCGGATCCGCCGTAGTGACCATCGACTTCTCAAGTACCTTGAGCCCGAGCTCGATCCGTCGTCTTGGATCTGTGGACCGCAACTTCATTATATCAACGAGACGCGCGCTGTCATTCGGGTTATTTGTGCGCGGATCCTTGAACTTGGTGAGCAACAAACGCGTCAACAGCTCTCGGCTCTGAATCAGCTCTCCATAAAACGCCGGTGATTCTGTCGGCTCACTACCAACAGAGCCCAGTCCCATTCCACTCGCAAGCCCCGACAGTGCACCGGACGAACCGAGACTGCTGAGCGCGCCGCCAATCTTGGACGAACTCGATGGGTTTGGCGCGAACGATACGGTGACCCGGTACGTCGGTGGCAGCACAAGCGCGGCGATGACCGCCAGTACTATTGCTCCAATTGTACAGAGAAGTACCGTGCGCCACCGGTTCAGCACGCCCGCCGTCCATAGCGCGAGCGTCAACGGCTCAGGGCTTGGCTCTGCGATAGGCACGACGTCTGGCATCCGAGTGGATCAGCGCGCGATCAATGCTTAGCGCGTGGTCCGCAATATTGCGAACACAGCTACGAGGCTCGACAAAGTGCCCGCGAGTGCGCCGAATGTCGCCAGAGCACTCTGTCCTGGCGGCCCCTCGGCCACAGGGACGAATACGACGCCGCCCGGCCTCGGCTTCGGAATGTAGTCCGGTATCAGGAACCGCTGTGATTCTGCGTCGACCTTCCCGTTCGGTTGCGTGACGTATGCGTGATCAATGTCTGCCTTGCGAGTTGGGCCGCCAGCGGCGCGGATGTAGTAGTTGAGGTCCTTGCCGGGCGAGTACGTAACTGCAACGGGTGAGTTGACCGCGCCCTCCACGCGCACGATCGCGTTAAAACGCGGGATGTAGAGCGAATCGCCGTCGACGAGCAGAAGGTTGTCGCGGCTCTTGGGATCCTTCAATACATCCGGCAGTTCGATGCCGATACGGCCGATGCGATTGGAAGTACGATAGAAAGTGACACCATTTGCGTAACCTTCAGGTGTGAGGCCACCCGCACGCTTCAGGATGTCGCTGATATGCTCGTTCTTGTTGAGCAGCGAATACTTGCCGGGGAAACGCACTTCTCCCGTCACTGCAACGGTGCGCTGCAACTCCCAGCCTGGTTGCCGCAGTACGAGCACGTTGTCGTATGGCTTCAACTGCACGTCGGGAGTCGGACCCGATGTCGCAGGTAGCCCTGGCGGGCCGTTGTACTTGCCGTCCGGCGCACGCTCGAACAGGTAACTCGAATCGAGTGGTACGGAGAACTCGCGCGCAGTCACAGTCCCGGATCTGTCTTCGGGAAGTCGCGCGATGCGCGCTTCGTTGAGTAGTGCGCTCTGCTCAAGGCCGCCAGCCTGGAGAACGAGATCGCGCACCGTCATCCCCTCGTGATACGGATAACGTCCACTCTTTCGAACTGCGCCATTGATCGCGACGAAGCGCGTCGGTCGGAATTCGGAGACCGAATAGACCGTCAGATTGTCATCTTCCTTGAGCGGGAAGTCGTTGATCACCGCGCCTGTTGAATCACGCAACGTCGCACGGAGTTGCTGACGCGTGGAATCAGGATTCAGACGCGAGATGAGTACTTCGCCCAGATACGTGTCAGGCTTGATGCCGCCAGCGAGCTTGAGTGCGCCGGCGACAGTCATTCCGGGCGTCAATCCGATCGTGCCGGGCATGTTTACATTGCCACGCACCAGGATCTGATTGCGGACCCGCGATACGACGGGGAATATCCGAATCACGTCGCCAGCTTCAACAGGAACTGCCGGACCCGTGCCGGTCAGGAATGCGTCGGAAACGATATCCGTAGTGATGCGGTCTCGACCAGGTGTCCGTTCCGAAGGCGGGACGATTCGCTCGATCTGAACGCGCTGCCGCGACGCCGTAGCCTTGAATCCACCCGCGAACCGTATCGCGTCCGCAAGCGTTTCACTTGGTTTGATCTCATACGTTGCAGCGCGATTGATTTCTCCCACGACTCGCGCTCGCGGGAGATGCACGGGAACGAATACGATGTCGCCAGTCTGCAGTCGCACGTCGTGAGACGCATCACCATTGATCAAGTAGTCGTAGAAGTCCATGTGGGCAACGAGCTGCCCATTTCGCCTCACCTGAATGTCGCGAAGGCTCCCATTGTCAGATGGTCCACCTGCAGCATACAGTGCGGAGAGAAGAGTTCCCGACGCTGATACCTGATATGCGCCCGGCGCCATTACATCACCCACGACGTACACCATGTTGCTGCGCAGCTTGGCCGGAGTGATCGAAAAATGCGTAGTTGCACCGGCCCCCCGCGTGACACCTGAATACACGCGTCCCAATCTGTCGTACAACACATCGGTCAACTGACCAACAGTGAGCCCGTTGACTGATATCTGACCCACCTGCGGCACGACGATGAACCCCTGTCGAGTGACGGGAAGTTGATAGGATGCCTCTACATCACCAGTGAGAATAAGGACCAGCTCATCGCCCGCTCCAAGCCGATAGTTGGCATCGACAGGTCCGGCTACATTCGGATTGAACAGCGTCGTGGAACGACGGAAAAAGTCCAGACCGAAAATTGTGAAGCCGCTGTCGCGCTGTGCCTTGGCCAGTACATCGGGCCGATGCAGCGAGTCGGCGCGCGCCTTGCAGGCACGAGCCAGCGCCAGGCGCTGCCGGCTGTTCCTTACGCTGTCCACTGTAAACTGGTTCTGCGGCTGGTTCGTCGCGCCCACGGCCCCCTGATTCCCTCCTAAAATTCCCTGCATACCGCCAAAGATTCCGCTGGTTTGTTGCAGCGATCCGCTTGTCGTGTCAGCCCCACCGCGTGGCCGATTCAAATTGAATAGCGTATCCGCATACATGAGCGAATCGGGATTCAGCCCGCATCGCAGGAGGTCGACGTCGGTGCTGTCCGCGATCCCAAGATCCTGTACAGCCGCGAAGACGTCCGCGCTGCTTGCCGTCGAATCACCGACACCGCCACCGAGATATGCGTCCAGCAGATTTTCGGGGTAACCGGCAGCCCGCAGACGCGCTCTGACCTGGTCGGGAGTCATACCGCTCGTCATGATCCGCTGCTTGAGCTGCTGGAGCATGGCGGGGTTCTGCAGCATCTGCTGCGCCTGCGCGGTTGTCGGGTTCTGCGCCGCAACTGCTGCTGGCGCTCCAAATACGACAACGGCCACAAGCAGTGACCGGAGATTCAAAGCACGCATGCTCTGGGGTGTGGTGAGAGAAACGTAGGGGAATGGTCGCGCAGGGACTCGAACCCCGGACCTCTGCTGTGTGAAAGCAGCGCTCTAACCAGCTGAGCTACGCGACCGGCCGGCAATGAACCGGAGCCTCGTAAAATACCGTCCACCGCATGGGCAGGGTAGGGTAGTACGTGCATCTCTGTGGCACTGGAAATAGGGCAGGTGGGAGTTGAACCCACTTCCAGACGGTTATGAGCCGACTGCTCGACCGTTGAGCTTCTGCCCCCTGTAACGCGACCTCCGACCAACTTACTTGCCCCCGCAAGTCGGCGCCACCTTCAGCCCGTTGTCATCCCGCCGAATATTGTCATCCCGCCGCAGGTCGGGTTCCAGTTGTCGTCCAGTAAGGCGCGGATTCATCCGCGCCGCCAAAATCAGAAGTACAACCCCCTCGGCGTCCATTGAAACCTCGCCCGCGCCGCGATCTGATTTCGAGTCACGCCGAGCAGATGGTCGGAGTTCGTAGCGTGATTCACGCCAACATCCGCCGTCA
>JBDTAW010000214.1:0-5595 GCA_039924445.1 Gemmatimonadaceae bacterium
GTTCCGCGCGGCGCTTCACACATTCCCGCCAGCCTCGCGCAGCATCTCCGTGTGCGGAATATCGTCTTCGTCGTACTCGAGGCCGGTCGAAGTAAAACCAAACGCTTCGTAGAATCTCAACAGGTACCGCTGTGCACCGATTCTGATCGCACAAGGTCCATACAACTGCTCGGCGCGCAGTATGCCCTCACGCACTAGAGCACGACCCAGACCCGTACGGCGCGCCGCCGAGGACGTTGCGATACGCCCCAGCGAAGGCTCCGCAAACTTTACACCCGGCGGAACAACGCGGAGATATGCAGCAATGCTTCCGTCAACAGATCGTGTCCACAGATGATGGCACAACCTGTCGGCTCCATCCGGGTCCTGATACGCGCAGCACTGTTCGACAATAAAAACTGCGGTTCGCAACTCAAGGATGTCGTATAGATCAAGCGGGCGGAGATCTTCGAAGAAGGCCCAGTTCCAGCGCGGTGCCGACGTGCTGTTGCTCACGACTCAAGCCCGCTTGATCTGATACAGTCGCTCCTTCGCCAGCCTGCGCCCGGTAGGCGTCGCAGCGAGACCGCCTCCTGCCGTCTCTCTGTAGCGGACGTCCATTTCGCGGCCAATCTGACCCATCACATCGATAACTTCGTCCACGGGGATTGCGAACTCGATCCCGGCAAGTGCCATCTCGATTGCAGCGAGAGCGATTGCGGAACCTGTGGCATTGCGAAAAACGCAAGGAAGCTCGACAAGCCCGCCCAGTGGGTCGCAAACGAGGCCGAGCGTGCTCTGCATCGCCAGCGCTGTGGCGTGACCCGCCTGTGTCGGCGATCCGCCCAGCATTTCCGTTGCGGCGCCGGCCGCCATGCCGGCAGCGGCCCCAGTCTCCGCCTGGCACCCACCTTCCGCACCGGATAGTGAGGCACGCTCCGCAATTACCGCTCCGATTACACCAGCCGTCGCAAGCGCATCGACCACGCGTTCGTCCGAGATGCCGCGTGCGCTTGCAAGCCCTGTGAGCACCGCGGGCAGCACGCCAGCGCCACCTGCAGTCGGCGCAGCCACGATCACTCCCATCGCTGCATTTACTTCCTGTACTGCAAGCGCGCGAATGAGGATGTCATGAAATGGCGTGCCGGCAAGTGGGCCGGCGTTGCTATTGACCAGTTTCGCTGCGTCACCGCCGACAAGTCCTGAATTCGACCGCATATCGCCGGTCACTCCGGCATCTACTGCACCACGCATTACAACGAGCGCACGTGTGAGCGACGCGCGAATACTTTCTACCGTGCGTCCCTGATCGCGCGATTCGAGATCGAGCGCCACCGTCGAAAGACTGACGCCGCGCGCTTCCGCGTCGCTTATCGCTTCAGCTAGAGCCTTGTACATGCCACCGCCTCAGCCGCCGCTGACCTTGTCGAGTCGCATCGCCCACCGAACCCAGGTGAGTGCGCGAATCTCGTCGCGAGCCTCCTCGCCGGGATTGTCATCGCACTCGATCACGATGAATGCGTCACCGCCACGCTGTTTTCGCGTGAGTTTCAGCGTCGCGATGTTGATGTCATGCTCCGTCAATACGTGGGTAACCTTGGCGATCGATCCCTTCACGTCGGCCGCAAGGATTACGACAGTGTAATAGCCGCCAGCGATATCGACCGGATAACCGTCTATCTCGGTTACCAGAATGCGGCCCGCACCGAGCGAGGAACCGACCATCACCGCCCTGCGGGGCCCGAGTGCGACGGTGATTCGCACGGTGTTGGGATGTGAATCATCGCTGAGCGTGGTCTTCTCGAACTTGTAGTCCAGCCCTTCACCGTCAGCGATCTCGAGTGCAGTGCGTATGCGCTCGTCATCAGGTCGGAAGCCGAGCAGGCCGGCGACAAGCGCCTTGTCGGTACCGTGTCCCTCCCCGGTCCGCGCGAACGAACCGTGCAACTCGAGCAGCGCTGACTGCGGCGTTCCACCAACCAGACCACGGGCCAGGAGGCCAAGTCGGCATGCACCAGCCGTATGTGACGACGAGGGGCCAACCATGACGGGGCCGATGATATCGAGGAGCGATACCATCAACTCGCCCTGCGTTTGAAGGTTGCTGGAAGCATGTGGCGAAGATACTTCCCCGTATACGAAGCGGCCACACCTGCGACCTCTTCCGGAGTACCGCTGGCAACTATAGTACCGCCCTTGAGTCCTCCTTCGGGACCAAGATCGATTACGTAGTCGGCCGTCTTGATCACGTCGAGATTGTGCTCAATGACGAGTACGGTATTTCCTCTGTCGACCAGGGTGTGCAATACTTTCAGCAGCATCCGCACGTCTTCAAAATGAAGTCCGGTCGTCGGTTCGTCCAGAATGTAGAATGTTCGACCTGTGTCACGTTTTGACAGCTCCGACGCAAGTTTGACGCGTTGCGCTTCACCACCGGATAACGTTGTTGCACTCTGCCCCAGATGTATGTACCCCAGGCCGACTTCGTTGAGCGTCGTCAACTTGTTCAGAATGCGCGGCTGATTCGCGAATACTTCGATGGCGTCCTCGACAGTAAGCTCAAGTATGTCAGCGATGTTGAGGCCGCGGAATCTCACTTCGAGAGTCTCGCGATTGTACCGTTTCCCCTTGCAGACATCGCAGGGGACGTACACATCCGGAAGGAAGTGCATTTCGATCTTGACGAGACCGTCCCCCTGGCAAGCCTCGCACCGCCCGCCCTTGACGTTGAACGAAAATCGACCTGGGCCGTAACCGCGAATCTTGGACTCCGGCAATTCGGCGAACAGTTCACGCACGGGAGTGAAGAGGCCGACGTATGTTGCTGGATTTGAGCGCGGCGTTCGACCGATCGGGCTCTGATCGATATCGATTACCTTGTCGATGTGCTCGAGTCCCGCGATTCGCTTGTGCTTTCCCGGAATGACTCGTGCGCGATAGAAGTGCCGCGCAAGCGAGCGGTGCAGTATGTCTTCCACGAGCGTCGACTTGCCCGAACCCGATACTCCAGTCACGGCGACAAAATTGCCGAGCGGAATATCTGCAGTGATGTCGCGCAGATTGTGTTCGGTGGCACCCTCGATACGCAGAATTCGATCCGGATCCTGCGCTCGGCGCAGCTCCGGAATCGCGATGATCGCATCGCCACGTAGATATCGTCCAGTCACCGAGGCAGGATCGTTCGACACGTCCTCGACAGTTCCCTCGGCGATCACGAGGCCGCCGTGCTTGCCAGCGCCGGGTCCGAGATCGATCAGATAGTCCGCGGCACGCATCGTCTCCTCGTCATGTTCGACGACGATAACGGTATTGCCGAGATCGCGTAATTGTCTCAGCGTCGCAAGTAAGCGCGCATTGTCTCGCTGATGCAGTCCGATGGAGGGCTCGTCGAGTATGTAGAGCACACCGACAAGCCGGGATCCAATTTGCGTTGCAAGTCGAATGCGCTGCGCTTCGCCGCCCGACAGTGATTCCGCGGCGCGACCAAGTGTGAGGTAGTCGAGTCCGACGTCAACCAGAAAGCGCAATCGCTCGCGGACTTCCTTCAGGATAGGTCCTGCGATATCTGCGTCGAGCCCCGGCTGCGTCTTTGTACGAAGCTTGATCCCATCGAAGAAGTCTACAGATTCACCAACCGACAGTTCGACGACGTCGCCAATGTTCATCCCAACGATCGTAACCGCGAGCGATTCGGGCTTGAGTCGCTGGCCACCGCATGCAGTACACGGGAGCGCCGTCATGAACTCCTCGAGATCAAGGCGCACGGAATCAGATTCCGTTTCGTCATACCGACGCTGAATGTTGGCGATGATCCCTTCCCATTTCAGATCCGCCGAGCGTGGGCCGCCGCGCCGCCCTGTCGATCCATAGAGCAGCGCGTCCCGAGTCTTTTGTGTCAGCTCGCCCCAGGGCGTATCAATGTTGAACTTGAGTTCGCGAGCAAGTCCAGGGAGAATCGTGCGACGGAGGTAACCATCCGGCTCTCCCCATGGGAGAATTACACCCTCGGGAATCGTCAGACTTGCGTCACCGAGAATCAGATCCTCACTGACTTCGCGTCGCGTACCCAACCCGCCGCATTTCGGACATGCACCAAACGGAGAATTGAAGGAAAACTGACGCGGCTCCAACTCGGCGAGCGACGTACCGCAATCGGGACAGCCGTAGCGCTCCGAGAAGAGGTGCGACGACTTGTCGTCCTGACGCGTGATTTGCACAAGACCATCCGAAAGCTTCAGCGAAGTCTCGATCGAGTCAGCCAGACGTCCTCGATCATCGCGGTTCACAACTACGCGGTCGACGACTACAGAAATACTGTGGTTGAGTTTCTTGTTCAGTTTGGGCGGCGACGCGAGCTCTACCAGTTCGCCATCGACCACAGCACGCACGAATCCCTGTCGGCGGGCGTTCTCGAACAGTTCGCGAAACTCTCCCTTGCGCTCACGCACCAGTGGCGCGAGAATCTCGATGCGGGTGTCCCTGGGCCACTGTAGAATGGAATCCGCTATCTGGGCCGCACTCTGACGCTCCACCGCCCTGCCACAGGTCGGGCAGTGCGGTGTTCCCGCCCGTGCGTACAAGAGGCGGAGGTAGTCGTAGATCTCGGTTACTGTGCCAACCGTAGAACGCGGATTGTGGCCTGCCGTTTTCTGCTGGATCGAAATCGCCGGCGAAAGCCCTTCTATGGAATCCACATCCGGCTTCTCCATCAAGCCGAGGAACTGGCGCGCGTATGCCGATAATGATTCTACGTAGCGTCGTTGGCCTTCGGCATAGATGGTGTCGAAGGCCAGCGATGACTTACCTGAACCTGAAAGTCCCGTAATGACCGTGAGCTTGTCACGCGGGATTGTAACGTTGACGTCGCGGAGGTTGTGCTCCCGAGCGCCTCGGACGATGAGTGCTTCTTCTGCCATAGCCCTCTAAACCTAACGGACTTACGGTGTAAATTCGGGTATGCCACACTCAGACGCAGTTGTAGTCCTGACCACGGTAGGCACCGAGGACGATGCAGCCACTCTCGTCCGCGCCCTGCTCGAGCGACGCCTGATCGCCTGCGGGACGATGCTCCCGAAAGCCAGGTCGATCTACCGGTGGGACAACAAGATCTCGGACGAGACCGAGGTGGTTCTGATGCTCAAAACCCGGTCGGCCTGCCTCGATGCGCTCCAGCAGAGTTTTGAGACTTTGCACCCGTACAAGCTACCGGAGCTTCTGGTTCTTCCGGTTGCTGCCGGACTCCCCAAATACCTCAGCTGGATAGCTGACGAGACCGGGTTGGCCATCGCGTGATGTTCCGAGTTGACCGTCGGCACCTGGCGGCGGCCGCGATCGCCGCCTGGGTCCTGGGCCTTGTCGCTCTGGCCCGACGGAGCCAGGACGTTTCGGAAGTCCAGCTGCTGAGCCAGGGGGCCATGAGGATCGACCCTGCTACCTATTATTACGCTCTGTCCCAAAACGGGACGCAGATCGGTGACGCGACCTCCTCAATGGATACGAGCTCGTACGGCTTCAAGTCCCAGAATCTGGTACGGCTTGCCCGAGACAGTGGGGCAACCGGGAGGGAAGTCACCGCAACTTCCACGGCGTACCTGGACCGGTCGTTCACTCTGGACA
>JBDTAW010000215.1:0-10732 GCA_039924445.1 Gemmatimonadaceae bacterium
TCGTCGATGGCGCTGTTGTGATGGTGGAGAACATTCATCGCCAGTTGGGTAAGCGCTACGGCACGACGTACGATCTTAAGGCTGTGATAGTCGCGGCCGCAGCGGAGGTCGATCGGCCGATCGTGTATGCGATTGCGGTGATCATCGCCGGCTTTTTGCCGATCTACGTTTTGTCCGGTCCATCGGGGCGCCTTTTCAAGCCTATGGCGGACACGACGATCTTTGCGATGATCGGCTCGCTCCTCGTGACTATCACATTGCTCCCGGTCGTGTGCCGGGTGGTATTGCGCGGTGGAGTGAAGGAACGTCGCAATGCAGCCTTCGAGTGGGTGCTCGACCGCTATAAGGGCGGTCTTGAGTGGAGCCTTGCTCACGCCAAGTCGGTTGTCTGGGCGTCAGTTGCCATCGGCGTTGCATGCCTGCTCCTCGTCTCGCAGATTGGCGGCGAGTTCATGCCGAAGCTCGACGAAGGGGCGTTATGGGTACGTGCGACGATGCCCTACACGATCTCGTTTGAGGAATCTTCCAAGATCGTGCCGCAGATCAGGACGATTCTCAAATCGTTCCCGGAGGTTACAGATGTTGCCTCAGAGCACGGACGCCCGGATGATGGCACGGATCCGACTGGCTTTTTCAATGCCGAGTTCTACGTCGGGCTCAAGCCATACGGCGACTGGAACGGGAAGTATCGCACGAAGCCTGAATTGATCGCGGCAATCGACCAGAAACTTCGCGCATTTCCGGGCATAACTTTCAATTACACGCAACCGGCGGAAGACGCGGTCGACGAAGCCGAGACGGGGCTGAAGAGTTCGCTGGACGCCAAGCTGTTCGGCCCGGATCTGAATGTGCTTGAGGAGCGAGGTTCCCAGGTAAAGCGCGTGCTTGACAGGATACGCGGCGTGCAGCAAGTCACCCTTGTGCAGGAGCTGGGTCAGCCTTCACTTACCGTCACTGCCGATCGAGTGAAGATGGCGCGATACGGCCTCAACGTTGCCGACGTTAACGGCTTGATAGAGGCTGCGGTCGGGGGAGTTGCTGCCACGCAGGTAGTGCAGGGAGAGCAACTCTTCGATCTGGTTGTGCGCCTGCAGCCGCAATTCCGGGAATCCGCGGACCAGATTGGAAATATCTTAATCGCGACGCCGAGTGGTGCACAGATCCCGCTGAAAGAAGTCACGACGCTCAAGATTGAGAATGGGGCCTCGTTCATCTATCGACAGGATAACTCGCGCTACATCGGAATCCAGTATTCCGTTGTGGATCGTGATCTGGCTGGCGCAGTGGATGATGCTCGTGCCCAGGTCGCCAGGAAGGTGAAGCTGCCACCAGGTTACTCGATCGTTTGGGGCGGAGAATTCCAGGAGTACACGGCCTCCCGGCGCCAGTTGCAGATCGTTTTGCCGCTGACCCTGGCGGTGATCTTCATTCTGTTGTTCGCCTTGTACCGTAACTTCAAATTTCCGTTCATCACCGTTGTTGGCGTGCTGTTATCAGCGCCACTCGGTGGATTGGTGGCTTTGTGGATGTCGGGAACACCATTTTCGGTATCGTCCGGGATCGGTTTTCTCGCGCTGTTTGGAGTGTCTGTGCAAACTGCGGTCGTATATATCTCCTACGCGAACGAGTTGCGGCTTAACGGTCTCGGGATCTCAGCGGCGACGCTTGACGCGGCGCTGCTCAGATTGCGTCCGATCATGATGACAGCGCTGGTCGCCGCTCTCGGACTGCTGCCTGCGGCATTTTCCACCGGGGTAGGTTCGGATTCGCAGAGACCGTTCGCAATGGTGATTGTTGGGGGGTTATTTTCTCGGCTGTTGCTGAGCATTTTCCTGATGCCAGTGCTGTACATGATGGTATCGCGAGAAAGTGACGAATTGCACGTCTGATGACAGAGTAAACCAGCACTAAACAACTTTGGACGACCCGCTTCTAAAAAAGAGTGTTTTGGAACACGGAGATACTACTGATGGGAGTTATGATATTTGAACGACGAACCATCCTCGGAATCGCGATGGCGTGCGGCCTTGTTGCAACTGCCCATGCCCAGGACAACACGGAGATCCAGGTTTACGGGTCTGAGACCGTGGCCGCCGGACGGACAATGGTCGAGCTGCATAGCAATTTTACGGATCGGGGCCGTGCTGTCACCGAAGACGGTGTGCAACCGACGCTGCACGCACTGCACGAAACCGTCGAAATAACGCGTGGCTTCACGCCCTGGTTCGAAGTTGGCTTTTACACGTTCACTTCGATTCAACCGGACGGCCAGTTCGAGTACGTTGGGAACCACGTCAGGCCTCGCTTCAGAGTTCCCGAATCATGGGGTCTTCCTGTCGGCTTAAGCCTGTCACAGGAGGTTGGATACGCACGGACGCTTTTTTCTGCGGATACTTGGACCTGGGAGATCAGGCCCATTATCGATAAGACGGTTGGCCGCTTGTACTGGTCGGTCAACCCGACCTTCGAGCGCTCACTCCAGGGGCCAAGCGTTTCGAAAGGCCTCGAGTTTTCGCCGGCCGCCAAGATCGCTTACGACCTGACTAGCCGAGTGACTGGTGGTTTTGAATACTACGGCGCGTTCGGTGACACGCGACACTTTGACCCCGCCGCTGAACAGAGCCACGAGTTATACCCAGCGATCGATCTGAATCTCGGCCCTGATTGGGAAGTAAACTTTGGGGTCAGTTTTCCGATGTCGAAGGGAGTCGAAGACCGTCGGATCATCAAACTGATTACCGGGCATCGTTTTTAGAGATCGCTAGCGGGTCCCCGTTCGGAAAGACACGCAACGGCCTCGACATATTTCCGGTTCTTCCAACGGCGTAGACCCACACCTCGCGTGGCGAGCGTTCACCGCGCGTTGCGAGGAGGTGCGTGTCCTCCGCGCCCGGCAAAATTTGCGTGGACCAACCACTCTCGGCGTGTGCCTGAATCACCCATAGCCACGGCGCTTTTTCGCCGGACGCTGGATCCATGTCGAGCACTATTTCACCGGATTGCATGTCCATGCGTGCAACGGCCTGCGGCTCGCCCGGAGCGACTGCGTCGAGCCACGGTGAAGCTGGTGGGAGTGCGGGCTCTGCATAGCTGTCGCGCGCGATTTTTTCCGCGACGCTGTCGGGATCCTGCATCAAGTTTGTCATGCTGAAGAAAACGTCTCCGCTCGCACCTTGTTCTGCGCGCGTGAGCCGGATCTGGTCCGTCAGTTCCGATGCTCCACGGCCCTTTCCTTTCGTGTTATCTGCAAGGCTCGCGTTCAAGCCCGCGTAGATGTTACGCTTGAACTCGTTCTGTGAAACCCACCATGCAAGGAGTGATGAGAAATCCTGCTGCGGTCGCCCGATTGGCCAGTAGAGTTGTGGTACCAGATAATCGACCCAGCCATTTCGCAACCATTTGCGTGAGTCAGCAAATATCTCGACGAATGAATCCAATCCCCTTACTGACGCTGGATAACCAGGGCGCCAGATTCCGAACGGGCTGATGCCGAACCGGACCCACGGCTTGACAGCATGGATCTGTTCACCGATGTGTTCGACGAAAGTATCGACGTTGTTCCGGCGCCAATCGTCGAGAGATAATGTTCCTCCGCCGCGCCGATACAGCGCATAAGACTTGCTATCCGGAAACTGGATAGTACGACCGCGACGATCCGTCTCGCGATATGGATAGAAGTAATCGTCTATATGTACGGCGTCGATGTCGTACCGTTTCGTCACGTCGAGGATCACCCGCGTTGTGCGCGCTACTACGATCGGATCGCCCGGATCCATCCAGACCTGGGAACCGTAACGGCGAATTACCTCTGGATCCGTACGGGTAACGTGTGAGGGCGCGACAGGTCCGGGACTCGACGGGTGAAGTGCGCGGAATGGATTGAACCACGCATGCACCTCCAATCCACGTGCGTGAGCCTCTCGCACTACGAACGCAAGCGGATCATAATACGGTTCCGGCGCGCGACCCATCGTACCGCTCAGGAACGGTGACCACGGCTCGATATCGGATTGATACAATGCGTCTGCCTCGGGACGCACCTGAAATATTATTGCATTCATGCGCATGGCGACCGCGCGATTCAGCATGGCGAGCAGCTCATGCTGTTGTTGCCATGTACTCAAACCGGGCCGGGACGGCCAGTCGATATTCGTTACGGCGGCGATCCATGCACCACGGAACTCGCGCGCATTCGGCGGCGGAAGTGAATCAGCGCTGGAAGTCGCTTTCTGCGCAATGATCGGCGATACTGCGGCAGTCGAAAGCGTGAAAGCCACAGCTATTGGAACGAACCACAAAAGACGCAACTTCATCACATAGCCAGATCGCTCAGGAGCACATCGTGGCCCCACTGCTTTGTGAAACCAGCCGTCCGCAGAGTCGTTGCGACCTGCGCCCAATGACGAATCGCATGAATGAAGATGTTCGATGCGATCTTGTGCTTCGAGGCGGTCAGCGTTCCAGCAGTCATCGTAGCGAATGTGAGAATCGAAGCCGCATCAGTCTCGGTCATCCCTGCAAGGTATCCGCGAAGCATCGTTCTCGCGGTGGCGCGAAGGGCAAAAATCTCTTCGATCGACTGAACGTGAATGTCATCGTAGGAAGTAACGTCACGGCCGCACAGCCGCTCGGTGTAGCGCAGTTCGACCGCGAAGATGTGGACAAGCAGGCCGCGAATCGTAGCCAGACGGCCGTCGGCGAACGGAACGTCCAGCGCGACCGGGTTCGCGGTGAACCACTCGTGCCATCGCGCTTCTTCAGCATCGGAATATGCGAGGAATTGGTCGAACGTATATGCACATGTGACGGACACGGGGCCTCTCCTTGATGTGTGCAGCTGCCGCTGACTAAAGTTGGGGCGGGTGCAGGTACAATTGAAGTGTCTGGTATGCGGCCTCCCGAGATTCTCTCAACTCGGCCGTCGCGCCCGCCCGTCGCGCCCGCCCGTCGCGGCTGGTCGGATGCGGGTCAGTCAGCTACTCGATGTAGCTCCTGAGTCGCTCGAGCATTGACCTGTCCGTGGCCTCTGCGTCGTTTCCCTTGGGGGTCTCGATGACTTTTGCGACCTTGGCGAGTCGGGGATCGTTCATCACATGTCGAAACGGATCCTCACCGAGCTCGCCTTCCGCGATCAACGCATGGCGGTCCTTGCGCGTGCCCAGGCCGTGTTTCGAGTCATTCAGATGCATCATTCGCAGTCTCGAAAGCCCGAGCGTTTCATCGAACCGGCGCATCACTCCGTCGTAGTCCTTTACTATGTCGTAGCCGGCAGCGTAAACGTGACAGGTGTCCATGCAGATGCCGACACGGCCACGCACTTCCGGAGCGATCCGATCGATTATGGCTTGCAGTTCCTCGAACGTCGCGCCAAGTGCCGTCCCACTGCCAGCAGTGGTCTCCAGCAACAGCAGCGTCTGCCCGGGAGCGGCGGTGAGTCCCGCGCTTATCGAATCTGCGTTGCGAGCAATCCCCGACTCGCGGTCATCCATGTAATTGCCGGGATGGGAAACCAGATAATTCAGCCCCAGAGCGGAACAGCGACGCAGCTCAGCGGTGAACGACTGCAATGACCGCTCCCTCAGATCGTCCTTCGGCGACGCAAGGTTGATCAGATAGCTGTCATGCGCACTGATGGCGCGTACCAGAGTGTCTGCAATGCCGTCCCGGAATGCTGCACACTCCTCCGCCTCGCATTCCCGCTCGCGCCACTGGTTCGCCATCTTCGTGAAGATCTGCATGGCGGTCGCACCAATAGCTTTTGCGCGTCCGGGCGCCGCTGGCACGCCACCAGCGGTCGAGATGTGGGCTCCGAGGAGCAGGTTATTAACGGTCACTCGTGCTCCGCTGCCAGGGTTCTGTCGCGCGAACCTAGTGTCCGCGCAGCCACGTAGTCGGATCGACAGCCGGCCCGCCGTGCCGGATCTCGAAATGGAGATGCGGTGGAAGATCCGGATCGGATGTCCCGACCTTGCCGACTACCTCGCCCTTCGAGATGTGCGCGCCCTTCGCGACGCTTATTTGGCTCAGTGAGCCATAAACCGAGTAGTCACCACCACCGTGCTCCACGATCACCGTTTGCCCGTAGGTTCCAAGCTGGCCCGCAAGGACTACATCGCCCGCCGCGACCGCGCGTACCGCCGTCCCCTCAGACGCCGCAATGCCGATTCCATTCCATCGCAATGTTGTATTGTCGGGACGCACCACGCGGCCAAAGTTGTATAGAATGTCACCATTTACGGGCCAGTCGAGTTTTCCGTAATCCGATGTCTTGATCGAGCTATTTCCACGCGCGACAGCGCTGACCTTGCTACTGCCGCGACGACGCTCGGCTTCGATATTCGCGATGATGTTGTTCAGCGTCGACTCGCTCTTCTTCACACGCGCAAGCCGTTCCTGCGTTTTCCTTGAATCGGTCTGCACGCGTACCAGACTCTGTTGCCTTTGCCGTTCCAGCGCTTGCAGACGTGCATCCTCCTGAGACTTTTCCAGTCGATTCTGCTCCACATCGCTCTTCAGTGATACAAGCTCTCTTCGGCGTCCGCGTATTGTCGTACGAAGGTCATCCATACGTTTGACCAGAGCGCGATCATGTACCGCGATTTCATGCAGATATTTGTATCGCGCGATAAGCTCGCCGAAAGAGTCGGCAGAAAGCAGTGCCTGAAAGTCGAACAGCGGCCCGCGCTTGTAGATCTCGATAAGTCTGTGATTCAGAACCGCACGCTTGGTGGCAGCTTCATCTTCCGCGCGGACAAGGCTCGCGCTGGCGGTGGTTACTTCGTCAGATATCAGTCCGAGCTGCTTGTCGAGCGATGAGACCGCACGCTTGGTAACATCGTGCTGACGATTGATGTTTTGGAGCTCGTCGCTGAGCGAGTGCGCACTGCTCTGAAGCTTGTTCATTGTCTTTTGCAGGTCGGCGCGCTCGCGCTTGATCCGCTCGAGCTCCTGGCGGTTTTTCTCGAGTTGCGCTTCGGTGTTCTGCGACTGCGCTGCGACAGGTAACAGCAGAATCGCGCTCAGCGCGATCAACTGGAATTTCACAGCCGACGCAGCTGCCGCCCCACGGCGAACGTACTGCCGAAAAGGCCGATCAGAGCGCCTCCAATAACCCCGAGGGTCGCGAGCTTCGGGTCGAAGAACGCAGTGCGCATGAAGGAATGACTTATCGCTGTGCTCGTCGCCCACGTCAGGCCGAGTGCCAGCAGGCCACCCATCACACCCTGTATGAAACCCTCCAGTACAAACGGTAGCCGGATGAATCCATTCGTCGCGCCCACAAGACGCATGATAGCGATCTCCTCTGCCCGTGCCATCACCATGATCCGGATCGTAGCGCCAATGATGATTACAGCCACGGCCGCAAACGCGAGCCCCAGGCCGGTGCCGACAAGTGTTGCGATCGTCCGAAGTCGGTAGAGTTTCGCAACCCAATCTTCACCATACCTCACATCGTCCACGAAATCGTATGACTTGATTCGATTGGCCACAGCCATGACCGTTGTCGGGTCGCGATAGCCGGGTTTCAACTTCACGTCAAGCGAAGCTGGGAGCACGCCTGGCTCGAATACGTCGCTGAATTCACCGAGTTCCTTCCGGGCACGAACAAGGGCGTCGTCCTGCGACACATAGGTCACCGACAACACTTCTGGAAATGCGTGGATGTCCCCCATTGCCGCACTTGAAGCCTCGACGGGAGTGCCGTCCGCGATGAAGGCTCTGATCTCCACACGGTTTTCGATAGCCTGGAGCGCATCGCGGATATTCACCGCGACAAGTCCGAAGAGTCCGAAGGCGAATAGCGAGAACGCAATCGTGATCACACCGAGCGCGCTTAGCAGTGGAGCCCTCCGAAATGAGGCAAAGGCCTCGCGTAGCGCCATCATATCTGATTCTCGCCGTGCTTGTCAGGTGCTTTCGTCTCAACAGGTCTTTCCGCTGGCGGACTCTCCACGCTGTCAAAGACCACGCGGCCATGATTCAATTCGATCGTACGATACTCGGTGCGTCGAATGAGCTCGAGATTGTGCGTCGCCATGATTACGGCGGTGCCCGCTGTATTTATGTCGCGCAACAACTGGAAAATTCCGCGTGTCGCGCGCTCATCCAGATTGCCGGTAGGTTCATCAGCGATAAGTACGTACGGATCGTTGACCAGGGCGCGCGCGATGGCGATGCGTTGCTGTTCACCACCAGATAACTCGCGAGGATACGATGTTCCCTTCGACGCAAGCCCAACCTGAGTCAATACCCGCGCGACCCGTGGGCGAATCATATCGGCCGGTGTTCCCGTGACTTCAAGCGCGAATGCGATGTTCGCCTCCGCGGTGCGGTCTTCGAGAAGGCGAAAATCCTGAAACACGATTCCGAGATGACGACGAATCATCGATACTTCCTTCTTCGACGCTTCGCGGGTGCTTATGCCACTCACCCACACATCACCCGCGGTCGGACGCTCTTCCATGTAGATGAGCTTCAGGATCGTAGACTTGCCCGATCCGCTCGGTCCTGTGAGGAAGGCGAATTCGCCCTTTTGCAGTTGAAATGAAGCGTGGCTCAACGCTACGCCACCACGCTGGTACTCCTTCGCAACGTTTAGAAACCGGACTAGACTCAACCGTCAGCTACCTCAGTGCCTGCTCAAAATCAGCGATAAGATCGCTCACATCTTCGATGCCGACGCTGAAACGCAGGAAGCCATCGGGAATTCCTGCCTCTGCGCGTGCCTCGGGAGTCATAGATGCATGCGATGTGTAGCGGGGCTCGCTCACCAGTGTGTCCACACCGCCGAGACTCGGAGCGTGCGTGACCATCTCAAGCTGGGCCAGGAATCGCTCGGCGGCTTCTCCACCACCCGCGACTTCGACTGCCATCATACCGCCGAAGCCGTCCATACACTGCTGTGCGATATCGTGGTCGGGGTGTGACTTGAGACCGGGGTAGAGGACCCGCGCGAACTCAGTCCGAGTCTCACACCATTCGGCAAGCTTTTGAGCGTTCTCGTTCTGGCGCCGCACGCGGACGTCAAGCGTCTTCATGCCACGTTCGAGTAACCAGACAGCAAAGGGGTCGGGTGCTTGCCCCCAGACGATCATCTTGCGACGTACTTCTTCGATGTACGAGGAAGTGCCAATCACGGCACCGCCGAGTACGTCGTGGTGGCCGTTCAGATACTTGGTAGTGGAGTGGATCACCACATCCGCTCCGTGCTCGAGCGGGCGAAAATTGATCGGGCTGGCAAACGTGGAGTCGACCACAAGTGCAACGCCCTCGGCTTTCGCGAGATTCGCGAGCGAAGCCAGATCAAGTACACGACACGTCGGATTGACCGGTGACTCGACAAATATCGCGCGCGTCGTCTGACGAAGCGCCTTGCGCCACATGCGCGGTGCGAGCGGATCGACAAGGGTCACTTCGATCCCCATCCCCCGCAGCTCTTCCGCAAACAGCTTGTAAGTACCGCCGTAGATCCACGAACTGGAAAGCAGATGATCGCCCGGCCGCAGCAGCGCAAGCATCGCGCAGGCCGTCGCACCCATCCCACTGGAAAGCGCAACGGCAGCCTCACCGCCGTCAAGCAGCGCCAGCCGACGTTCGACTAGCTCTACGTTCGGCGTGTTTCCGTAGCGTGCGTATTTCAAACCGTCCGCTGTACCAAGAGCCTGAACGAAGCTCACCGATTGCGTTATCGGCGTGACGACCGGGGCGCCGGCCGATGCGTGCGGTGCCCCGCCGTGGATCGGAATTGTGGACTTTTTCATGCGTTCGTTCTCTTGGGAGTATCGAGATCCGGCTTTACGACGAGTACGGCTTCTGCAGCCAGGACGCCCGGAATGTCGCGCAAGCCACAACCATGCTGTGGAATCGAGTCGTCGACGACCACTTCCGCGAGCTGCTGCCCGCGTTTGCCTCGAACCCACGCCAATTCCCCGTCCGACAGAAGGCGAAACCGCGCATCCTCGGCAGAAAGTCTAACCTGCGGACCACGCTCCGTGTCGCCCTTTCGCGTGGCGATGTAGTCAATAACGCGCAGCTCCGGCTGGAACACGCTGTCGGATGGCGTGGGCGACGATCCGAAAAACTTCATCAGTGAGTAACGGCTATATATGAGTTGGAGTCCGGCTCTTGCGACACGAGCGACATCCCGTGCCGCTCCAGCACCACGTCGATCGCCTCGATGTGGGACTCGCTGAGCCCGCTGAATACAAATGACGGATTCCCGTTCTCGTGCTGCATTACGAGTTTGGCAACAATCTCATCGGCGCATGAAAAGTCCATCATCCCCACGCTGGAAAAGTCGATCACAGTCACGACACAGTCGCTGGCCGCCAGAATCTGCGCCTCTATGTACACACGAACGGCGACTCCGGTCGGTCGTGTGACGAGATTTGAATAGCTCTCGGAGACTGCTCGGCGGAGGACATTGCACACGTCTATGTGATTTGTGATCATCGGTCGACGCGCTCCGGAATCGTAATCTGCACCTGTGACCCTGGAAATGCTGGTAGATCCTTCTGCAGCGGGACGTCCTCGTCCCATGTCGGGACGATGGCGAGCCGAGCAGTCCCGCTGCGAACGGAGAACTTGCCGTCCCATTTTCCTATGAAGCGGCGGACGCCCGCGAGTCCCTGGCCGCGGCCACTGTCCCGGAACCGGCTCACGCCGCGCATGACGGCCTCTTCAAGCGCCATTCCATCGTCCCATCTGTCGGAACGAGGCCGACCCGTCGCAG
>JBDTAW010000216.1:0-46634 GCA_039924445.1 Gemmatimonadaceae bacterium
CAGCGGTACAGTCGCTGCAACGGATGGTGAGAGTGGAGCGTTGAACATAGAGGTCGGGCTTGCATCCCTCGGCGCGCTGGAGCACCTCATCGGATCGACTTCGACTGGCTCCGCAACTCACACGACATCCGGCCCGGTACTGATAAAGGGAACATTGAGCGGCTCGCCGAATGCGCTGCAGGCTCAGGGAACGGCCTCGGCCCGCGACGTCGTCGCCGGACCCGCGCACATCAAGAACCTGCACGCCAGCTACGCGATGCGAGATCTTGGCACCAAACCCAGCGGTGTTGTTGCACTCACGGCTGATACACTGTCCGCTGGTCCGGTCCCGGTGGTGCAGGCCACGGTCGGCCTTCGAATCAGCAACGGCAACGACGCTGCGTTCAGAGCGGATTTTGTGGGACGCGATAATGCGCGCGCATCAGCGTCTGGCGACATAACCAGCGCCGACAGTGGTGTTGTGCGCTTTCGCGTCGACTCCGCGAATGTTACGGTTGATTCCCTGAACGCGTACGCCCTTCGCGCCCCTGTACATCTGTTGTCGGATGCGCGCGGACTCACAATCGACTCAGTGATATTCAGTCGGTCGATGGGCGGTTCCGTCGCGGTCCGCAATATTGCGTTCCTCGGTGATTCCATACGGGGGTCGGTACGCACCGACGGCTTCAGCCTTGCCTTGCTCGAATTGTTCGGAAGCGGTTTGACAGACCTCCACGGAGCTCTTACCGCGAGCCTCGACGTGACCGGCACCACCGCGCGACCACGAATGGAAGGAAGCATCGTCGTGGACAGTGGCTCCGCGACTGTCGTACCGATCGGGGTTCATCTGGATCGGATAGGCGCGGATATTGTACTCTCCGGTGATACAGTGTTCATCAGGAAAATGTCTGCGTCCACTACGCGCGACCGGCGGGGAACACTCGACGTCAGCGGAAACATCGCGTTGACACAGTATGACAACCCGGTCTTCGCGCTCAATGCCACCGCGCGGGATTTCCGGGCAGTCGATCGACGCGGACTGGCTACGCTCGACGTTACAACCACGTCTCCCATATCACTGACTGGACCATACTCAGGCGCGCGCGTCACCGGCGCCGTACGTGTTGATCGCGGGACGGTTTACATACCAGAGCTCATAACCAAGCGGTTGGTCGATCTCAACGATCCCGAACTCGTTGACGTCGTTGATACGACCGTGGCCAGCAACCGCGCGATTCTACCGACCACTCCCAGCGATTTCGTCAAGAACCTTCGACTCGATAACGTGTCGATCAATGTCGGTGATGATGTCTGGCTCAGATCCGCAGAAGCAAATATCAAACTCGGTGGATCCCTGAACGTCACACTCGGCCGGAGCCCTGTAACCGGCGAGCCATCGCAGCTCGCGCTCGACGGTCAGCTCAACGCCATCCGAGGAACTTATCGTCTGAATGTAGTGCCGTTTGTACAACCAACGTTTGATGTGGAGCAGGGAACGCTCCGTTTCTTCGGCACTCCGGATCTCGACCCGGCGCTCAACATTACAGCGATAAATACCGTGCGCAGACCGCGCCAGAGCCTGAATGGGCAGGACATCAGAATTCGCGCCACGATCGGAGGCACACTCTCGGCGCCGTCGCTGGCGCTCTCAAGCGCGGACAATCTGCCGTTGTCACAATCCGATTTGCTCAGCTATCTGATTACCGGCGAACCTGCGTTTGCGCTCGACTATACGTCGGAACAGTACGTCAATCAGCTAGCGAACGTCGCGGTGCGTTCGGCCGGCAACATCATCAGCAGCGCGATTCCCAGATCGGTGTTCGATGTAGTAGAACTGCAAACGCCTGCGCTCCTGGCAGCACAATCACAGGGAACAACGGATAATTCGAACTTCTACAGCAACCTCCTCAATACCCGCGCGCTGGTTGGAAAACAGCTGAACAACAACCTTTTCCTGAATTTCAGCACGGGCTTCTGCGCAGAGAACTTCCGCAGCGCGTCGAGCTTCCAGCACAATCTGGGTCTGCGTCTGGAATATCGATTCAGCCAGAGTTACACCGCACAGTTGGGTGTTGAACCTGGCACAACAGATTTGCTCTGCTCGCGCCCTGGGTCACTTCAGACCATTCAGCAGACTCCGCCACAGCTCGGAATTGATTTCCTTCGTTCCTGGCGGTTCTGATGTCGTCGCGACGCGGGAGCGCCGGACTTGTTCCGCTCCAGCGTGCTCTGCTCATCGTCAATCCGGCATCCCGTCGAGGGGATGCCTCTGTCCGGAAGGCGAGTCACGCATTTGCAAAGCTCCATGTAGCGTGTGATGTAGTAGTCTCGGAGCGGCGCGGTCACGCTGGCGAAATCGCAGCAGCAATGGCGAACGAGTACGATTCCATATTCTCGCTGGGCGGCGACGGTACAGCGATCGAAGTGATCGCCGCAACAACACCGTTTGGCCCGCCTGTCGGCATTCTCCCGGGTGGCACGGGCAATCTGCTCGCGCGCGCTCTGGCAATCCCGATGGACGTTTCGAAGGCGGTAAGAACTCTCGTGAGCGGCGACGAGGCACACGTTGACCTGGGCAGATTGGCAGATGGAACCCGTTTTGCAATCGGCGTCGGCGTAGGGATCGACGCGTCAATGATTGCGTCCACGTCACGCGCATGGAAGCGCCGCGCAGGTGTGCTCGCGTATGTGGTAACCGGCGCGAAACACGCTATCAAACGCCCGAGGTTTGTCGCTGAGATTGATGTCGACGGCGTCGTAACTCGCAGGCAGGCAGCCGTCGTACTAATCGCCAACTTCGGCGTTCTCCTGAACGGCCTTATCACACTAGGTGATGGTATCCGGCACGACGATGGGGTGCTCGATGTTTGCCTCTTCGATCCCATTAGCCTCACGGACGCCCTCCGGATCTCCCGGAAACTGTTGTTTCGCGATTTTTCTTCCGACCCGGCTATGACCTACCTTCGGGGACGCCATATTACAGTGTCAACCGACGCACGGCTCCCGGTTCAAGCCGACGGGGAGCTCATTGGCTTTACGCCGATCATCGCTACAGTGGAGCCGCTTGCTGCTAGGTTGCTGGTGCCACACTGTCAAATAAATCGTCACTAGCAGGGCATCGCGACCTACCCTCCAGCCAGGCAACTCCATCCCCGTGGTTCATCGCTATTCCCTGCAACTTCGGCGCGCAGAACCGGTCATCCTCCCGCTAGTCGGGACGTCGCGTGCAATGCACGACCTCGTCCGACAGGTCGAGGCCGTAACACGAAATGACGGGGCCCCCGCGATGATCCTGGGGGAGCCGGGATCGGGAAAGGGCTGGCTGGCTTCGTACATTCACTACGAGTCGGTCCGGGCACCCTATCCCTTTGCCGAGGTGCACTGCGCCCTACAGTCCAGTGACTCGGTCGAAACCGAGCTGTTCGGTGCCGACAACCCGGGGAGAACAATTGGTGGCCTGGTCGCCAGCGCAACCGGTGGGACAATTTTTGTTGATGAGGTGAACGCCTTATCTCGGCAATCACAGGATATGCTGCTCCGGGTTCTGAACGGCCCCGACCGTGACCCCGACTCTCCCGCTGCCGGCGCCACGCCTCGCTTCCTGGTCGCCGCAAACAGGGACCTTGTACGCGAAGTGAACGGAGAACGGTTTCGGGAAGACCTATATTATCAGTTGAGCGCGGCCCCCATCCACATACCCCCGCTGCGCGCGCGACCGCGCGAGGATCTGGTGGAGCTGATCGCCGCAACATTCAACTCGCTCGCGATGTCAATATGCGATTCGCCCCTCGAAATGGGCGATGGCGTGATAGAAAACCTTATCGGATATCCGTGGCCAGGTAACATTCGCGAACTTCGCAATACCCTTGAGCGCGCCATTGTCGTGTCGCGCGGAGAGAGCGTGTTGCGGCGAATCCACCTGCCCGAATGGCTGGGTGAGTTCGATACCGGCGACGATCACACCCCGCGTACAATAACTGACGTCGAACGAGCGCACATCCACCGCACGCTTCGTGCGCATAAGTCAAATCGTACGCACGCCGCTCGCGAGTTGGGGATCTCTCGCGCCACGCTGATCAAGAAAATCAAGGAATACGGCTTGATGCAGCGCGTGCCGGACGACGCATGACGGAACTGCGTGAGCGGGACGCGATGCTATGCCGCAGTTGCGGTCACGAGGAGCGAGCGTCCGAGGGCTATCCCTGCAAGGACTGTGGCACGTTCATCTGCATCATGTGCGTGTTCAAGGGGGTTGTGCGCTGCGAGCGGTGCGAGGCGAATGCAGCAGGCGCCGCCGCTCCCCAGGGTGTCGCGACAGGCGCCGCCGGGGCATCGGAGCGGCCACCAACTCTGGACTGGCCCGAGCATTGATCGACTCGCTGTCGAGCGGCGCGAATCGCGCACAATCGGCTCGCGCGACTGTCAGGGTATCCATAGCGCCTTTGCTCGGTGGTGCAGCCGCCTCCGCCACACAGGTGTCGCAGCTTCTCCGTGGCCATCATGGAGATGTCATTGATGCTGATGGCAAGTGGCTCCGGCTCCGCGGTGCGGACGGCTACGAAGGCTGGTGTCATCGCGGATACCTCGAAGTCGAGCATGCCATAGCGTTGCCGTCGCTCGCGTCAGCATGGGGCGCCGAGCGGCGAATTTCGATTGGCTGCACAGTACGCTCCACTCTGCTCGGTACGCTGGATCTTCCGCTCGGTGCCCTTCTCGATGCCGATGAGGAAGTTACACGCGGGATTGCGATGAACAACCGTGCGCGTCTCCGGTATTTCGAGACCGATTCACAGTCCCTTGTTCTCCGCGCGCGCGAATTGTTCAGAGGCACACCGTATCAGTGGGGCGGTGTCACGCCATGGGGAGCCGACTGCTCGGGCTTCGTCCAGACAGTATTTGCGCTGCATGGAACTCAACTCCCGCGCGATGCATGGATGCAGGGCGAACGCGGGCGTGAGGTTTCAAGCGAACTCAGCGACTTCGAACCCGCCGATCTTCTCTTTTTTTCCGACAGTGATGACGGCCGCCCGACACACGTTGCGATTTCGCTTGGAGAGACCCGATGCGTGCATATCTCGCTTGCAAACGGTGGCTTCGGAGTAAATGCACTGGACGCAGATGATCCAGTAGCGCGTCACCTGCGCGAAAGCTTCAGGTTTGCGCGGCGGATTCTCTAAGCCCCACGCACTGTGTTCGCTACAGGCGTTATTCTAAGCGGCGTGAAAGCCGACAGAGGTGACGCCATTGAGTGCAGTCACACGCCCTGCGAGCCTGCTCGTCCCATCATCAGCAGTGAGCAATATCGTACGTTCGCGGCCCGGAGCTATGTTGAAATAGTTGTCACTCAACTTCCAACCGACTGCCTCAATCGCCACCGCGAGTGCAAGCTCGTCCGATGTAACGGTGAGCGAATAAGCCCCACCACTGATCCGCGCGACCTGAGCCTGAAGATGTGCAGGCGCTCGAGGCGCACTGATGCCAGTTGGAAAGTGAAACGACTCGGCCAACAACTCGCCACTGTCGGGATCGATAAGCGTGACAACTACGGCATCGTGATTCGGCTTGCCGAACATGTACGCGTAGCTGACATCGGTGAACGTGCCGAGCAGGGCGTCCGCGGTCAACTCGACGGATGAGCGTGCACCAAGCGCGAGCCGGGTTGCTGTCTCGCCTACGAGAGTCGAACCATTCAGCAACGACAGGCGAAGCTCCGGGTTGATCGGAGTCGCTGTATCATTGATTGCAGTGATGCTGATTCCGTTCAGACCCTCATCGGTCATGAGGACCGCAATCGGACTGAATACGCGCGCGACGTAGTAGTACGCCGCCTTGGGATTGCCCTCGCTGTCAAGGACGCCCCAACCGGGACCCGGTCGCAGATCGTTGTATAACCACAGCAATGCGCCGCTGCACGGCGATCCCGACCGGCGCCACTCCGAGATTGTACGCGCTATTACCTCGCCGCCGGCTACTCGTCCCAGTGCCAGATAGCGCTCGGGATTGCCATATCGAACTACCGCTGGATCCACGCCAAAAAACTTCCCAACGTAATGGTCGCGCACGTCCTCGAAGTCCCACGCCGCGCCGTTGTCCCTGGGTACGCCGCGCTTCCAATCCGGATGATGGCCTGCACCGGCGCTGCCACATTCCATGCGATCTATGAATTCCGGCTCTGGGGGATTGGCGAGTGCCAGACACTCAGACGCGAACTGCACATTGCTCGCGCGCACATCCAGTGGCGGACGCAGGTACGGTCCGAATCCGAAATAATGTCCATCGCCCGCGTTCACATGGAACGGCAGATCGCCTCCGCTCGGTGACGAAGGCCAGTAGGGAACCCGCGGCGCAACACCGGCAACTACCTCCGGAAAGACAGTCGCAAAAAGCGAATTGCGCCACTCGGGCTCTGGCAGCCCAAGCATCGCAGCCTGTTGTTCGACTTCACTGTTCCCGCAAACGATTGCAATGGATGGGTGCGCTGCAATCCGTTCCATGAACTGGCTGACTTCAGTCTGAACGTTCGCTGTGAAAGCGACGTCGGCATGGGGGTAGTCCATGTTCGCGAACATGAGATCCTGCCACACCACAATTCCGAGCTCGTCACAGAGGTCGTAGAAATCATCGTGTTCATACACCATCGTCCCGCCAACACGGAGCATGTTCATGCCAGCGGCACGAGCCAGTTCCAGTATACGACGATATTGTTTGCGCGAGCTCTGAAGAGCAAATGGGTCCGGCGGGCACCAGCATGCGCCCCTCCAGAACACATCTGTGCCATTGATGCGCAACTGAAACTTGCCGGCCGTTGAATCCAGTTTCACTTCGCGGAATCCCACACGTCCAAGGACAAGGCTGACAGGCGAATCTTTAAGTCCAAGCGTCATCGCCACATCGTAAAGCGGCTGCGCGCCATGAGTGTGCGGCCACCAGATGCTGGCATCCGGGACTCGAATCGAAGCATTGACGATCCAGTCACCATCGCGCCGTCCGATGCTCGCCTGCTGAATCTCCGATCCGATCGAGACTGTAGCGGAGTCGAACGTCACTCCCGCTGAAACGCGAATCTGCGCAGTCACCGAGACGACGCCGTCCGTGCCGTCGAGTCTCGCATCGAAGCGTCGCGATACGACCCTCGGCGTGTCATTCGGGACAAGCGTGACGGCTTTCCACGGACCGACCGGCTGCGCGAATGATGACCACCCGGGGATTCGGCCGAGTAACGTGGTGCGAATCCAACGCAGGTTCTGGCTTGAGGCGAGTCGGGTTCGCCACCGTGGGCGCTGGCGCCGTTCAGCCAGGGCATGTGTTAACGATCTGAAGCGGATGATCAGTTCATTCTCATCACGCAGCGCGCTAGCTGTGTCGATCGAGTGCGCGACGAACATATTGTCGCTCGAGAACAGATGAACGCCATTCAGCCAGACGTCGGCCAGCGATGCGAGGCCCTCGAATTCGAGTGACGCTCCAACAGCTGTGTTCGCACAGTGGAAGTTGCACCGGTACCACCAATCGTCGTCATCGAGGTTGGCAGTAGAACGCCAATCCCACATCCCCGCGTCGCGCAATGCCGAGGCTACAGTTCCGGGCGCTGAAGCTTGGATCCATCCTTCACGCAAATTGGCCAGATCCGCCGCCGAGGAGAGAGCTCCGGGGGTAGTCCTGGCCATGTGCCACTTCGCAAGCGTGACACGAGTCGAGTCGGCTTGTACTTCAGTTTCAGCACCAGAGCCGCTTGCCCCGGTGCGATCAGTTGCCATACCGACCTTGAAGGCTGGCTATTGCGCTCTCCCACGCTGATTCCATCTGATCCAGCGATGCCGTGACGTCAACTGCGCGTCCGGTAGCCATCATGCGCGCAAGCTTGAACTGCATCGCCTTCGCGGCTGATGAACACGTTTCGAAGGCGGCACTAGCTGGCGTGGCGTGACCTTCGGTCTGCGAAAGCCAGTTGAGAAATGTGGAGGCGAGTTCCGCACATGCTCCAAATTGCCGTAATGTCGCAAATGCGTACTTGTAGAACATCGTCATGTCCGAGCCGGCGAGCCATTTGATGTCTGTGTCGTAGCGCGCACGGTAACGAGTCACGGGATTCAACCGGGGAACGCGTGCCAGATAGTGAACGAGCTGGTCGCGGGCTATCGCCGCCAATTCGGTCGGGCTGAGCCGCGTGATTCGATCGAGCTTCGCAAATTCGGTGTAGGGAGCAAGCGCCTGCGTATTCACATGGAAAATGGCGTCGAAATCGGAACTTCCAAGTTCGAAATATCCGGCGCTATGGAAATAGCCAAGAGTCCGCGCGTCAAGATCGATAGCCTGTGCGCCTACCGTCGTCTTGGTGTGCTCCAGTTGATACGAGACGCCGACCGTGTCGGGCAAGTAGAAGGCGTCCACTTCGACAAGCGGAACACGTCCCTGGCTTAGCTGCTCAGCTATGTGGAGCTTGAGCGGTCGCCAGATCGCAAGTTCCTGAACGTCGATGCCATACAGCGCGTGTATGTCGCCAAGAGATGGTTTGAAGAATGTCCACTGGTCGCCCTCGAAGTCCATCGCGACCGTGAACGCCATGGTCGCCACAGGATCGAGCTTCAATGCGTGAAGCAGCTCGATCCAGACATCGACATAGCAGTTGGTTTCGGGCCAGATTCGATCAAGACTGTGGAGTTCGTGTGATGTGAACGAGGTGGCGTCCACACCGAAAGCTTCGGACTTCACAGACCGAGGGTTGTACGCACCGTGGCTGGCCAGCGTTTGGTTTCGAATCCGTGTGCCTTGAACAGTCCGAGTGTGATCCGCTCCAGGCCGAAGCCCACGCATGCCGTATGTGCCGCGCTGCCGTCATTGTTGGTAATGCCGAAAGCGACGCCGAAGTGATCCTGATGATAGTTGCACGATACCGCGGCGGTGAGTGCCTCCCGGCTGGCAACTGGCACGACGAGTTCGAATTTGAGCGCCTGTTCTACCTGGCTCGCAGCCAACATGGCGCCGCCCCGTCCAAAGAATGGATCATTTGCGACGACAGCCTGCACTTCGAGGCCGACTGCGCGCAACATCACCTGTCCACGCTCGAGCCAGAGGTCCCTGAACTGACGGACGCTTTCCGGACTGCCGATGCGCACATATTCACGCTGACGGAACATCTGCATTCTGGCCGGATCGTCGGACGGCTCATATCTGAAGCAGTAGGATTGAACATCGAATAACCGCCCATTTTCTGGCAGCTTGCCTGCGACCATTGGATACAGCGGGTAACACGCCGCCGGGGTCAGAACGAGTTCTGTGCGATGGAAATGCCTGGTCCAGTCCGAACCGGCGTCGAGCATGTTGAGCATATCACCGTGGTCGCGCTCATTGCCACGGAACCCATGTACCGTACCAATCAGGTGCGGAAACGATTTGAGATAATCGCTCTTCTCAAAATCGGCGCGATTAAGAACTGGAGGGAACCTGAAGACCTCCGCGCCTTGATCGAGCCCCGATTCCGTCACGAAGCGGTCAAAGCCAGCGAGCACGCGCTCGAACACGCCTGACTTGCCGTAGATGCCGGCGACGCCAGTCGCTGTGATGACACCATTTGCGAGGAGCTCTTCCAGATACTCGCGGCGCGCAGCCTCCAGGTTGGTACCGCTGTCCGCGACAGTATCAATCATCCTTCGACACCAACAGCATTGCGGCGTTCGCGCCGTAAATACGATCGTTGTTGATCATCAAGGCCGCACCGTACGCATCGCGCAGCAGTCGGCCCAGCGAGAACTTTGAATCCTCACGATAGCCGGACATTCCGCAGATGAGCATTGAGTGGCCGACAATATCGACGACGGCGGTTGAGCAATTGAGCTTGAGGTTATTCATCCGGATTGCGAAATTCATCGCGGTCAACGCATCCGGGTCACCCATGATGGATTCATAGTCCCGAACGGAATCGTTCACGACGGCGCGCATCCCCTGAAGCTTGCTCACGACTTCTGCGAGTCTGACGCTGGCAACCGGAGTCTTGCCCGGGCTCTTGCGCGCTTCGGCGCGGATATATGCGCGAGCGCGTCCTACGGCCGCTGTTGCAATTCCAACCCAGACCGAAGCCCACAGAATGTGTGAAACGGGGAGCATGGTCTGGCTCGATATCTCTGCGTACGACACAGGAAGGATATGGTCTTCCGGTGCGATGGCGCTGAGTACGAAACCCGGGCTGCACGTTCCACGGCAACCGAGCGTGTCCCAGCCACTGGTGCGAGTCAGCGTGAATTCTTCGCGTTTGAGTAGTGCGAGCACCTGGTCGCTCGGTGGTGCATCCGGAGAACTGCGAGCTGTCGCCAGAATAGCATCTGCGTGCTCGCCGTAAGAGACTACCGGAGCCTGCTTGCGTATGGCGAATGAGCCGTTGTCGCGCTCGACTGCGCAGACGGATGAGCGAACGTCGCCACCGACGCCAATCTCGGATGTTGCGGACGCAATGAGCGCCTGAGTATCCGCCAGTTCAGCCAGATACCCAGCAAAAAACTGGGAGTTGCGAGCGTGCCGTACGATGCATGCGACCTGGATCTGGTGCATCGCGAACACCATTCCGGTCGCCGAGCAATACTGACCGAGCGTAGTGCAGATTGCTGAGAGATCTGCGATGGAGCAGCCGCCACCGCCGTATTCCGGTCGGATGAAGATCCCCAGCATGCGTTCTGCTTTTAGTGCGTCGAACGCCTCGGACGGGAATCTCGCGTCCTTATCGACGGCGTCAGCGTGCGCAGCCGCTACATCGAGGCCGATCTGCTGGGCCTTTTCGAGCGCCGTGAATGAGCGACTCATGACTGTGATTGGCATCGCCGGCTTCAGGAAGCGCTGGCCGTATGGCCGCTCGTGAGTTCTTCAATCGACTCGCGGATATTCGCGATCGTTTCGAAAGTTCTACGACGCAGCATACGTTCCGGAAACTCGACCTGAAATGCATCCTCCAATCCGAGCATCAAATTCACTGTTGCGTGCGAAGTGAGGCCGAACGCGTAGAGATCAGCGTCTTCGGATATTGCCGATGTGTCCCGGTTGAGTCGTGCGTACTGCCGGAGCGTATCTCGAATTTTATCTACCATGATTGAGTGTTGGGCTACATTTGGACGGATTTGCGAGCCGGGAACGACCCGACTGCCGAAATCGAAGCTCAAGCTATGGGACGTACGCTGACTTGTGCCTCGTAACCACGGTAGGTGGAAGCTCAGTAGTACACGCCGCACCGCTCTGCGTTTCCAGTATCGGCACGTTATCGCACTAACTGACCCGTAAGAATGGATGAGCCATGGACGGGGGCAGACAGCGTCCTTCTGGCCGATTCAGGACACCATCACTGGCGCAGTGCCGTATGGGCGTGCCACCGGGGGTCCATTGACGAATACATTTGTGTGCACCACCGGCTCTCCGTCGAGCTCGACTCGCATTGTGTACTGCCCCGGCGAATCCAGCGGGAGGTCCACGACGGCGATGATCGGAACGTCCATCTCCAGAGCCGCCGTTGGACCTGCCTCGACTGCGAGCTCCCCACTCGATGTCCACAATTCGGCATCATGCGGATTCAGCCAGTGAAATGTAAGGCGATGAGTCCCTGAATCGGCTGAGCCTCCCTTGACACGAACAACAAAGTGCGCGCGGGGGTGCATGGACGGGAATCCGCTGACATGTAGCGCATCAAAGATCCCGAGGACGTTCAACTTGCCTTCCTGCGACAGGTTGGCGGCGTCGGCGAATACCGCGAATGATATGTGCACGAGCTAAAGATACTAGATTTGGACATGCCAGACCGATCTAAATCGTTCGGTACTACCGACTTGCTCCTGCTCCTCATGGCCACCATCTGGGGAGTGAATTACAGTGTTGTGAAGTACGCGGGCCACGCGTTCGGCGAGTTGGAGTTTACGTGGATGCGTGTACTTTTTGCGACGATAGTATTGCTTTCAGCGGTACTATTGCAGCGCAAGGCGCTGCCCTCGCGCTCCGACGTGCTGCGCCTGCTCGGCCTCGGTGTGATTGGAAACGGGCTGTATCAACTCTTGTTTGTATTCGGTGTTGCCAGGACTCGCGTCGGCAGCGCTGCGCTCATTCTCGCGGCGGCGCCGGCATTCATCGCATTGCTCGGAGTTGCGCGTGGCACAGATCATGTCAGCCCGCGTGGCTGGTCGGGGATCTTGCTTTCCGTTGCCGGCGTGGCTGTAGTCATGTTGGGCAGCACGGGAAACGGGCCCGTGCAAACGGCTTCGATAATTGGGGTTTTCCTGGTATTTTGTGGCGTGATTTGCTGGAGTTTCTACACCGTTGGTCTCCAGTCACTGACGCACCGTGTAGATGCGGTTCAGTTGAGCGCGATCACAATGGTAGGCGGGATGATTCCGCTTGCCTTTGAGAGTCCACGAGCGATATCGAGCATTCTCTCAGCTCATGTTTCCCAACTCGCGTGGTGGTGCGTGTTCTACAGCAGCGTTATCTCGATGGGAATCGCGTATCTGTTCTGGTATCGCGGCATTCGAGTATTGGGTCCGACGAGGACTTCTGTATATGGAAACCTGCAACCCATCGTAGCGATTCTGACCGGCTGGGTTGCCCTGGGAGAAGTACCAACCGTCTGGCAGATGGTTGGGACCGTTGCGATCATCGGTGGTATTTTTCTCACGCGCAAGTAGTTCGCACTTCTCAAACTCCCGAAATGCAACATCTAGTCTTGTTCGATATTGACGGTACCATCCTGAATTCAGGCGGAGCTGGTCGCGATGCGATGGAGCACGCGCTGGCAACGGTATTCGGAACTGCGGGTGATCCCTCCATGCGATACGATGGCAAGACGGACAAGCAGATCGTCCGTGAGTCAATGCGCGCCGCCGGGTTCAGCGACTCGGACGTCGACGCTCGTATGGATGATGTGATCGCGCTGTACGTTGCATCGCTTCCATCCAGATTGAGTGCTCCCGATCGACACGTGGGGATTTACCCAGGTGTGGTGGATCTCATCGATGCCGTCCGCAACCGACAGGACTTCGCCCTTGGCCTGCTCACCGGAAACGTCGCGGATGGAGCGCGATTGAAGCTGGCCGCAGTGGGACTCGATTTCGAACAGTTCCGCGTCAACGCGTTCGGTTCGGATCACGAAGTTCGTGGGGAACTGCCAGCCATAGCCCGTGCTCGCATGCTGTCTATATTTGGCGTTGCGCTCCAGGGCCGCGATGTTGTGGTCATCGGGGACACGCCTGCGGATATCTCCTGCGGCAGAACCCTCGGCGCACGAGCTATTGCGGTGGCCACCGGATGGTATTCGGTCGATGATCTCAAATCTCACAATCCGTACGCGGTCTTCGCCGATCTCAGCGATACGGCGGCGGTGCTCGAGGCAATTACCGGATGAGCAAACCAACGCTGGAAATCGAGTTGAAGGCGCGGGTCGATGATGTGGCGGCGGCGCGACAGCGTGTTGAGGCCGCCGGCGCGGTGCTCGTGTTCGAGGGTGAGCTTGCAGACCGAATCTATGATTCGGCAGCGGGGACATTCCTAGCGCAGGATCTCGTCCTGCGCCTTCGCACATACACCGATCGTACCGGTGTCAGCGCACATCTCGACTGGAAGGGGCCGACTCTGCACGAGAACGGATTCAAGCTGCGTACCGAACTGACGACAGGCGTGTCGGAGCCGGGCGCACTTGCGAGCATTCTCAAGGGTCTCGGCTACGCGGTTGTCCGATGCATCGACCGTCATATCGCGCAGTACGAACTCACCGGTACAGGTGCGGGTGGGACTGTGACAATCCGGTTCGAACGTTATCCGAGAATGGACGAGCTTGTCGAAGTCGAGGGATCACGCGAGAGCATCGAATACGCCATCAAGATCCTGCAGATACCGCGCGACCGATTTGTGGGAGACCGATTGACCGACTTCGTCAAGGCATTCGAAGCGCGAACCGGAAAGCGGGCTGTAGTGTGCAATGCGGATGTGAGTGCTGACTGACCCGGAACGAAGCGCTTGCAGGGGTGGGGAAGGGACGCCACCCCCGACGGAGCTTGTTACGTGGTGCGCGGTTGCGCGTGAATGCCTGGCGCGCTCGCCGTAATTTTGCGACGCGACTGCATGATGATGATGCCCGCGATGAAAAAGCCGATCGCGATTACCTGCGCCGTGGTGAATGGCCCGAAGAATCGGTCATCTTTCGCGCGGAAGATCTCCATTATGAAGCGCTCGACACCTGCAAGAACGCAGTACAGCCCGAACAACCATCCCTCGGCGTGCTGGTGATCCCGGAGTCGCCACAAAATGAGAAACATGATGAAAGCCAGTATCACCTCGTAGAGCTGAGTGGGGTGAACCGATACCACTTCCAGCGGATTCGTTCCGGCAGGGAAGTGCATGTGAAACAACTGCGTCATGTTCTGGACAGTCGTCGCTGGCGCACCATTGGGGAACGCGACGGCCCATGGACCGTTCCATGGTCGACCGTAATCATCACCTACCGCCCAGCAGCCGGTACGCCCGACAGCGTACGCTGCCGCTACGCAGATTCCACCGACATCAGCGATCCTGTAGAGGCTTAGATGTTTGCGCCACGCCACAAAAAGCACTGCGGCGATACCGCCCATCAGCCCGCCCCAGAAAACGAGTCCGGCGCGACTGAAGAGAGCGCTTACATCTCCCATCAGAATTGCGTAATAGATTTTGCCGCCCAGCAAGCCACCAATGACGGCTGCGAAGATCAGATCCGAAATCGGTGCTGGATCGTGCCCTCTGCGCCACAGTTCGTGCTGCGCAATGATCTGCGCGATGACGAACGCGGCGAGTACCGCGATGCCAAAGCCGGTAAATTCGAACCGGCCAATGTTATATGTAAAAGCGTTCTGCGAAATCGAGGCGTAGATGTGGATCATGCCTGGCCGGGAAGGGGAGCCGCAGCGTGCGCGGCCTGTTCGAGCGATGCCCGCTCACCATGATAATAGCGGAAAAGCCCCGCACGGGCGATCATGGCTGCGTTATCGGTCGCCAGGCGCGGGGTAGGTGCGTACACCCGGACGTCGGCTTCCATGCGCCGACGGATTGCGTCCGCTAGTGCACGGTTGCACGCCACGCCGCCTCCGAGCACTACTCGGTCGCGCTTGTACAGCGTGGTTGCACGGGCGGTCTTCTCAACCAGCGTCTCCACGAGCGCGTCCTGAAAGCCGCGCGCGATGTCTGCGCGGTCCCGGGCTATATCGTCCGATCCGCGGACCGCGTTGAGTACGGCCGTTTTGAGCCCGCTGAATGATACGTCGAAATAGGACGGATCTCCGACGGCGGTGTCGCGCCGAAGCATCGGGCGGCTGAACCGGAACCGTGACGGATCCCCTTCGCGGGCGAGCGCTTCGACGTGTCGTCCGCCCGGGTAGGGGAGACCGAGCAGTTTGGCGACCTTGTCGTAGGCTTCGCCGGCAGCGTCGTCGCGAGTCGAACCGAGGAGCTTGTATTTGCCCCACGACGGTACGTCGAGGAGTAGCGTGTGGCCACCGGACACGAGTAATGCTGTAAATGGTGGCTCCGCGTCCGGCTCGTCAAGCGACGTTGCGAAGAGATGGCCTTCCATGTGATGCACTGCGACGAGAGGGATGCCGAGCGCGAGCGACAGCCCTTTCGCGTAATTCAGTCCCACCATCAGTGCGCCGACAAGACCTGGCTCGGTCGTCACCGCAATAGCATCGAGCTGGTCGAAATTCGAGTCCGCTTGTGACAGAGCTTCTCGAACGACCGGAACAATCGCCGTGAGGTGCGCACGCGACGCGATTTCAGGCACCACGCCGCCAAAGACGCGATGTATATCCTGCGACAGGATGACGAGTGATCGAAGAACTGGATCGCCCGTGACGTCGTCGATGATAGCGGCCGACGTTTCGTCGCAGGACGATTCAATTCCGAGGATGCGGGTCATCGCTGGATCAGCCCGATGTCACTCAGCGAGCAGTCGCTCGATCAGTCGGCGATTCCCGTCGGAGTCCCAGTCAGTGGCTTGCGCCACCTTCTTGCGAATAATTCCATCCTTGCCGACAATTACTGTTTCGGGATATCCAGTTACCTGATACGCGTGTTCGATAGTGCCAGCCGAATCGTGCAGCACCTCGAATGTCATTCCCATGTCGTGAACGAAGGCGCGTATGGCGGATTCCGTTCCGGGGTCGTCAATGCTCACAGCAACGACGCGGAGTCCCTTTGATCCGTACGCCTGATACAAGCGCTCGATGCTGGGCATCTCGACGCGACAGGGTTGGCACCACGTTGCCCAGACGTTGATCAGTACAACCTGGCCCTTGTAGTCTGCGAGCGATTTTTCTTTGGGAGGAGTGTCGAGCGTCAAAGCGTGGAAGTCAGGCGCGCGCGTACCTGTACCAAGTGGATGAAGCTCGGTTCCGAGCGCGCGCGTGATCGCGAAGCCGATCCCTGTGACAGCGACGAGCACTAGCGCTACGATTGCAAGTTGTTGGCGTCCGGTCATGCTACCTCTGTGGCGGCGATTCTCAGCGCGCCGATTTCGGCGGAAGGTTTCGTCGCTGCGAAGATCGCGTGACCGGCGACAAACGCATCGGCGCCGGCGCGACGACATTGCAGAATCGTGTCACGTGATACTCCGCCATCTACCTCGAGATCCGCGCTGCTTCGCACTTCGTCGAGGAGCTTTCGTGCGCGACGAATCTTGTCCACTGATGCGGGGATGAATTGCTGACCACCGAAACCGGGATTGACGGTCATGATCAGAAGCAGATCGATGTCGTCAGTTACTTCGACAATTGCGTCGAGCGGAGTTGCGGGATTCAGTGCGACGCCAGCTCTGCATCCCAGCGACCGGATCTGTGCGAGATTTCTCTGAAGATGAACCGTCGCTTCCGCGTGAATCGTGAGACCCGACGCGCCGGCCTGTGCAAAATCCTCCAGGTAGGACTCCGGGTGCTCAACCATGAGGTGCACGTCAAGCGGGAGTTTGGTGCAGCGTCGGACTGCGTCGATTACCTTGGCGCCGAATGTCAAGTTGGGGACGAACTGACCGTCCATCACATCCACGTGGATCCAGTCAGCTCCGCCTTGCGCGCACATAGCCATCTCGTCCCGGAGACAGGCGAAATCCGCGCTGAGGATCGAGGGGGCGATACGGATTGGTTTCACTGGCATGGCGTACTTAGGGGTGAATCGTGTCCGGCAATCGAAGGATGTCCAGCCAATCGGCCGTATCCGCTCTGGTGGCGGTATCGGGAAGCGGTTGACGCTGTCGTAGTCGCATTGTATCAGAGGTACTGTCAGGAGGAAAGTACGAGACTGTGACGCTCACCGTGCCACGGACGAGGATGAGCGAATCCGGTAGCGGTAATTGTCGCACGACCGTATTGGGCGGCTGGAGCGAACTCGTATCACGTGTCACGGCGACGCGCAGTCGAAGTCGATTGAGGACTCCGCGCGCGTCCGGAAGCGACATCCCGACGAGGTTGGGGGTGAGGATCGGGATGGTGTCGCTGGGCGGTGCTTCAGTGATCTGGGCGGCGACTGCCGGCGGCTCAATTGGGGCAGTGATTGGCGATGCGGCCTGCGGCGCCAATCCAGTATCAATTGGCTGCAGTGTGGATGCCGTATCGGCAGTTTCTGTCTGCGGCGCGGGGGGGACAATCTTCGACGGAAGGACGAAGATGAACATCACGGCGTAGGCGAACGCGAAGCCGCCGATGCCGATCACCATGTAAGGAAACGCACGCCGCAGGAGCGCGCGAAAATTCACCTATTCCGATCTCCGAAGTCTCGCGGCAAAAGCGCCGTCGGTACCGTGCTTGTGTGGCAGCACCCGTAATCTGCCAGCATCGATCGTCGATGCAGGAACAGAGCCATCGGGTGGTGGTTCAAGCACAAAATGCGGGTTCTCGGCGAGGAACGTCTCGATCTGCATGTCGTTCTCTTCGGTTTCGAGCGAGCAGGTGCTGTAAATGAGCAGGCCGCCCGGTCGAACCGCTTCTGCAGCGGAGCGGAGGATTGAGCGCTGGATGGTGGGCATAACCGCCAGATCCGACACCTTGAGCCGCCAGCGCGCGTCTGGATGACGCCTGAACGTTCCTGTGCCTGTACAAGGGACGTCCACCAGAACGGCGTCGAGGTCGCGCAACGCGGGATGCCGAGCATCGTTGACGAGCGGAATCACGTTGGTTGATCGGAGCCGGTGGGCAGTGGCTGTTATCCGCTGCAAACGTGCTGCGGAGCGATCGGCCGAGAAAACCACGGCCGCGTCGCGCGCCATTTCGAATGTCTTGCCGCCGGGGGCCGCGCAGAAGTCCGCGACGCGCGACCCAGCTGGAATCGCGGCATACTGAACCACCAGCGTTGCTGCCGAATCCTGAACAAAGAAATGGCCGTCGGTGAACGCCTCGAGTTCGGTGAGCGCTCCTCCATGGCCAAGTTCGATGGATTCCGCGACGAGGGGGGCTGCATGGATTGCCACGCCAGCCGCGGCGAGCGCGTCTGCCAGTTCAGCTCTGCTGACGCCGAACGGCCGGAGAATGACGGGTGCTTCGGTGTTGTTTGCGGCGAGCAGAGCGGCGGCGTCATCTGCACCCCACCGAGCCACCCAGCGGGCCACCAACCAGCGAGGGTGCGAGCTGGAAAGCGCCAACGCGTCGATCGGATCCGGTGGAGTCGCCACCGCGAGGTTTGCCCGCTCCCGGTCAGTCCTGCGGAGCACAGCGTTGGCAAGCTTGCTGGCGCCAATGCCATGCCGAGTCTTGGTAAGCTCTACCGTCTGTGCGATGGCGGCGTAGGCTGGTACGGAACCCATGCACAGCAGCTGGTAAGCGCCGAGCCGAAGCAAGTCGATGAGATCGGGGTCGAGCCGGGCAAGCCCGCCGCGAACGCGGTCGGAAAGAACGGCGTCGAGGAACGCTCTGCGCCGCATCATCCCATACAGCAGTTCCTGGGTCCAACGCCGGTCACGAGAGTCGATTAGAGTGGTGTGACGCTCGAATGAAGGATCCAGCAGCTGACCAGCGCGAACGTCGGAACAAACCTCGGCGGCGATGATTCTGGTCTGGGTGATCGAGGAGCTGCGTGCGGCGCCAGTCGTTGACGAGTCACTGAGGTGCGAGCTCATGCCGCCACCGCCCCGGCTACTGACGTGACCGTCGATGGCGAGCGCCCCGCCGGAACGCGCGGGCGAGCCTGGACAGCCAGGGCTGTGCTGGTCGAATGCACGACAAGGGAGGAGCCGTCAAAAACGAGCGCAGGAGTGTTGCCTGCGTCGCTCAAGTCAGCCTCCCCATGAAGCGCTCTAGCTTGCGAGTCACCAGGTGCAGGGGTTGCAGATATTAATGTTTCACGAGTGCGCCGAAAAGTCTGATTCCAGCCGACGACTAACATCTACGCATCGCGTCCTAAATTTGTGAGAAATGAAGCGAGTGTCGTGCCGGGGCCAATATACACATTACCGGCGCTCCCGCATAGAAAAGTCCCAAATCGTCCGTCTTGTGCTCGCCGGGGCCCGGGATTATCGACGGATTGCGTCCGTGCCCGGGCGTAGTTGGGGGAATCGTACTATTGCCGCGCCTGTCGAAGATGGCGACGGGCGCAAGAAACGCTCAGAATCCCGTCAATTTACGTCTCTTTAGTCCCGAATTTGGGTGTCCGAGGCAGTCCCGACTCCTTCGCTCAAGGCTTCCGGTTGCTGTTTGTGTCCAACACCCGTTGAGCGAGCGCGACACGTAGGAGTCTCAGGAAAGGGCTCTCGCTCGGCAAAACTAGGAGGCTAACGGAGGAGGGTGTCGCCAACGCTGATGCCCCGTCCATGGTGCCACGCCACAGCCTGCATGCGCTTCTTTCCGGAGGGCTGGACGTCGCAGATCCGGACGGCCCCGGCACCGCAGCCGATGACCAGGCCCTCGTCGCCGGTGTCCAGCACTTCGCCGGGCGGGCCGCTTGAGTCGAACAGGTGCCTCGCGCCGAAGAGCTTGACGTCGGCGCCGCGGTGCGTCGTCCAGGCTCCCGGTCTCGGGTCGTACGCCTGAATCGCGTTCGCCACTTCCTTCGCATCGAGTGCCCAGTTAATTCGCGTCGTATCCCTGTCCACCTTCCGTGCGTACGTCGCGAGCGCGTCGTCCTGCGCTCGCTCGGTTGCGCGGCCAATCTCGATCAGCGTAAGCGCCTCGATGAGTGCGAGCGCTCCCATCTCCGACAGGCGGTCAGCCAGTTCACCATACGTCTCGTCGTCGGCGATTGGCGTGCGCGACTGCAGGACGATCGGGCCAGCGTCGAGTGCGGCAACCATCCGCATGATGGTAACCCCGGTCTCGGTAAGACCGTCGCGGATCGCAGCCTGGATGGGAGCGGCGCCACGAAGTGCCGGAAGCAGTGAGGCGTGGATGTTCAGCGTGCCGAATCTTGGCAAGTCGATGATCCGGCGCGGAAGAATGTGACCGTACGCGACGACAACCGAAAGATCAGGTGCGACGGCTTCGAGAAGTTCGTAGAAGTCGGGTTCGCGCGGTGACGACGGCTGGAAGACCGGTAGCGATTCCTTGATGGCGATCTGCTTGATCGGAGGCGCGGTTAGAACTCGATCGCGGCCGACCGGTTTATCCGGCCGCGTGACAACGGCGCAGACTTCGAAACCTTCGCCCGCCAAGGCGCGGAGAGCGGGCGCGGCGAATTCGGGTGTTCCCCAGAACATGACGCGCATTTGTGGTTACAGCTCCGGTTCGAACGGCGGTGACGAGCCGTCCGTCGGAACGCCACGCGACCTGGACCGGCGAGAATGCGTTTTGCCGGGTTCGAGTTTGCGGATGAATCCCGGATAGTTCGTCGCCTCTTTCTCCCATTTCCGCGCAGTGAACTTCCGCTTGATGAGGCTCATGTAGTCGATGAACAACTTTCCGTCGAGATGATCCAGTTCGTGCTGCACACATCTGGCAGCGAGATCCGCGAGCTCGAGTTCAAGCTGGTTGCCATCGAGATCAGTAGCACGCACTACAATCCGCGTCGCGCGGTCCACATCGCCGAAGATTTCGGGAATGGAAAGACAGCCCTCTTCTGCGCGTTCAGTGCCTTGCTTCTCGATTATCTCAGGATTGATCATCGCGAGCGGATTTTCGTCGACGTCCATGACGAATACACGTTCTTTTCGCCCTACCTGGGGCGCAGCAAGGCCGATCCCCTCGGCGGCGTACATCGTCTCGAACATGTTCGCTACCAGAGATCTGAGCTCTTCGGTTATGTCGGGAAGATGTTCGGTCCGCTCACGCAGGATCGGATCGCCAAGGACACGGATATCGAGTACCGCCACCGCCAGCTACTCCGCCGGGGTCGTGGAGGTCTTGCGCATGATCTTGGCGATGCGTCCACGCTCAACGATCAGCCGCGTATCGCCGGACTTGATGGTTACGCGATCATCCAGGGAAACGACCGGATTGCCATCTTTTGTCTGCTGGGCGATGAAGGTTACCTCGCCGACAACGCCACCAGACGTGACGATCTCGTCTCCGCGATGCAGGCTGCGGAGCATCGTGTCGTGCGCCTTTTTTTGCTTCTGCTGCGGGCGAAGCAGGACAAAGTAGAAAATGGCGCCGATGGCACCATACATCACGATCGTGCTGATAAGCGGATTGTTCATCGTGTGAGTTGAGGCGTTGCGAAGTAGCGCCCGAGCCAATCGGCGCTCCACTGATCGAACGTTCCGCCTGCGATATGTTCCCGGGCGGTACGCATGAGTCGAATCAGGAAATGTACATTATGCAGGGACAGGAGGCGGAGTCCCAGTATCTCCTCGCTGACGAACAGATGTCGGAGGTACGCGCGGCTGAACCGGGTGCACGTCGGACAGTCGCAATCCGGATCGAGCGGGCCCGGATCCTCGCGTAGCTCAGCTCGCTTGACGTTCAGCCTGCCGTCATGGGTAAAAACGGCACCGGTTCGGCCCATTCGGGTAGGGGCGACGCAGTCGAACAGGTCAACACCGCGTCGGACACCCTCGATGAGATCTTCAGGAAAACCCACCCCCATCAGATACCGTGGACGGTTCCGGGGCAGAGCATCGTCCGTCGTTTCGAGCATGGAATACATGTCAGGTTTGGCTTCGCCGACGGATAACCCACCAACTCCGAATCCAGCCCAATCTGCCTGATCTGTAATTCGCGCAACTGACTCGCGACGGAGGTGCGGGTGGATTCCTCCCTGAACGATAGGGAACAGGGTCTGCGCGAAAGGCGCCGTCGCAGCGGATTGATTGAACGCGGTGAGACAACGCCCGAGCCAGCGTGCGCTACGCTCCATGGCATCCCTGGCAACCGCGTCTGACGACTGACCAGGAATAACGTGATCGAATTGCATCATCACGTCAGCGCCAAGATTGCGTTCGATCGCGACGACCGATTCTGGCGTGAAGAATTTGGCGTCCCCGTTGATGTGGCTCCGGAACTCGACGCCTTCTTCGGTGATTGTGCGAAGTGTTTCGAGCGAGAACACCTGAAAACCGCCCGAATCGGTCAGCATCGGACCATCCCACCCCATGAAGTGGTGCAGCCCGCCCATTCTGCGGATCAGTTCGTCGCCGGGCCGCAGGTGCAGGTGGTACGCATTCGACAGCACCATCGAGGCGCCGGCTCGGTGCAGGTCGTCAGGGTCGAGTGCCTTGACGGTTGCAAGCGTACCGACCGGCATGAACGCCGGCGTTTCAACTCCGCCGTGGGGCGTCGCGAATACTCCGGTACGCGCGGATCCTTGTGTATGCAGGATGTCGAAGGTGAACGGCATCTAATCAGATTATGAGCATTGCGTCGCCGTACGAGAAGAAACGATATCGTTCCTCCACGGCATTTCTGTAAGCGTGCATCGTCAAGTCGTATCCGGCGAATGCCGCAACGAGCATTATGAGCGTGGAATGCGGCAGGTGAAAGTTAGTCAGCAGGTGGTTCACAGTCCGGAACGAGTACGGTGGCCGGATAAATATCCTGGTCTCATTACTTCCTGTACGCACGAATCCATTCTCGTCTGTCGCGCTCTCGAGGGTACGGACGGAGGTCGTCCCCACGGCCCATGTTGCCGCACCTCGCTGCTTCGCTGCGTTCAGCTGCTCCGCAGTCGCTGGGGAGATGTCGTACCACTCTTCGTGCATCTCGTGCTCCGCGGGGTCCTCAACGTCCACAGGCTTGAACGTGCCAGCGCCGACGTGAAGCAGCACGTCGGCGATTTCAACGCCGTTTGCCGGTAGCTCGTGGAGAACGTCAGGAGTAAAGTGCAGGCCCGCTGTCGGTGCGGCGGCCGAGCCCGTTTCCCGGGCGTAAACGGTCTGGTAGCGTTCCGCGTCGGGCGCGGTGTCGGCACGCGTGATGTACGGTGGAAGCGGAATATGCCCGAACTGTTCGATCGCCGCAGCGTCGTCGAGTGGTGATACGAGTTCGACGATGCGCGTACGCCGTTCCGTTGATTCCAGAACGCGCACGTCCAGCAGTTCGCCGATGTGGATTGTACGGCCCGGCTTCAGCTTGCCGCCGGGTCGCACCATCGCTTCGTACCGGGAATTTCCGAGTGATTTGAGCAGGAGAACTTCTGCGGGCGCACCAGAATCACGGACGCCGAGCAGTCGAGCGCGCATTACTCGCGTGGTGTTACGCACGAGCACGTCACCCGTCGGGATGTATTCAGTGATATCCTGGAAAGCGCGGTGTGCGATCGATTGCGCGGCGCGATCAATCACCATTAGCCGACTCTCACCACGCAACGCTGGCGGTGTTTGTGCGATCAGTTCGGTCGGGAGATGAAAATCGAAGTCAGACGTTCGACTACCGTGCATGAGACCCTGCGCTGGATACTGACGGCGGCTTCACGTCAGAGCAAACTTGTCTGCTGATTTTGCATTGGTGGTGTGTAGCCGAAGTGCCTGTAGGCTTGCGGCGTTGCGACTCGACCACGTGGTGTTCGCTGCAGAAACCCATTCTGCACCAGAAAGGGCTCGTACACTTCCTCGATCGTTGCTGGATCTTCGCCGACTGCGGCGCCGACGGTTGTGATACCCACCGGTCCGCCGTCGAATTTCTCGATGATCGCTCTGAGGATGCGTGAATCCATGTCGTCTAGTCCAAACTGATCTACATCGAGCATCTGCAGGGCTACTTCTGCGACGGGCAACGTGATAATGCCCTCGGCGCGTACCTGGGCGTAGTCGCGGACTCTTCGGAGCAGCCGATTTGCGACGCGTGGTGTGCCGCGTGAGCGACGTGCGATCTCATGCAGTCCTTTCTCGTCTATTTCGGTCTTGAGTACTTCGGCCGTACGCCTGACAATGAGTTCGATTTCATCGACCGGGTAATAGTTGAGCCGCTGTTCGATTCCGAATCGCGCCCGTAGCGGCGCGGTGAGCATGCCGAGTCGAGTCGTAGCGCCGATAAGTGTAAACCGCTCGATCGGCATCGTGATTGTCTGTGCCTTGGGACCTTCGGACAGACGGATCTCGATCTTGTAATCCTCCATCGCGGGATAGAGGAATTCCTCAATGACGGGACGAAGCCGATGAATTTCGTCGATGAAGAGAATGTCGCACTCACGCATGTTGGTCAGCGTGCCCACCAGGTCACCCGGCTTTTCCAGCGCAGGTCCGGACGTGGTGTGGATGTTGACGCCCAATTCGCGCGCAATGAGTTCCGCGAGCGTGGTCTTACCGAGTCCGGGCGGGCCGAAGAACAGGGTGTGATCCAGCGGTTCGCGACGCGCCAATGCAGCTTCGATGTATATCTGCAGCGAATCCTTCACCTTCGGCTGACCGATGAATTCGGCGAGCTTCTGTGGTCTGAGCGACAGCTCGACAACCGATTCGTCGGCGAGGACTTCGGGGGTGGTGATTTCGGCGCGGGACATGGATTGGGTGTCCAAAGCTACTTCGAGCATGCCTTAAGCATATTCCGAAGATAAACCGAAGGCAACTGCATGCTCTGCACGCACGAACCGTGGGCGCCGGTTTTCATCAAATCACCGGCTCAGCGCTTCCAGTCGCTCGGCCGCGCGGCCCAGTGTTTCGAAGGTTTTGCAGAACGCAAAACGGACAGTAGAGCGTCCCAGTTGATGGTCGCCGTAGAAGCTTGAGCCCGGTACGGTCGCGATTCCAACGGTCTCGGCGAGCCAGACTGCGAAATCGCGATCGTTCCGGTCGCTGTCAATCGCGCTGAAGTCCGCCAGGATGTAGTACGCTCCGTCCGGCGCAATGCAGGAGAATCCCGTATTGGCGAGAGCGGTCATCATCACATCGCGGCGTTGTTTGTACGCGCGCTGCAGGTTGTTGTAGTAATCAGCGTCGAACGCCATGCCGACCGCACCCGCGGCCTGCAATGGTGCGGCCGCGCCAACGGTCAGGAAGTCGTGGACCTTGCGAATTGCGCCACTCAACTCTCGCGGCGCGATGGCGTAGCCCAGTCGCCATCCAGTGCACGAGAAAGTCTTTGAGAGTCCCGAGATCGTAACTGTGCGCTCGCGCATGCCGGGCCACGTCGCGATCGAATGATGATGCCCTGCGTAGACCAGATGCTCGTAGATCTCATCGGTGAATATCAGCAGATTGTGACGTTGGGCGAGCTCGGCGATCGCCGCAATCTCTGCGCGTGAGAAGACTTTACCGGTCGGATTGTGCGGAGTGTTCAGTATCAGGGCTCGCGTTCGCGGGGTGATCGCAGAAGCGAGCCGTTCGATATCAAGATCCCAATTGGGAGCGATCAGCGGAACGAAGACTGGTTTTGCTCCGGCCAGGACCGCATCCGGCCCATAGTTCTCGTAGAAAGGCTCCAGGATTATTACTTCTTCGCCGGGGTTTACCAGCGCCATGAACGTTGCAGCCATTGCTTCGGTTGCGCCGCAGGTGACCGTGATCTCGGTATCAGGATCCACCGTCATGCCGTACCATCGTCGGTATTTTTCGGCGATGGCGACGCGCAAGGCAGGGGAGCCCCATGTGATCGCGTACTGGTTGATGTCGCCTCGTATTGCTGCGCACGCTGCTTCCTTCATAGGCGCCGGCATCGGGAAGTCCGGGAACCCTTGCGCCAGGTTTACGGCGCCCGTGCGGTGCGCGACCCGTGTCATTTCGCGGATCACCGACTCATTGAACGTGCTGGTTCGCTTTGCTGTTCTGGTCATGGTCAGTGAAGTCTGTACGCGTACTGTTGAGCGCTCAGGAAAGAATCGAATCGTCTAACGAGCGGCGATCCGTGCGAGCGCCTGGCGAATGAGTTCCGTCGCGGTGAGTTGTCCAGTAGCCGCATCGAGCGTTGCCCGAACAGCGCGTTCCGCGTCGGGAAGTGAATATCCCAGTGAAACAAGGGCGCGTGTAGCGTCCTCGGCAGCAGCTCCTGGAAGTGGCGCTCCCGACGTCGCGCTGGATACATCGACTTCGCGCATCTTGGTGGCCAGGTCGAGGATCATCTGCTCGGCCTTCTTTTTCCCAACGCGCGGGACACTCTGCAACGTTACTGTGTCCTTCTCCACGATTGCGCGAACAAGTCGCGATGCAGTGAGACTCGAGAGCAGACTCAGGGCAAGCGCCGGTCCAACGCCATTGGCGGTGCGAACGAGATCGAATACGCGTCGTTCGAGTTGGGAGGCGAATCCGAACAGCAGCCACCCGTCTTCCTTGACAATGAGCGACGTAAAGAGCGCGACGGGTTCACCGATTTTGGGAAGTAGCTCGTAAACCGAAAGAGGAATCTGCATAGAGTAGCCAGTTCCACCGGCGGTCATGACTTCGACCCGGTCGATTTCCCTTGCTTCGAGCGTCCCGGTGATGCGAGAAATCATCTGCCGGTCATCACGTGAGCGTTGCCGCGGCCGTCAAGCGCAGGGGTGCGAGACGACATGATGCAGGTCAGAGCAGCCGCCACGCCATCTGCGGCATCGGCCGGTGACGGCGCCGATTTCAGTCGCAGCAGGCGAGTCACCATGAACTGTACCTGCGTCTTGGTGGCCGCGCCGTTCCCCACTACGGTCTTCTTGATTTCTGCTGGCGGAAATTCCACGATGGAAATCCCCGCCTGCTGTCCGGCGAGCAGGATCACGCCTCGTGCGTGACCGAGCACTACTGTGGTCCGAACATTGTGCGCGTAGAAGACATCCTCGACTGCGAGCGCATCTGGCCTGTGCGTCCTGATCAACTCGGTGATGCCCTCGTAGATCTCGTGGAGTCGAGTTGCGAGCGGCTCACGCGCACTGGTGCGAATGACGCCGCATTCGATAAGCGACGGAGTACCGAGTCGTTCGCCGCGCACCACCCCGTAACCGGTAATCGCAGTACCGGGGTCGATGCCAAGCACCAGCACTACGCCGTGGCCATTTCGTCGGCGTCCATTTCGAAGTTGGCGACGACGCGCTGAACGTCGTCAAGATCTTCGAGCGCTTCGAGCAGCTTGAGCAATGAACTCGCCGCGCTACCGGAAACCTGGACTGTTGTCTTTGGAATGTGCGCGATTTCGGCTTCAATTATGGCAACACCGCCAGCCTCGAGCGCAGCCTGAACTTCGTGCAGTGAATTCGGGGCGGTTGTCACTATGTAGTGCTCGTCCTCGCGCACGAAGTCCTCTGCGCCAGCTTCGATGGATTTTTCCATCATGGTCTCCTCGTCATACGCTGAAGCGTCGATAAGGATCTGTCCCATGCGATCGAACATGAAAGACACCGAATTGGCCGCGCCGAGGTTTCCGCCGCCGTGAGACAGCTTGTGTCTGACGTCGGCAACGGTGCGAGTCGGATTGTCTGTGACCGTGAAAATCATCATGGCGACGCCACCAGGTCCGTAGCCTTCGTATACGACGTCCTGGTATTCCACGCCTTCGAGTTCTCCAGTTCCCTTCTTGACCGCGCGCTCGATGTTTTCCTTGGGCATCGAGGCCGCCTTTGCGGTGTCGATAGCCGTACGCAGCCGTGGGTTACCGGCGGGGTCACCACCGCCGAGCTTGGCGGCCATGGTGATCTCACGGATAAGCTTCGTGAAGTGCGCACCGCGCTTTGCGTCCGTCGCGGCTTTGTAATGCTTGATTTGCTTCCATTTGCTATGACCGGCCATGGATCCTGCGTCTTTCTAGGGGGTTTGCTCGTAATATAGACGGAGCCGCTCGGCCAGCGCTCCGATTTCATGGAGTGCCGCTGGCGTGAGATGCCCTGTCAACACGTGTATCAATTCGCGAAGGCTCGCAGTGGCCTCGTTACTACTGGAAACACTGGCGTCCACAGCCCGGAGAAGCGCCATGCGCGCCGGCTGAGGCATTGTCAGGACGGATAGCCAGCTCCTGGCTCGATCAGCACGCAATGCGCGATCCGCCTCGGGAAGTTCCGTAGGCGGGAGAGATGCCAGCATCAAACGCGCCGCCATCAGAGCGGCTAGCGCCATTTCGCGATCGCCACCGAGGCTGGCTGCCTGCGCACAGTCGGCGAGCGCAGGAACCGAGAACAGCACCGGCTCAAGGGCATATCGGGGTGTTGCCGGAAGCGGCGCGCGTGTTGCGACTTGGGTAGCAAGGGCTGGAAAGGCGGTCACGCGCGGAATCTAGGCACTTTGACAGGGAGGGGCTACATTGAACGCTCGTCCGAATTGCGGGGTGGATACCTTTAGGAAGCCATGGCGTTAAGAGCAAAATCCGTCCTCTGGGTGGACGACGAAAGCGACCTGCTGGAGTCGCATCGTATCTTCCTGCGTTCAAAGGGATACGACGTTGAGTGCGCGACCAACGCCGACGATGCGCTGGAGCTGCTCCGTCGCCAGACCTTCGACCTGCTTCTGCTCGACGAGCAGATGCCCGGTACTCGTGGACTGGAGGCATACCGTGAGGTACGTGAGATCGCTCCGAATCTCCCTGTCGTAATGGTGACCAAGAGCGAGGAAGACTCGACCTTGCGCGAGGCGATAGGCGCCAATGTCCGAGAGTATCTGGTGAAGCCGGTAAATCCGCGCCAGGTACTTTCCGTGATCACGCGAATTCTCGACGGGCCGAGAATCCGATCGCAGGCGATCGCACGAGCCTTTGTTGAGCGGTTTCGCGCTCTGGAGCTTGACCGCGTGCGAGACCTGGACTGGCGAGGCTGGATCGAGCGGTTCGACGAACTCATGCGATGGGACGTTGATCTTGCGGAAGCGGACGAGCGCGGACTCTATGATTCTCTGCAGGGTCTGTACAGCGATATGCACCGCGAGTTCGCGGATTACATGCAGGTGGCGTATCCGGCCTGGCTCGCGAATCTGAGTGGGGAACGGCCGCCTCTTTCGATCGATATAGTCGGTGAATTTCTTACTCCGGTACTGGAGCGCGAGCGGGCCGTCGTGTTCATTGTCGTCGACTGCCTGCGGCTGGATCAATGGCGAATACTTGAGCCGCTTCTGGCCCCTTATTTTGAAGTCGAGACGACTCATTATTACGCGGTCCTTCCGACTGCGACTCCATACTCACGCAACTCACTTTTCAGTGGGCTGTTTCCGGCGGAGATAGCGTCGCGATATCCTGCGTGGTGGGGTGCGCAGGACGATGAGTCGCTCAACTCGCATGAGCGCGAGTTGCTCGAGGCACACCTTCGAGAGCTCCGCGGCGAGACTCACGTACGATACCAGAAGATCTCCACTGCAGCGGGGTCGGACGACCTAGAACGCCACATGGGGACAGCAATCGGACCGGATGGAGTCAGCGCATTTGTCTTCAACTTCGTGGATCTCCTGACGCACGGTCGTAGCGAGTCACAGATTCTGTACGAGGTCGCACGTGATGAAATCGCTCTGCGACGGCTGACTCGGCAGTGGTTCGAAAGATCTGCGTTGCTCGCACTTTTGCGTGAAGCGTCGGCTCGCAAGGTGACGGTGTTGCTCACTACGGACCACGGTTCGATTCACTGCAACACTCCAGCGACGGTCTTCGCAAAGCGCGATGCGAGTGCCAACCTGCGGTACAAGTTCGGAGAGGATCTGCGGGCGGAGTCGCCGCACCAGGCGCTTACTTTTCCGAATGCGGACACACTCAAGCTCCCGAGTCGGGGGCACAACATGAATACGCTACTCGCTCGAAATGATTGCTTCTTCGTATATCCGACCAAGCTGCGGGAATACCAGAGCCGGTATCGGGGCTCCTTCCTGCACGGCGGCGTGACGCCAGAAGAGGTCATTCTTCCGCTTGCTCTCCTAACCCCTCGACGTTAGTGGCGACTTCGATAGAATCAATTCCGGGGCAAACTGTCCCGCCGAAAGCCGCGGATCTGAGCGTTGGGCTCTCTATATACCGCAGGCTGCTTCCGTTTCTGAAGCCGCACACATGGCGCCTGGTCGGCGCCATGCTCACGAATATCGGTGCAGCGCTGCTTGACGCGTTTTCCGTTGCGCTGCTCATTCCATTCCTGAACACGCTGTTTGATCGACCGGCGCTCGACATCAAAGCCGGCTGGGTGTCCGGTCTGCTGCATGCGACTGTGGGGCAACTGATGGTGGAGGGCGACAAGATGACGTCGCTCCGCAATGTCATCCTTGTCGTGCTTCTGGTCGTCGTTGCAAAAAACCTGCTTGTATGGATCAGTGGACAGTTCGGTGCTGAGTTGCAGGAGTTCGTGACGCGTGACCTGCGAAACACGGTATACAAGCATCTCGCGCGCCTTCCGCTTACGTATTTCACCAAGACAAAATCGGGTCAGATCATCTCGCGGGTGTTGAACGACACCTTCGAGACCAGGCTTGTGCTGACGCAGATCGTGACTCAGTCTCTACAGGCGATTGCGCTTGTCGGAGCTACCATTGCGTTCCTGTTCGCCATCTCCTGGCAACTGACGGTCATATCGCTCGGAATTGTCCCGATTCTGAGTCTCGTTCTGCAACCGTTGCTGCGCAAACTGCGGCGCGGGAATCGCAGGCGCGGGAATCAGCATGGTGAGATGGCGAGTGTGCTGCAGGAGACGGTGTCAGGCATCCGACTGGTGAAGTCGTTTGGCGCCGAGGGTTTTGAAGAACGCCGGTTTACGGATGCGAGCGACACATACGCGCGCACGACTGTTCGTCTAAGCAAGCTTTCCTATCTTGCGCCGCCCGTGACTGAAGTCATCGGGATGCTGATAGCGGTGGCTGTGCTCTGGATTGGCGCGCGGCAGGTGCTTGTCGACAGGTCGCTGCATGGTGCCGATCTCATAACTTTCCTTGTGTTCGTCCTGCGGTTGTTGCAACCGCTCAAGCAGCTGACAGCGGTGCGCGCGACCGCGCAATCCTCGCTTGCTTCGGCCGAACGGCTTTTCGACATTCTTGACACTAAATCGGAGCAGGAGCGGGATAAGGGCACGATTCACGTGAGCGCATTTACCAGTGGCATTCGCTTCGACAACGTCGGGTTCGCCTACGAAGTGGCGGGGAATCATCATCGCGCCTCTGTCCTCGACGGAGTGTCGTTCGACGCGGCTCGCGGTGATGTCGTTGCGCTGGTTGGTGCGAGCGGTGCTGGCAAGACGACACTCGTAGACCTGATCCCGCGGTTTTACGAACCGACCTCGGGCGCGATTTCACTTGACGCGATTGATACACGCGACATCACGCTCGACTCGTTGCGGTCGCTGATTGGAATTGTGAGTCAGGATACGGTGCTGTTTCACGACACCGTTCGCAACAATCTCGCGTACGGATCGGCCGACAAATATACGGACGCCGAGATTGAAGCGGCGGCTCGCGCAGCGAACGCCCATGGATTCATCAGCGCGCTCCCGGATGGCTACGCGACGCTCCTGGGCGAGCGCGGCACGCGACTGTCCGGGGGCCAGCGACAGCGCATAGCGATTGCTCGCGCCTTGCTGCTCGATCCACCGGTCCTGATTCTGGACGAAGCGACATCTGCTCTCGATACCGAGTCAGAGCGACTCGTTCAGGCGGCGATCGATACCTTGCTGGAAGGCCGGACAGTGTTCGTCATCGCGCATCGACTCTCGACGGTCCAGAATGCCACGACGATCCTGGTTCTGGACAAGGGGCGCATCGTCGAGCGCGGTACTCACGATGAGCTGCGTGCTCGAAACGGTGCGTATTCGAGATTGTACGAGATGCAGTTCCGTAGCCCGCAGAGCGTCGAGTCCGCAGGGGAAATCACAGCGGTTCCGTCTTTCGGCTGACATGAAGTATCTATTTCTTCACGAGGGCCGGGAGTGGTCGGGTACAGCGCGCGCATTTGCCGCCGCGGCCCACGGACTGGCGCGACGCGGCCACTCTGTCACGTTCGCCTCGGAGCCGGATAGCAGGGTTGAACGCGTGGTATCCGAAACTGGGACGTCGACGGAGCGTCCACTCATGGAAGTGGAGCCGATGCGATTCGCTGGAACGTGGATCGGCCTTGCTCACCGCCTCAAGCGGTTTGCGCGCGCGAGGGCGATCGACGTTGTACTCGCAACTTCCGATCGAGAGCATCTCGCTGCGTCGCTCGCATACCGGCTTGGATCCCGCGCACGAGTGATTCGACGTGTTCGCGCCGGTCGCGCGGATGAGATCGGTCGCGCAGGTCGGCTCGCCGCGAGGATAGCCCCGACGACTTACATATTCGCGACCGAGCGTGAAGCAGCGTTGGGAATGACGCCACACGGTGCGGTCGGGGTCGTCGTTGCGCCAATTGGCGTCCCGGAAGTGCCCCCGCAGAGCGCAGCCGACCTTGTAGGCGAAAATGTCGATGTCGTCTGCGTTCACGACGCGTCCTCTCGCAGCCGCGCGGCGGCGGCAATTCGAACCATAGCGATGCTCGCCCCGCGGCACCCGGGTCTTCGGCTCGTCATCATCGGGGAAGGTATCTACGACGATGACCTGAAGATGCAGGCAGCCGCACTAGGCGCGCTGGACCTTGTAACTTCGCTCGGCGATCGTGCGGACCAGATAGAGGTCATGCGCCCGGCCAGGCTCGGCTGGGTCGTCGCGGGATCGGACACTGCGGCTTACGGAGTCCTCGACTTCATGTCACTCGGCATCCCGGTGATCGCGCCTGAACACACGGCGGCGCGGGACTACGTCCTTCACGACATCACCGGCGTCCTTGTGAAGAGCGATGACGCGTACATGACTGCTGCGGTCGCCGCGGAACTGCTGACGAATGATGGCATGCGAGAGGTGATGGGAGCCGCGGCACGAGGCCGAGTGCTTCGGGAGGGTGGTGAGGCTGCGATGATCGACGGTTTCGAACGCGCGGCCGATGTTGCCATGCGTGGGCGCAAGCGCTAGCAAAGTGGAAACCGGCAACCCTGCGCCAGTATCGGTTGTCATTGCGACCCGGAACGAGTCTGCCAACATAGCCGCATGTATCGACTCCGTTCGTTGGGTCGACGAAATCATTGTCGCTGACCACGGCTCGACGGACGACACGCGCGAACAGGCAGAACGGTGCGGTGCAACGGTGCTTCAACTCGCGGATGCACCGACGATTGGTCAACTCAGGAATGCCGCAATTGCGCGCGCACGGAACTCCTGGATTTTCGTCGTTGATGCGGATGAGCGCGCCACCGTCGATCTGGAGCAGTCGATCCGGAAAGCGATTGCAACTCCTGCAAACACGGCGTATCGGGTGCCGCGAAGAAATTTCTTCCTGGGCGGTGAAATCAGGCACGGCGGTTGGGAAGCGGACCGACCAGTACGGTTGTTTGATTCTGTGCTCCGGTATGACCAAAGTCACGTGCACGAGCATATAGTGATGAGTGGTGACCCGTCGCGACTGGATGCGTCCCTGCTTCACTATCCGTACCCATCCCTGGATGTCTATTTCGAGAAGTTCGTGCGATACAGCCGTTGGTGGGCCGAGGACCAGGCACGAAAAGGCCGACGTGCGTCGATAGCCGCAGTGATTTTCAAGCCGCCGGCCAGATTCATCTCGATGTTCATCTTCCGACTCGGGTTTCTGGACGGTGCGAGAGGAGCTATGCTCGCGGCCCTGGCCTCGGCCAGCGTGTGCGCCAAGTACGTCAGACTCTGGGCGCTGCAATGCGGGTATTGATCATCGGAAGCTCCAATCCGTGGCGAATGGAAGTCGCAACAGAGAATGCGCTCCGTCGCGCTGGTCATGAGACGTTGATCCTGGACGATCGCAGAATGAAGCGTGCGATTGGTCGGCGAATGACGCAGCATCTCGTGCGCGCGCGGGCACGACGGTTCCGGCCTGATTTCATCTTCCTGTCCAAATGTCTCGCGCTCGACCTGGCGACCGTGAATCGATTAATCGAAAACGTCCCCAACGCAATGTGGTATCATGATCCGCAATGGCACCGTGATACCGCGCGGCACGACATAGGTCATATAGCGTCTGTTGCACGCCTGGCGGAGACGTTCTTCGTCACGGGATTCGACGCTGAGTGGCGAGACCTCGGAACGAATGCAAAGTTTCTTCCAGCGGCGGGCGATGCATCGATTCGACCCGTGAAACCGGTTCCGAAATATGCTAGCGATGCTGCGTTCATCGGGACGGGTTACGATGCGAGTCGAGCCGCCTTGCTGCTGCAGGTTGCCAAAAAGTATGACGTTCGAGTTTACGGCCCGGCGTGGGATCCGTGGCGCGCCGAGCTGAAGTGGAATGGTCGGAGTGTGGAAGGCGAGGAGTTCGCACAGGTATGTTCGAGTGCCACCGTCACCCTGGGTATCAATCCGTCGCGCGCCGAGGGTGGGGTGTCGTACACGTCGGACCGCACATGGATGGTGATTCTTGCCGGCGCGTTTTATCTCGGTCAGGGGACGCTTGGAGTCAGTCAGTTCCTCCGTGACGGCGAGCACTGCGCCTGGTATTCGGACGCGCACGATTGCGTTGCGCAGATGGACCGATACCTGCAAGACCCGGAGGCGAGGGAGAAAATCCGGAGCCAGGGTGAACGATTTGTGCGTGCGAACCATACTTACGATCAACGGATATCCAACCTGTTGTCGGGCGAGGCCTGGACGGTCGAGTCAGTGATCGGATAACATCGGTGCAACATCTTCTAGTCACGCAGGACTTTCTTCCGGATATGAGCGGCGCTGCTCGCAGGCACGTTGCGCTCGCGCGCCGCTACCCCGAACCCATGGCGGTATCCACCGTCTCGGCAAGAGACGTTGCGCGACATGATGCCGCGGAGGAGTATGCAATCGAGCGACAACATTTTGTTCGTGAGCGAGCCGGTGCTTTCATAAACAGGTTGCGCTGGCAGCGCTGGTTGACGAATCGCTGCAATGGGCGGATTCACGTTCTCCACGCCGGCGACATCGAAATCGCTGGGCGAGTGGTGTGGCGTACGCATAAACGGCTGCGGATTCCATATCTCGTTTATGTGAGCGCAGGATCTGTGGCCCGCGCCCGCGCGGAAACGTCAGCGCGTGCGAAGCGAATAGTTCGACTGGTGCTGGGCGACGCTGCGGGAATCGTGGCGACCACGGAAGCGGTAGCGCTCGCGGCGCGAGAACTGATGGCGGCGGTAGCGATATCCCAACCTCCACCGGTTGCAGCGCTCGGCCTGGGAACAGACCCAGCGCTGTTCGGGCCGGACCGTGACGTCGGAGCCCTTCGCTCGAGATGGGGGATTCGGCGTGCTCCGATAATGCTTACTGTGGCGCGCCTCTCTCCCCACAAGGGACAGGACACCGGCATTCAGGCGCTGGCATTGCTGCGACAGGAGTTTCCGGATTTGCGTTATGTTCTCGTGGGTGAGGGAAGCGACGAAGCGCGACTGCGCAATCTTGCGGCGGAATTGAATGTCATGGATCGCGTCGGCTTTGCAGGCTCAATGCGCGACGACGAACTTCCCGAAGCCTACGCGACTGCGACCATCTATCTTGACGCATCTCGGCCGGCGCCGGGAACAAGACAGGAGGGGAACGCCACGTCATTGATCGAAGCTGCGAGCGCTGGCCTCCCTCTACTGGCCAGCAATTTACTGGGGACGGCCTCGATCGTAAGAAATGGTGAGACTGGCATGTTGATCGACCCGACCGATCCAGCCGGTATAGCCAGCGCGATAGCATCCATGCTTATCGATTCAGAGTCGTGTCGCGAAATGGGCATGCACGGCCGCGAGAGCGTGGAGTCGCATTTCAACTGGAATCGCGTTGCGCGTGATACCGCGCGTTTCGTGCGAGAGTGTGTAGCAAATGGCTGATGAGGCGAAACCCACGTGGTCGCACCGCGCTGAGTACTATGCTCTGCGCGCGGTCGTTGGCTTCCTCCACGCGATGCCCTGGAACATTGCATGTGCCTTCGGCTCAAAACTCGGCACCATAGGCTACAGACCGCTGGGAATTCGCCGTCGAGTCGTTGAGCGACAGATTGCGGCTGCGTTTCCCGAACTCTCAGAGCAGGAAGTCCAGACGCTTTCCGTGCGTGCGTATGCGCACCTGGGCCGCTCGTCCATCGAGACCGCTCTTCTGCCGTCGATCGGGCAACAAGGAGTACTCGACATGGTGGAGTCTGTCGAGGGATTCGAACTTGTAGAGGACGCGATGGCGGCGGGCAAGGGTGCGATTCTCGTCACCGGACATCTCGGGAATTGGGAACTGGCAGGCGCGTACGTGGCGGCGCGAGGCGTACCGATGGACGTCATCGTCAGAACGCAGGCCAATCCGCTGTTCGATGCGTACATAAACGAGACTCGCGGTTCGCTCGGTATGACAGTCGTCCGTGACCATCAAGCCGCGCGGCGCACACCGGGATCGCTGCGCGCGGATCGTGCAGTCGCTTTCGTATCCGACCAGGGTGTGATGGGGCTCGCCTCGACTTTTGTCACATTCTTCGGTCGCCCTGCGAAGACACCAAGAGGCGCCGCGGTGTTTGCGCTGAAGTATGATACGCCGACGCTGTTTGTTACCGCATTGCGCCAGAAGAGCGGCCGATATCGTGTTAGCGTGGAGCGAGTCCCGATTGTCAAAACAGGAGACCGCGACGCAGACATCGATGCAATAGTTGCGAGCTATACCGGAATCCTCGAGCGCTGGATACGAACTGCGCCAGAGCAGTATTTCTGGCATCACAGGCGTTGGCGTCGGCAGCCGGATGGAACCCCGCCCGAATTGAGAGACCCCAGTTTATGAGCACAGGCAGCCGGCTTCGCGATGACAACAGGACGCGGATCGGCGCAGCTGTAATTGCCATAATCGTACTCATGGCTGTCTTTGCACCGATCGTTGCGCGCCACGATCCAAATGCAATCGACCTTATCAATCTCCTCTCACCACCATCGAGCGCACACTGGCTCGGTACCGACGTGCAGGGAAGAGATGTATGGGCTCGACTTGTTTACGGTGCACGCGTATCGCTCGGAGTCGGTATCGTTTCGCAGTCCATCGCGGTGAGCCTCGGGATTACACTCGGATTGCTTGCGGGCTATTACCGCGGTTGGATCGATGAACTCGTAATGCGACTCGCCGATGTAACGCTTGCATTCCCAACGCTGCTATTGCTGATCGCGATGTCCGCGGCGCTGCAGCCATCGATGGGCGTAGTCTTTGTCACGATCGGTGTCGTGGGATGGGCTGGCATGGCGCGCCTGGTTCGCGGCCAGGTGTTGGTTGTGCGAGATCTCGAGTATGTACAGGCCTCGCACGCGCTCGGTGCGAGAGACCCGCGCATCATGCTGCGACACATTCTTCCAAATGTCGTTGGCCCCGTCGTGATCGCCGCTACTCTTGGAATTGCTGGCGCAATAATGGCCGAAGCTGCACTGTCGTTTCTTGGGCTCGGGATTCAACCACCGACGGCGAGCTGGGGCAGTATGATCGCGGATGGCCGCGATCTGGATCAACTCCGGAACGCGCCGTGGACTTCTCTGGCGCCCGGACTCGCGATCGGAGCTGCCGTGCTCGGCTTCAACCTGCTTGGGGACGCGCTGCGAGATGCGCTCGATCCTCGTGGTGTGGGCGACAACTAATATGAAATCCGGTAGCGCCGATTCCAGCGACGGCGCGCGTCTCGACAAGTGGCTCTGGGCAGCGCGGTTCTTCAAGACGCGCGCGCTCGCCGCAGAAGCGATCGATGGCGGCGCCGTGCACCTGAATGACCAGAGGGTCAAGCGATCGAGGACCGTTAGAGCCGGCGACCAGGTGCGGGTTCGTATTGGACCGTATGAGTACAAGGCGATTATCAAACTGGTCTCGGATCGCCGAGGCTCCGCTACTGTTGCCGCCGGTCTTTACGAGGAGCTGGCAGAGAGTCGCGCGACACGCGAGGCACTGATGGAGCAGCACAGGCTGGAACGCGCCGCCGGTGCGGCAGACCCGGGAAAGCCGAGCAAACGCGACCGTCGCCAGATAGACCACCTCAGGAACCGGCGCGGCTGACCAGTAAAGAACCGATGGCCGCATCCTGGCGTATAAGAGATGCGTGGATTGAACAACGTGTCACAATTATTCAGAGGTCGCAGCGATGATATCACTTCGGTTCGTTCCTTTAGCAGTCATTGTCGGTGCAGTCGGGACGACGTTCGCTGCCACACGGCCTGTGCGACCGGAGCCAGCGGCGATTGCGTCGTCGATCGGCGTGACGCTGGATACCGCCACGTTCGCCGGTGGTTGCTTCTGGAGCATGGAGCGGCCGTTCGACCATACCACCGGAGTAGTGTCTACAACTGTGGGCTACACTGGCGGCACGAAGGCGAATCCTACGTACGACGACGTGGGCACTCGCACCACTGGTCACGCGGAATCAGTGGAAGTGCATTTCGATCCTGCGAAAGTGAGCTACGACAAGCTGCTCTACATCTACTGGCACAACATTGATCCAGTGACGTCAGAGGCGCAGTTCTGCGATCATGGAAACGAGTATCGAACGGCAATCTTCTACCACAACGATGCGCAGCGTCAGGCGGCCGAGTCGTCGAAGCAGGAACTCGACAAGTCGGGGCTCTTCAAGTCGCCGATTGTGACGCAGATCGCTGCCGCGACCACTTTCTGGAAGGCTGAGGACTATCATCAGCACTACGCTGACAAGAATCCGATGGCCTACAAACTCTATCGTCTGGGCTGTGGCCGCGATGCGAGACTCACCCAGCTTTGGGGGAGCAGCGCGGAGCCGAACGTGCCGCCGCTATAGCGTATTATCCGTTCAGTTCTATAACCGCGTAGTCGCGTGCGCCCTTGCGAAGCAACACGTACGATCCGGCCAGTGGTGTGATCTCGCTCAGGGCGACCGTGGAAGTCGTACGCTCGCCGTTGACATAGGCGCCACCCTGGTCGGCAAGCCGCCGGGCTTCTCCCTTGGACTTGACCAGCGTTGCACGTACGAAGAGATCAGCGACGGTCAGCTCTTCATCGCGTGCCACTGCGGAACCCGGTACTTCCCGGGCCAATGCTTTCATTGCCGCCGCGGACAGAGTCCTGACATCTCCACGTCCGAACAGAACAAGTGACACCTCGCGTGCTACGGAAGCCGCGTCCGTACCGTGTACCCGCGTTGTAACCTCCAGAGCGAGGGCCGTTTGTGCGGCTCGTTGTTCCGGATGGTCGGCCATCTCCCGTTCGAGATCCTCGACAGTGTTGCGATCCATCAACGTCATCAATCGCATGCACTTGCCAACATCACGATCGTCGGTGTTGACCCAGAACTGGTAGAACTGGTACGGTGAAGTAAGGTCTGCGTCCAGCCAAACGGCTCCAGCCTCCGTCTTGCCGAATTTGGCACCCGTGGAGGTCGTGAGAAGAGGGAACGTTACAGCGTTTGCCTCGGCACCGTCCATACGACGAACCAACTCGACTCCCGCAGTCATGTTGCCCCATTGATCACTCCCACCCACCTGTAGCGTCACGCCATCTCGTCTGCGTAACTCGACAAAATCGTATGCCTGGAGCAGCATGTATGAGAACTCTGTGTAGGAGATCCCAGCCTCCATGCGTGATTTCACCGAATCCTTCGCGGTCATGTAATTCACCGTGAGGTGCTTGCCGACATCGCGCATGAACTCGATCGCGCTCATCCTGAGCAGCCAGTCCGCATTATTGCGTAGCAGAGCGCCGGTGGGTCCGGAGAAGTCGAGGAACCGCGCGAGCTGCCTGGCAATCAACTCACTGTTGGCCTGCACCTGATCTGCGGTCTGAAGCGTACGTTCAGCTGACTTTCCGCTCGGGTCTCCGATCATGCCAGTGCCACCGCCGACCAGGGCACAAGGGCGATGGCCGTGCCGCTGCAGGTGCACCAGGCCCATGATCGGGACAAGGCTCCCGACGTGTAGCGAGACGGCGGTGGGGTCGAAACCCGCGTAGCCCGAGACTGCCCCAGCCGCGAGCATCTTCGCGGCCCCTTCGGTCTGCTGCACCAGCATGTCGCGCCAGGCGAGTTCGGACAGGAAATCAGATTCTGACATCGCGGGTAATATAGATAGTCTGCGTCCCGGCAGACCGGACGCGGCGCCTTAAATTCATCGGATGGCTGGTAGAAACAAGAAGACAAAGACGCTTCCTTTCCGGAAGCGCCATCCGACTGCTTTTCGCACAATTCTAGTCGCCACCATTCTTGTGGTGACTTTTGGCGCCGGGTTGCTGTACAGCGCATGGGTGCTTGTCTGCGAGGGAGATCGGTGTCCGTCAGTTCAGACGCTGGACCAATACACACCCAAGCAGACTTCCAAACTCTTCGCCGTCGACGGGCGATTTATCGCCGAGCTCGGAACGGAGCGGCGTACACTTGTCAAGCTCAGCGAAATCCCCAAGGTCGTACAGGACGCCTTTGTCGTTACCGAGGATAAACGGTTCTACCGGCATTCCGGAATCGATTGGTATCGTGTTGCGGGCGCAGTAGTTCACAACATCCAGAGTGGCCGCTATGCACAGGGGTTCTCGACCATCACGATGCAACTCGCGCGTAACATCTTCCCGGAACGCATCTCGCGCGACAAGACAATCATTCGCAAGATCAAGGAAGCGAAGGTCGCAAGAGAGATCGAGGACAAGTACAGCAAGGCCAAGATTCTCGAACTTTACCTGAATCAGATCAATCTGGGCAACGGCGCATATGGCGTCGAAACGGCATCGCAAAGGTATTTCGGGAAGTCTGTTCGGGATCTCAATATTGCCGAAGCTGCCACGCTCGCTGCGCTCCCAAAGGCGCCCGAGCGGTACAATCCGCGCCGTTATCCGGATCGCGCAATACAGCGGCGAAATACCATCATCGAGTTGATGCGTGAGAACGGCGCGATCTCGGATGCTGACGCGAGCTTGGCAAAGGCGTACCCCCTGCGACTCGCGACCAAGGTGGAATCCGGTGAAACGGCACCCTATTTCGTCGAATGGGTACGGCAGCAACTGGATGCTCAGTTTGGAAGCAAGCTGTACACTGAAGGGCTGAACGTGTACACCACGCTCGATCTCGATATGCAGACTGCCGCAGAACGTGGACTTGAACGTCAGCTGCGCGCGATCGAGGGCGGCAAGTTCGGGACTTACAAGCATCCGAGTTACGAGGAGTACATCGCGAAGTTGTCCACTGGAGAGTCGGGCACTGGAGTGTCACCGTATCTGCAGGGCGCGTTCGTCGCACTGGACCCTCGCACAGGTGGCGTTCGAGCAATGATCGGCGGCCGGGATTTCTATGACTCCAAATTCAACAGAGCGACGCAGGCACTTCGCCAACCGGGTTCGACCTTCAAGCCGATTGTCTACACCGCCGCCGTGCAGTCCGGGAGACCCGCATCATATATCATCGACGACTCACCTGTCGAAGTTCCTCAGGTAGATGGCACCGTCTGGCGACCTCAGAATTACGATTTGAAATTCGATGGGCCTATGACGATGCGGCGCGGACTGTACCAGTCTCGCAATATCATCGCTGTAAAAACCGGGATGGAACTCGGGCCACAGGTCGTTATCGACGAAGCGCGCAATTTCGGAATCACGACGCCCATTCCACCGTATCCATCGATTTACATCGGTTCCGCGGACGTGATTCCGCTGCAACTCATCGCTGGTTACTCCGCATTTGCTACGCTTGGCGTACGCGCTCAAGCGACCGGAATATTGCGCGTTGAAAACTCACACCATCAGGTGATCTGGCAGCCGACGTCACCGCGTACCCAGGTGATGAGCCCGGAGGAGGCCTGGATCATGGTGAGCATGATGAAGGATGTGATTCAGCGCGGAACGGCTTACGGCACGGTGTGGGATGCTGGATTCCACGTCCCCGCTGGCGGTAAGACTGGAACTACCAACGACGGTACAAACGTGTGGTTCATCGGCTACACCGCGGACCTCGTTGCCGGTGTGTGGATGGGATTTGATCACCCGCAAACGATCAAGTCGAACGCCCAGGGCGGGCTCCTCGCCGCCCCTGCGTGGACTTCGTTCATGACAGATGTGTACCGCCGGAAACCGACACCGCCCGACTGGCCCAAGCCATACGATATTACGACGCGGATCGTCGATCCACACACGGGGCTGCTGTGGACGCCGGCCTGCGGAGATACGGCAACGACAGAGTACTACATACCCGGCACCGAACCGGTAAATGAGTGCTCACCCTACTCAGTTCCACCAGTCGCACAGCCCGGTGCACTTCCCGGTGCACTTTCCGGTGCACCGCTGGGTGCACCTACCGGCGCGGTCTCAGGCGCGCAGCCAGGAGTGCGTCCTCGCCCGTCTTCAGTCGAAGCTCCGATCCGCCCGACAGACGTGCGGCCGATCCGCCCCGCCGGCGTAACTCTGATACGCCCGACGCGTATTCGGTCGGTCGACAGTGCCGTCGGGAGACAATGATCGCGCGTTTCACGTCAGTTCGAGTCGAACGACCGTTCGAATAGACTCCAGGTCGCGATCAGGATCAGTCGACCAGCCTCAAGCTTCGCCGTACGAGCTCGCAATCCCTTACTTTTGGTCATGAACACGCACAAAATCTGGCGTGACGGGGTGCTCGTCGGCTGGCAGGATGCCACGATCCACGTTATGAGCCATGCAGTTCACTATGGATCCTCCGTTTTTGAGGGAATCCGCTGCTACAGCACCCCCGATGGTCCCGCCATTTTCCGGCTGGGGGAACACATGCGCAGATTTCACGATTCCTGCCGCATTTATCGGATGCCGATGCGTCACTCGGTGGAAGATCTGTCTGCCGCGTGCAGCGAGGTCGTGGCAGAGAATGAGCTGGATGCCTGTTATCTCCGACCCGTGGCGATCCGAACCGGCGAGGAAATGGGGGTACTTCCACACAAGGCGCCGGTAGAGACGTTCGTCATTCCGTGGGTGTGGGGACGCTATCTGGGCCAGGAGGCGCTCGAAGAGGGCGTGGATGTGTGCGTATCGAGCTGGAGGCGTCCGGCGCCGGATACGATTCCCATGCTTGCCAAGGCTGGCGGCAACTATCTCAACTCGCAACTTTCCAAAATGGAGGCCCGCGCGAGCGGGTTTGTCGAGGGTATCATGCTCGACACCTTCGGGAACGTTGCCGAGGGCAGCGGCGAAAACCTGTTCGTCGTTCGCGACGGCGTGGTTTACACCCCTACGATGGGCTCTTCCATCCTCAATGGCATCACACGTGACTCGGTGATCCGTATCGCTCGGGACCTTGGATATACGGTTTCCGAACAAGTGGTCCCGAGAGAATTGTTATATATCTCTGACGAAGCCTTCTTCTCCGGCACGGCCGCTGAATTGACACCGATCAGATCAGTCGACAAGATAGAAGTCGGGGCCGGCAAACCTGGCCCTGTAACACTCGCGATTCAGAAGGTGTACATGGGGATCGCGACGGGTAAAATGCCCGATCGGTACGGCTGGCTCACTCGAGTGGAGAGTCGAGTTACGGCCTGACACATCAAGTGTGCAGGGCGAACAGACGATGTCTTCGCCCCGTACAACAACGTGGGTGTCGCTTGACGCGACAGGGAGATTATGAGCGCCGGTTGCCTTGCTCTAAATGCTTCGTTCGAACCTCTGACGATGGTTCCGGTACGTCGTGCGCTCCGGCTCCTGCTCGATGGCAAGGCAGAAATGATCGAGACCGACGCTGACAAGCTGATCAGGTCCGAGCGCCTTTCGATTCCGCATCCGGCAGTGATCCGGCTTACGCGCTTCATACACGTCCCGCGCAAGTTCCGCCGCCAGGTGACGAACACTTTTCTGTTCGCGCGTGACCGCTATACGTGTCAGTTCTGCGGTCGCAAACAGTCGGCTCTCAGAGGCCGTGAATCGCTGACCCGCGATCATCTGATCCCCCTCTCACGGGGCGGGCTTAATGTGTGGACCAACGTTGTCACTGCCTGCAGCCCCTGCAACACTCGAAAGGCGAACCGTCTTCCCAGCGAGATCGGGATGCACCCGCTCGTAATGCCATTCGAGCCACACTTTGTGCAGCTCGCATGGGCTGTGCGACGGCTCACACCGGCGCAGTCGAAGTACATCGAAATTTTTTACGGCCGCGCAACGCTCGAAGATCTCAAGTCCATCGATTCGACGCTGCTGGCGGGGTAGGCCGACGCTGCGTCGCTCCCGCGCCAGCGGGATTTTCCGGCCACAGACTATCTTGAATCATGACACATTTTGCTGATAGAATAGCGGCGCTCGGAACCGAAAACGCCTTCAGCGTCGGCGCCGATATCGCCAAGGTTGCCGCTCGTGGTGTTGATGTGGTCAAGCTCAACATTGGCGAACCCGACTTCGATAGCGCCTCTCATATCAACGAAGCGGCGATTGCCGAGATTCGACGCGGAAACTCGCATTACTGCGACCCACAGGGTGTGATTGGCCTCCGACAGGCAATATGCGATCACATGCAGCGCACGCGTGGTCTTCACATTACGCCGGATCGCGTTGTGGTCACGACTGGCGGCAAGCCTGGCATCGGCTTCACGATTCAGACATACGTGAATCCCGGCGACGAGGTGATCTATCCCAGTCCGGGATTCCCGATTTACGAATCATGGATCACGTACGCTGGTGCGAAGCCGGTTCCACTGCACCTGCGCGAGGAGTCGGGTTTCACGTTCACTCCTGACGATCTCGCCGCACTCATCACGCCACGTACCCGCGTGATCTTTCTGTGCTCACCTTCCAATCCGACCGGCGGTGTGCTGTCGAAGAAAGAACTGGAAGGCATCGCGAAAGTCATCCGTGAAAAGGCGCCTGCTGACGTGCGTGTCTACTCCGACGAGATCTATGAACAGTGCATCTTTGACGGCGAGACGCACCACAGCATCGCGGTTGAGCCGGGGATGGAAGAACGCACAGTCATTTCTTCGGGTCATTCCAAGGGCTATGCCATGACTGGTTGGCGACTTGGCTACACTGTGCTCCCCACCGCGGCAGAGGCCGCGATCTTCAAGCAGCTCACCATCAATACGGTCTCGTGCGTCCCGCCATTCATCCAGGAAGCCGGACGTGTCGCGCTGAGCAGTCCTGAATCGGCACCGGAAATCGCGAAGATGGTGGCAGCGTTCCAGGAACGCCGTGACTGGATCGTACCGACATTGAACAAAATGGCTGGTGTGCGTTGCCAGAATCCAAAGGGAGCCTTCTATGTGTTCCCCAATGTTGCCGGAGTGTGCGAACAGCTCGGCATTATCGACGCGTACAATAGGCTTCCACCCGCGCGACGCGCCCGCACCGCGCCTACGGCAATGCTGCAGATGTTCCTGCTGTACAGTTACGGTGTTGCCACCATGGATCGCAATTCATTCGGCAAGATCGGCGCAGATGGCCAGCATTTCCTGCGACTGTCCATTGCGACAAGCCTCGACCGGTTGAAAGAGGGCATGTCCCGTATTACCGCCGCGTCCACCGATCGCGCGGGTTTTGCTCGCTTCATGGAAGAGGAAAAGCTGTACAGCTAATCGGTTACATCCTTCAACCCGCAGTCGAATGAAAGAAAAGCACGTCTTCATCACACGGCGCATCCCCGATGTGGCAACGCCGATTCTGCGCGCCGCCGGCGCGACTTTCACCGTTGGCCAGTCGGACGAGGAAAAGGGCCTCACAACTCAGGAGATACTCGACGGGGTCAAATCCGCCGACGTGGTCCTGTCGCTGCTGACCGAACCGATCACACGCGACGTCCTGGCGGCCAACCCCAGACTGCTCGGGATCGCCAACTACGCAGTGGGTTTCAACAACGTCGATGTCGTCGCGGCAACCGAGTTGGGGATCCCCGTGTCGAATACCCCGGGCATTCTTACCGATACCACCGCGGATCTGTCGTGGGCACTCATACTGGGTGCAGCACGACGCATTGTCGAGGCACACGAGTACATGGTTGCAGGCCGTTACAAGCTGTGGGGTCCAAACCTTTTCCTTGGCGGCGACGTCAGCCCCGGCGGAAGCGGCAAGCGCAAGGTGCTTGGTATCGTGGGCTACGGCCGCATTGGCGCAGCCGTCGCTCGCCGCGCGATGGGATTCGACATGGATGTCCTGGCGTATGATCCGCACAATCCGGATGCAATTGCCCGGGATGCGGCTGACCCTGCGATGCACGTGCGCGCCGCCGGTCTCGATGAGCTGCTGCGAGAGAGCGATTTCGTATCACTTCACCCGCTGCTAACCGCCGAGACGCGACACATGATCGGAGAGCGCGAGTTGAACTTGATGAAGCGGACCGCATATCTGATCAATGTTTCGCGCGGGCCGGTGGTCGATGAAGCGGCACTCGTTCGTGCCCTAAAGACGAGTGTGATCGCTGGCGCCGCACTGGACGTCTTCGAGAATGAACCACTCATGGTGCCTGGTCTCGCGGAATGCCGCAACGCAACTCTCGTCCCTCATATCGCCAGCGGCAGCCAGGATACAC
>JBDTAW010000217.1:0-8664 GCA_039924445.1 Gemmatimonadaceae bacterium
AGCGGTAAATGATACAACTCAAGTCAGCACGAGAAATCGAAATAATGGCGCGCGGCGGACAGATTCTCGCAGGTGCCATTCGCCTCGCCGAAACCGATGTGCGCGCGGGAATGACTACGCTCGACATCGATCGAATGATCGAGGCGTTCATTCGTTCGCACGAGGGGGCCCTCCCTTCCTTCAAGGGATTGTACGGCTTCCCCGCCAGCATCTGTGCTTCGATCAATGAAGAGATTGTGCACGGAATTCCGAGCGCCAAGCGTACGGTTCACGATGGCGACATCATCTCGGTAGATATCGGGGTTCAACTCGATGGATATCACACCGACGCGGCGACTACCGTTGCCGTCGGCAACGTGGGAGCGGAGTCGCTGCGTTTGCTCGATGTAACGCGCCGCGCGTTGGATGCAGGCATCGCAGCCGCGCAGCCCGACAACCATGTCGGTGATATTGGAGCTGCCGTCCAGAGTCTTGTAGAGAACGCGGGCTATAATGTGACTCGCGATCTTGTCGGACACGGCATCGGCACGACGTTCCACGAAGATCCGCAGGTTCCCAACTACGGCAAACCCAAGCGTGGTGTCAAGCTGACCGTCGGTCTCACAATCGCGATCGAGCCGATGGTGATGATTGGGAGTCACAAGACGAAGCAGATGTCGGATCAGTGGACAGTTATAACGGCCGATAAGTCGCGCGCCGCTCACTTCGAGCATACGGTCGCGATTACCGCTGATGGTCCGCGCGTCCTCACGCGTCTGGCGGCATAGCAGAACTACCGGCGGTCGGTTATTCCAGCGCGGATTCAACCAGTTTCGAAACGCGCTCTGCAATCAGGGCAGCGCTGCTCGTCCTGGCGATTGCTTCGACCGCCAGAGCTTCACCCTCCGACTGATCCTGTAGCGACCGCGCATTGATGCGCACGTTGTATGAAGCGCCCTTGCATGCACTGCTGGCAAGCGCGGCCGCGACACCAGAGTCGGTTATGGCGTTGCGGTTACCGTGCTCGGCAACAATCTCGCACAACTGCACGACCTCTTCGGTCGCGCGGCAAATCTCGAGGGGGATACGAGTTGCCGCGAGTAACGAATCATGCATCGCTTTGTCGCGATGGGCTGCGGAGTCGAGAGAGTTCTGCGGAAGGCGCTGCGCATCGACGAACAGCGAGTATGCCTCCGCGTCCCTCTTTGCGAGCGACTCGAGTTGCTCGATCAACTTTCCGGCATGATCCCGCACGAGACGCATCTCATCTGCGGCGGTAGCGTAACGCGGCCGACCAAGTGTAAGACCGGCGACCATTCGGGCCAGCGCTGCGGCGAGCGCCCCTGCGATTGCAGCGACGCTACCACCGCCGGGAGCCGGGTCTGAGCTGGCGACGCTCGCAAGGAAGTTGGATAATGATATTTCGGGACGGTGCTCGACAAGAATTCGCTCGAGTACGTGGTCACTCATGCTGTCTCGCAAGCGAATGGCGCGACCTGCGATGTCGAAAGCGACTCGTTCCGGGATGAGGCCGATGATCTCGCTCCACGTCGGCTCGAGCCCGCGTGCTCTCGACTCTCTTGCCACGGCTGAGTATGCGGCACCCAGTGACGTACGCTCGATATCAACGAGATTCATCGACACCTGTGCCTGGCCGTCGACTTCCAGTCCGAGTGCCTTTACTGCGGGCAGGCCACCGCTTGATTCGCGAACGGCGCGCGCGATATCACGCGCCGCCGGAACTACGGTCGCATCGCCTACGTAAACATTGAACGCGACCAGAAATGGCCGAGCGCCGATTGCGACGGCACCCGCCGTGGGATGAACGGTAGAGGGTCCGAAGTCTGGTGTACGCGCAGCATCTGACGCGATAACATCGCGGAGCGCTTCGAACCCACCTCGCCGAACGTCGGCGAGATTGCGCCGAGCCGGATTGATTGCAGCGCGCTCGTACAGATACACGGGAATGGCGAGCTCCTCGCCAACTCGCCTGCCAACCTCGCGTGCCAACGCGACGCACTCGTCCATCGTTGCGCCATCAAGTGGGATGAAGGGAACTACATCGGCCGCGCCGATCCGCGGGTGTACACCATGATGTTGCGTCAGATCGATGTGGTCTCGAGCTGCACGAATCGCGGCTACCGCTGCGTCTGCCATTTTTTCAAGTGGGGCCACGAACGTGATGACAGAGCGATTGTGCGATGCATCCGAGGTGACGTGCAACACCGAGACACCCTGCACTTCGGCAATCTGGTCGCGAATCGCGCGCACTACGTCCAGGTCGCGCCCTTCGGAAAAGTTGGGTACGCACTCGATGAGATTCACGTCGCGGATCCGCGATCCGTAGTCTGAAGCGTATTGAGTAACCATGGATGCATGGATGGATTGCCAGCAACAAGTGGCGACGTTGCTACTGTTGCGCGAGTCCCGTGGATGTCCGTGACGAGTCCGCCGGCTTCTTCTACGAGGAGAATTCCCGCTGCGATGTCCCACGGATTGAGGCGTAGTTCCCAGAATGCGTCAAAACGGCCGGCCGCCAGCCATGCCAGATCCAGGGCGGCCGAGCCTGCGCGGCGGATGCCTGCGGTTGCCTGCGCTACCGGAACGAATTGTCTCGAATACCGCTCTGTTGCGGCATTCGCGCCGAATGGAAATCCGGTTCCAATCAACGCGCGGGATGGATCGCTGATTTCAGATACGTGGATAGGAGCGCCGTTTACGCGGGACCCGTGTCCGCGCACCGCAGTGAACATCTGGTCATGCGGGATGTCCAGCACGAGGCCGATCACAGGACGAGTTTCGTAAATCGCGGCAATCGATACGGAGTAGGCAGGAATTCCATGTAGAAAATTCGTTGTGCCGTCGAGTGGGTCTACGATGAACGCCAGGTCGAGTGGGAGCGGCTCGTCGCGCCACGACTCCTCACCGAGTACTTGCAAATCGGGGAAGTCATCAGCGAGCGCCGTGACGAGTTCGTGTTGAATTACCGCCTCGGCGCCGGTATCCACCTCGGTGACGAAGTCGGCGTGTCCCTTGGATTCCCATGTCAGCGTCTCGCGCCGTGCTGCACCAGATCGGATTACCTCCTCTGCCACGCGCGCAGCGGCGCTCATGGCATCCAGAATCTTTGCGACCATGAGATTGTCAAACGGAATCACGGTTTCAGTCATGGAAGCGGCTCGTATATTTCGCACATGGCACGTGTATTCAGCGGCATTCAACCCTCGGGTGAGCTGCACATCGGAAACTATCTGGGTGCGATCCGGAACTGGGTCCAGCTTCAGGATAAGTACGAGTCTTTCTTCTCGGTCGTGGACTATCACGCGATAACGGGGTCTTACGAACCCGCCGACCTGCGCCGCCGAACGCGAGACATGGCGGTGTCGCTCCTTGCCTCTGGCATCGATCCGGCAAAATGCACTCTCTTTGTGCAGTCAACGGTATCCGAACATACCGAGCTTGCGTGGATTTTCAACACTGTCGCTCCGCTGGGAGAGCTCGAACGGCAGACCCAATTCAAGGACAAGGCCAGCCGGCAGGAGAGCATCCTCGCGGGTTTGCTCAATTATCCAGTTCTGCAGGCTGCCGATATTGCGCTGTATCTATCCGAACTCATCCCGGTGGGAGAGGATCAGGTTCAGCATCTTGAACTCGCGCGCGAGATCGTACGGCGGTGGAACGCAAAGTTCAACGTGGATTATTTCATCGAGCCGAAGCCATTCCTCACTCCAACCCGTCGGATCATGGGCCTGGACGGTCAGGCGAAGATGTCCAAGTCACTGGGCAACACGATTGGACTATTGGACGAGCCGGATGTCGTGTGGGATAAGCTGCGTCCGGCAATGACGGATCCGGCGCGGGTGAAGAAGACTGATCCCGGTACGCCGGAGATATGCAACATTTTTCAAATCCACAAGGCGTTCAGCTCTGCCGAGACAGTCGAGCACGTTGCTGAACAATGTCGTACGGCTGGCTGGGGTTGTATCGACTGCAAGCGGGTTCTGCATAGTTCGATGGAGACCGAACTGGGGCCGATTCGTGTGCGCGCGAAGGAATTGCGTGCGGCGCCAGAAGTTGTAGACGATGCGCTGGCGACCGGTACAAGTCAGGCAAAGAAAATCGCCAGCGCCACGCTGAACGAGGCCAAACAGATCATGGGTCTCCGGTAGCGGGTGGCGGCTCCAGAGCCATATGAGTTGCTGGCTCGACTGGGGGCGTCCGCCAGGCCTGCCGGCTCGGCGGCTGAGGCGGATGCGAGGAGGTACTGCGCGGAGGCCCTGAGCTCCAATGGGTTCGAGGTCTTCGAGCGCCCGTTCACGTATTCTGCCTTCCCTGGTATGTGGGGAACGCCTCTGATTGGTATCGCACTCGTGCTGACAGCGACGGTGACAGTGTTCTCGTTGCTGCACGCGTCGACTTCTGAGAGTGCCATAGTGGTGTGTGCGCTCGGACTCGTCGTCGTCCTTGCGATTTGCGGTTGGTGGCTGGGCCGGTACGGGACCCACTGCTTACCACTTATGCGCCGAGCCGGGATCAATCTTGAAGCGCGCCGGGGCGAGCCTGCTGTCTGGCTCGTAGCGCACCTGGATAGCAAGAGTCAACCGATTTCACTGTTGACACGTGCTGGCGCTTCAATCGCGGTCCTGGGTTTTTGGTTGGCCGTCTTGATTGCGCTGGCGTCATCCAGGTTCGTGCAGATTCCTGTCGCCGTGTTTGTGGTACTTGCGGCGTGCGCGGGGTTGGCCGCGGTGCCACTCGCGATCGCACTAACGGGCAGCAAGGGGTCCGGCGTACTGGACAACGCGAGCGGCGTCGCGTCTATTATTGTGGCTGCCCGGCGAATGGGCGCGGAATTACCGGTGGGGCTGGTTATCACATCAGCCGAGGAGCTAGGTCTTGCCGGCGCGCGCGCCTGGGTGCAGGGAAAACGGTGTGGGCTCGCGATCAATTGCGATGGCGTGGACGACCGTGGTGAACTCACGCTGACAGCCTCGGGAGCTGGCCGGGAGTTCGTAAGCGGTTCCATCCTCGGTCCGGTATCTGGACGGAAAGTCCGGTTTCGGCGAAATCTGCCAGGTGTCCTTCTCGATTCGACGGCATTTTCCGATTCGGGGTGGGTAGCGTGCACAGTCAGTCAGGGTAGACTACAGTCTCTCGGGCGGATTCACACGAGACGGGATTGCCTGGACGAATGTTCGGGTGCAGGGATTGAGAGAGCGGCCGAACTGATTGCCGCGCTTGCCGGTGCAATCATTGCAGGGGAAGTGAGTCCGCACCTAGAGACGGGGGTTCAGGAAGTACATGAAACAGCGACGTCTGAGTGACGATCGGATGAGCGCGCTTGACGCGTCGCTCCCCGATTCGGATGCAAGTAGCGCGCACGGGGACGATCCTTCCTTCGCGGCATCACAGGGAGGAAAATACGTTTACTGCATCATTCGCCATCAAAGCCCGCGAGAATTCGGGGACATAGGTATTGGTGGCGCCTCGCGTGTTTATACAGTTGGCCACGAAGAACTTGCCGCAGTTGTCAGCGATACGCCGATCGTGATCTATGATCCGACGCGGGAAAACATACTGGCCCACGAGTTTGTGAACGAGACGGTGATGCGTGAGTTCACCGTAATTCCGATGTCATTCGGCACCGTGTTCAGGTCGGAGGAAGACGTCGGTCAATTGCTACGTTCGACATACGAAGCATTCACCGACGTACTCGAGAAGATGAAGGACAAGATCGAGTTCGGCGTGCAGATCCGTTGGGATCGTGACAGAGTCATCGAGAGCATCGAGCGGGATAACGACGAGATTCACAAGCTCAAGGAAGAAATCACGCGCAATGCCGCATCGTCGACATACTTTGCGCGTATGCAGCTTGGCCGCCTTATTGAGGGAGCGTTGGAGGACAGCGCCGGACGTTACGTCACGACGGTCCACGAGGAGCTGAAGAAGGTCTCGGTTGCCAGTCGCAGCAACAAGGTCATTGGCGATCGCATGATCATGAACGCTGCGTTTCTCGTCAACAGGTCAGCTGAGAAGTCGTTCGACGATGCGGTGAAGGAACTCAGTCTTCGTTACGAGCCGTTGCTTGTGTTCAAGTACACTGGACCATGGCCTCCGTACAACTTCGTGAACATCAAGCTCAAGTTGGAGAAGGCAGATTAAAGTGGGTCTTATTTCGTCAATACTCCTTGCGCCGTTTACAGGTCCATGGGATGGTACCATGTGGACTCTGGACAAGGTTCGCCGCGCGGTTGAGGAAGAACTGACCGATGATACAGAGGTAAAGGAAGACCTCATGCGTCTGCAGCTCGAACTCGAGAGCGGCGACATTGACGACGACGAGTATCTTGTTCGCGAGGCGGCGATCATGGACCGGCTGCGCGAAGTGCGTCGTTGGCGTGAGCAACTCGGTATGTCCGTCGGCGGCGGGCCTGTGCGCGTTTCGCGCGATGATGAGGAGCGTTGAGCGCGACTGTAGAGTACGTGTACTGTGTAGTCCCCGCAACGTTCGAACCCGCCGCTATGCCGACGGGCATCGATGACTCCCGCGTGCACAGCGTGTCTTCCGCTGCACTGACCGCGCTGACATGCTCATTGGATGGAGCCAGTTACGCGAGCGATATTGTTGCGGAAAAAGTTGGCGATCCCGAATGGCTGTCGCCGCGGGCGGTTGCGCACGATGCGCTCGTCACATGGGCTGCTGACCGTGGTTCGGTCGTGCCGCTCCCGATGTGGGTGATGTTCACCGACGATTCGGGCGTATCCAGCATGCTCATGGATCGCGAGCGCGAGTTCATGGACGCTCTGGCTCGGGTGAATGGAGCGCGGGAATTTTGCGTTCGAATAGCCGCGGACAGAACCGCTCTTGCCGCAGCAGCCGAGCAGATGGATGCCACGCTATCTGGTCTCGAGCGGCAGGCGGGTCTTGCGACGCCAGGGGAGGCTTACCTCCTGGGCCGAAAATTGGCGGAAGCCAGGAAGGCTGCAACTCGAAACGCGGCTGTCCGCATTGCGGAGGATGCTCATCATGCGCTTTCTCAGGAATCGCGCTCGGCCGTGGCGCGTGCGACCCCCGCTGCGAGCGAGCAGGGCGTCATACTCGATGGCGCGTATCTCGTCGCTGACGAGAATTATGAGCAGTTCAGGACAGATCTGACCCGGCTGATGGCGAGCTTCGAGCCGTTGGGCGTGCACTTTGATTTCACCGGTCCATGGCCGCCATATCATTTTGTCCGTGAAAGCTGACGACGAGCGGCAGGCCAGCCCGTTCGAAGAGGTGCAGATCGGGCCGGTGCCGGGCATACTCGATGACGAAGCGCTGGATCTGAGCGAACTGCTCAACACGGTGCTGGATCGCGGTGCAGTCGTCCACGGTGAGGTGACGATCGCCGTGGCTGACGTGGATCTCATCAAGCTCAACATCGGACTTCTCCTGCAGGCGGTAGCGACCGCCGAGCGGCGGGTGCCGCGCGATGCTGGTGTTGCGCCGACGCACTCGCTCGCTGGCGCTGTTGGGGCTCTCCCTAACCGGGGTTCCCCGATTTTTGAGACACCCCGCGCGGAGCCGCAGGGTCCGACGACGGACGCCAGGACCGAGGCGCCGGCAAAGCCGGCGGATCTTGTCGACGGGAATTCAGGCGCGCTGGAACAGTCGCTAAACGCCGTGGCGCAAGGCTTGCCCGAGCGGATCAACGCAGACGCAACAGCGCCCGAAGCCGGGCTGGCTCGACTGGTACTTACCTTGATCGAGGTGCTCCGCAAGGTGCTGGAGCACCAGGCCGTCCGGCGGATGGAGGGCGGGCGCCTCTCGAGTGAGGAAGTCGAGCGGCTGGGACTGGCTCTTGCTAGGTTGAATGACCGGATGGGAGAGCTTAAACGAGTTTTTGGCCTGTCAGAGGAAGATTTGCAGATTGACCTAGGCCCATTGGGTCGCCTGAAATGAGGGAGTCACGTGCCTGAACTCGCTTCTCCGTCGCGCAGCACCGGCCTCGTCGAAATCCTTGATCGGGTTCTCGATAAGGGTTTGGTGATAGCGGGCGACATCAAGATCAACCTCGCCAATGTTGAACTGCTGACCATCCAGATTCGGCTGCTTGTCTGCTCAATCGACAAGGCTGAGCAGATTGGCATGAACTGGTGGCGGCACGACCCGCGCCTGACGAGCCAGGCGGGGCAGCCGGTAGTAGATAGTGGTCTGAACGATCGCCTTGATCGTATCGAGCGACAGCTGGCCAAGCTGTCTTCATCTGACTAGGAGGAGTAATGGCCGTTGAGCGGTCGCCGAGCGGAAGCTCACTCATTGATATTCTGGACCGAGTACTCGACAAGGGCATTGTCATCGACGCATGGGTACGGGTGTCGCTGGTCGGCATCGATCTCGTGACGGTCGAAGCACGAATCGTTGTCGCATCGATCGAGACCTATCTCAAGTACTCGGAAGCCGTGGGAATTACTCAGCCCATGTCGCGCCCGCGCGAACTGGCTGCGGCTGATGAACTCGAGCGCGTTCAGCTCGAGAACGCGGAGCTAAGGCGCCGTCTTGAGCAGCTCGGCGCGTGATCTGTCGGGGGTAGATTTCGGCTCCAGCGAGTCAGCTGAGTGGCTTGAATCCCTGCTCGGGGCGCTGTCGTCCGCGGCTGATTTCGAATCGGCGTGCGGCCAGCTGCTCGCCCGCTGCTGCACTGT
>JBDTAW010000218.1:0-9675 GCA_039924445.1 Gemmatimonadaceae bacterium
GCATCTCACCCGAAGACGGTGTTACCCTCACCGGGTCCATTCGACAGCGGTGGGAGGAATCGTCAGGTGCGTCCGGGCGAAGCGGCGTCATGATCGGCTCAGCGTACAAGTCGCTCGACCTGCCGGGGTTTGCTCACCATGTAATCGCAGTTCGTGCTGCGATCGGCGGCGCTGACCGCCGATCGCCGAGCGAGTTTGAGGTGGGGGGAGTGAGCGGCTCCTCGGTGGAGGTCGTACCCGGAATAACGTTTGGCAGCGCCGCGCGAACTTTCCCCGTTCGCGGTTTTGCGTCCGGAGCCGAGACAGGGGTCAGTGCATCGTCAGTCAGCGCGGAATATCGAGTGCCGCTGATTGCGCCATCGCGTTCGCTGGGGCTGTTCCCGTTCTTCCTCGATCGCGCGTCGCTCGCTCTGTTCAGTGACGCCGCACGTGCGTGGTGTCCGGCCAGTGCGGTGCCTGCCTGTTCTCCGTCATCGAACGACGGACCGACGCTTGCGTCCGTGGGTGGGGAGCTCAACCTGGATTCCGCTCTGCAGTTCGATGTGCCATACCGTTTTCGGCTTGGAGTGGCCCATCCGGTGCACGGACGAGAGTATGCCGGCGCCTCGGATCTGACCGCGTATGCGACCCTCGGGCTGGGATTCTAGATCCTTGAAGGCGTTTGAGACGGATACGTGTGTCCAGGCAATTGACGCTTCCCAACTCGGCGCTGAGAAGGCTTAGAGGGCGACGAGGGGAGCCATGGCGGGCGGGTCGGTTCTGCTAACCGGTTACGCACCAAAGGGTTGCGTCTGGTGTATCAGGACGGTAGTCACAATTATGGCTGATAGAGCCGCGTGTGGAAGGGCAATGAGGATAAAACCGGCATCACAGATGTTCGTGACCGTGCGTTCGTAAGTCGTTGCTACAAAATGACTTAATTAGACACTGGCGCGCAAACACGTATCGGCTTAGTATCACGACCCCTGACCTGATGACCGCAGGAATTGCGGTTCAAACGGTCTCCAGATGGCAGGTCAGCCGGCACGCTTGGTGGTACATTCCGCTGGGCGAACAATCCGCAAGTTACAGGTGGGAGAAGAGATGGCCGATGTAAACCCGCAGGAATCGCTGCCCGACGCGCAGCTGAACCAGAACGCACGTACGGTTCTATCAAAGCGTTATCTGATCAAGGATAAAACCGGAGCTCCCACGGAGCGCCCGGAGGAGATGTTCTGGCGTGTTGCGACGACCGTAGCGGAAGCGGATCGTCGGTACGGTGCCAGTGCGGGAGCGGTTCACGCTCTCTCGGAAGAGTTCTACAGGCTGATGACCGAACGTCGTTTTGAGCCCAACTCGCCAACACTCATGAACGCGGGCCGGCCCCTGGGCCAGCTCTCCGCGTGCTTTGTGTTGCCGGTAGAGGATGCGCTCTCCAATGGCCACAATGGCATCTACGACACGCTTCGGTCGATGGCGCTCATCCACCAGTCAGGCGGTGGTACGGGCTTCTCCTTCTCGCGACTGCGTGGGAAGGGATCCATGGTGCGTTCGACGACTGGTGTGGCCTCGGGCCCGGTGTCCTTCATGAAGCTGTACGACGCGTCCACCGACGCGGTAAAGCAGGGCGGGACGAGGCGGGGCGCCAATATGGGAATCCTGCGCGTTGATCATCCGGATGTCCTCGACTTCATAACGTGCAAGGAAGATCTCTCGCAGATCACCAACTTCAACATCTCGGTTGGTATCACTTCGGCGTTCATGAATGCGCTCAAGGCGGGAACGACGTACGATCTGATCGAGCCATCCACTGGTGAAGTCGCCGAGAAGCTCGACGCCCGGATGGTGTGGGACAAGATGCTCGACGGAGCGTGGCGCACGGGTGAGCCCGGATGCTTCTTCATTGACGAAGCAGAGCGCTACAATCCGGTGCCGCATCTTGGTGCTTACGAGGCAACAAATCCGTGTGGCGAGCAGCCGTTGCTGCCATACGACGTTTGCAACCTCGGCTCGATCAACATCGGCTATTACGTGAAGGATGGCGCGATGGATTGGGATTCGATGAAGCGCGACATTTATCTCGCGACGCGCTTCCTCGACAATATCATCGACGTCAACAAGTATCCGCTCCCGGAGATCGACGCACTTTCCAAGCGGATTCGCCGCATTGGATTTGGTGTGATGGGCTTTGCCGATGCTCTTGTGCGCCTCGGAATTCCATACGACTCGCCGGAAGGTGTCGACTTTGGTCGCACGCTTCAGGAGTTCGTCGATGTCGAATCCAAGCGCGAGAGCGAGCGGCTCGCCAACGAGCGTGGGCCGTTCCCCGAATGGGCACGTTCCATCTTCGGGCCAGACGAGACCTGCGCGCGCGACGCAAGCGGCCAGCGTATCCGTCCCATGCAGATGCTGCGCAATTGCAACGTCACTACGGTTGCACCAACCGGCACGATATCGATCATCGCGGGTTGCTCGTCTGGAATCGAGCCGCTTTTTGCCGTTGCGTTCATGCGCAATCAGGCTGGCGTCATGATGCCCGATGTCAACGAGGACTTCGTTGCAGTAGCAAAGCGCGAGGGATGGTACTCTGAAGATCTGATCGAGCGGATTGCGAAGGAGGGCCACATTCACTTCGATGAAGTTCCGGAAAGGTGGCGTCGTGTATTCGTTACCGCGCACGACATCACCCCTGAGTGGCACGTTCGCATGCAGGCTGCCTTTCAGGAACATTGCGATTCCGCGATCTCCAAGACGACGAACTTCCCGCACGCTGCAACGCGTGATGACGTTCGCGCGATCTACGAGCTGGCGTACGATCTCAAGTGCAAGGGCGTCACGGTGTATCGTGATGGCTCGCGCGACAACCAGGTTCTCTCAACCGGTGCAACCGCGCAGGCCAGTGCATCGCGCGATGGCCAGGCGGAGCGCCGCGAGATGGGCGAATTGCAGGGCACCATCGCCGAGATGACCGCGGAGATGGAGCGGCTCAAGCAGGGACTGTATGATGCGGAGGCTGAGAACCTTCAGCGTCGTGTAAAGCGCTCGCGCCCGGATCGCCTGCGCGGAACCACGATCCGCAAGGAAACCCCTCTTGGCACCATGTTCGTCAACATCACGGAAGACGACAAGGGCCAGCCTTTCGAAGTGTTCATCAATCTCGGAAAGGCAGGGGGCGCGGCCATGGCGGATGCCGAGGCGATGGGTCGCATGATCTCGCTTGCGCTCCGGTCCGGTATTCCGCTGCGCGAAGTGCACAAGCAGCTCCGCGGAATCAGCTCCGATCGTGCAGTGGGCCTCGGCCCGCACAAGGTTCTGTCGGTGCCCGACGCAATCGGCATTGCGCTCGAGGAATGGACGCGTGAGAAGCAGGGCATTCAGCAGGACCTGCTCTCGGCGGCAAATGCAGCAGCTCAGGCACCGCGCGCGACAGCCGAAGTCATCAAGGCAGCGTCAGACGTCGCGGCCGCGCAGGCTCAGATGCAGATGGGCTTCGATGCTTACAACAACAGCGACGGCTTCATGCAGACATGCCCGGATTGCGGTTCGCAACTCGAGCTCGCGGAAGGTTGCGCCAAATGTCACGTGTGCGGGTTCTCGGAATGTGGTTGACCATCGGTAAGTAGAGAAATCGGGCCTCAAGGCGATCTGTTTGGTTCGCTTTGAGGCCTGATCTTTTGTGCTGGCCTTCAATCTCCGTGCGCTAATGTGTCTGCAAATCCCTCTGCAGAGATTTTTGCATTACGCCTACCGAGCATGCTTATTGCTTTGCTCTTTGCAATGCGTCGGGCTGGTTGTAGCTTACATGGTCCATCGTGTGAGCTGGCCCGAGGGGGCATCAAAGTGCTGCATGACGCCGGTGTGATTCCGCAGTGAGAAGTTCAAAACGGGCCAAAAACGCGTCCCGTGGCCCACGGGCCGCCCCAAAAGAGACAAAACAGCAGCAATCGGCGCAGCAAGCATCCGGAGGAGTCAAAGTGCGGAAGCCAGCTGCCGCACGACCCACGACTCGTAAACCGGCAGAAACGGCCGCATCGGCCGAGTCGGCAGCCGAAACTGTCAAGGATTCGCCGGTAACGGTTGTCGGGATTGGCGCATCTGCAGGTGGTCTGGAGGCGCTTTCCGACTTCTTCCGGCATGTTCCGGCAAAGACCGGCGTCGCGTACATGATCGTGCAACACCTGAGTCCGACGCACGGCAGTATCCTGGCTGAACTGCTCGCGAAGCACTCTGCGATCCCGATACACGAGGCGGCCGACGGTGAGCGAATTGCAGTCGATCGCGCTTATGTGATCGCGCCGGACACGATGATGACGCTCATAGACGGTCATCTCAAGCTTGCGCCACGCGATCCACTCGAACGGCCCCCATTACCGATCGATGCGCTGTTCCGGTCGCTGGCAGACGTGCAGGAGAGTCGCACGATCGGCGTCGTACTTTCGGGCACCGGTTCCGACGGTGCGCTCGGTGTACGCGCCATCAGGGGCGCAGGGGGCATCACGTTCGTGCAGGATCCTGCGACTGCGTCATCACAGGGAATGCCGCTTGCCGCGATCGCGACGAACTGTGTCGATGTAGTCGCGACGCCGGCGGAGATTGCCACCCAGGTGGCGAGGCTTGGCGAACACCCGTATCTGCGGTTGAACGGTCACTACTCGGACGGGGCTGATGGAAACGGGACCGCCCCGCACGGCGATAACGGTTCGTCGCCAGCTTCGACGACTATCGAGCTCGGCGATTCAGGTGACACGGCTTGGCCGGCGACCGCTGAAGTCACGAATATCTCTGCGCTGCTGCGCCGACGGTTTGGTGTGAATTTCGATCTGTATAAAATAGGCACTGTCGAGCGCCGTATTCGGCGCCGCATGGCGCTGCGCAAGGTGGAAACGCTCGGCGCCTATACCGACATGCTCCGACACGATACGTCGGAACTCGAGACGCTCTACAATGATCTGTTGATCGGCGTTACGCGATTCTTCCGGGATCCCGACGTCTTTACCGCATTGACAAATACAGTCCTCCCCGGCCTTCTCCAACGACACGCGAAAGCGCGCGGTTCGACCCGCGCCGGTGCGGCGAAGGACGACGCGCCTTTAAGGATATGGATCGCTGGCTGTTCCACTGGCGAGGAAGCCTACTCCATAGCGATTTGCATTACGGAACTCCTTGATGCGTATGCCGCCGGTATGCCGATCCAGATCTTTGCGACTGACTTGAGCGCCGCCGCGATCGCTGTTGCGCGCGCCGGATTCTATCCGCTTGGCATCGAGGCGGATGTAACCCAGGAACGCCTGCGTCGCTTCTTTGCCAGAGAGGACAACGGCTATCGCGTGACCAAGGCTATCCGCGACTGTTGCATCTTCGCCGTACAGAATATCACCGCGGACCCGCCGTTCTCGCATCTTGATATGGTCAGTTGCCGAAACGTGTTGATCTACTTGCAGCCCAGTGCCCACTCCCGGCTGCTTGCCGTATTCCACTACGCACTCAAGCAGGACGGCATTCTTCTCCTAGGCACGTCGGAATCAACCGGCGCAGCACCGACCCTGTTCACAGCGGTCGATAAGAAGCACCGGATCTATGCCCGGACACCCGGAACTGTTCGCGCGCAATATCTCGACATCAGCGCGGTGCGGCCAGAGCGTCAACGGGATCCGAAAGCTCCCAACCAGCAGCTGCTCGGAACGTCGGTGCATGGCGATGACGCGTCACGTGCCGTCAGTCGAATGCCAGCAGTTCCAGACGTGCAACGCGCGGCGGACCATGTGGTCATCGGAAGCTATGCCCCAGCCGCCGTTGTCGTGGACGACGAGCTTCAGATTCTTCAGTTCCGTGGCCAGACCGGCGCGTACATCGACCCGAGTTCGGGAACCGCGAGTTTCCATCTACTGAAGATGGTGAAGCCGGCTTTGACGAGTGAATTGCGCCGCGCTGTGCAGACTGCGCGGGAGGAAGCTCGTTCGGTACGTGTGGACAGGATTGCATTCCAGGATGGTAAGGAGCGCAAGCATGTAACGCTGGATGTTGCACCATTTAAAGTGGCGGGTTCTGCGGCCCAGTACTTCGTCATTTCGTTCGAGGACGCGCGCATCTCGTTGCCACCCGCGGCGACGGATGATTCTGAAACTGGCAAGCCTGTTGCGAGGGCGAAGGCGATCAGCCGAAAACACGCAGGCTCGGCGCGGGCGACCAACCGTCATGGCACCGCGCGGGAACTTGGCGAGGTTCGCCAGGAGCTGGAGGCAGCGCAGCGGCATCTCCAGGCGGTAACCGAGGAGCACGCGTCAGTAGTTGAAGAGTTCCAGGCGGCTAATGAAGAAATCCAGTCCAGCAATGAGGAACTCCAGAGCACCAACGAAGAAATAGAAACATCAAAAGAAGAGCTGCAATCGCTCAACGAGGAACTGACAACGTTGAACGATGAGCTGCGAGTTCGGAACTCGGACGCTGATCGCCTGAATGACGATTTGAATAACCTGCTTAGCGCGATGCACGTTCCCGTGATCATGGTTGGGACCGACCTTCGCATTCGGCGGTTCACCGAGGGTGCCGAGCGACTGGTTCACCTCATTCCAACGGACGTGGGCCGACCAATCGGCGACATTCGATCGAGCATTCATGTCACCAACATGGAAGACATGATCTGTCGAGTGATCGAGACTTTGACACCGGCCGAACTTGAGGTTCGCGACCGTGACGGTCACTGGTACATGATGCACGTCCGTCCGTATCGCACGTCGGGAGGTCGGGTAGATGGCGCCGTCATCGTCTACCAGGATATCGATTCCAGGAAACGCGCGTCCGAGCAACTGGATGCAGCGAAGCGCTACGCCGAGGCGATTGTTCAGACCGTGCGCGAGCCGTTGCTGGTGTTGGACGGAACACTCCGCGGAGTAAGCGCGAATGAGGCGTTCTATGCGACATTGCGAACTACTCCAGGCGCAACACTTGGTCAAACACTATTCGAGATCGCCGAACACTCGTGGGACAACGCGCAGCTTCACCAACTTCTTGCGCGCACCGTGGCGACGGGCGAGCCGTTTGAGGATTTCGAGATCCGGGCGAACATGAAGCGACTTGGCGATCTGACAATGTGCGTCAGCGGAACACGTATTGCCGCGGAGCGAGACGGACCTCCACTCGTCCTGCTTGCCATGGAGGACATCACGCAACGGAAGGACGCTGAACTACGACTTGCGACCGCGAGCACAGAACTCGCGGCACGTGCCGACGAACTCGAAGTCACGAGCGACGCGCTGCGCGGAAAGATCGTGGAAGTTGAGACGAGTAATCGTGTCAAGGCTGAGTTTCTTGCCACGATGAGCCACGAGTTGCGAACGCCCCTGAATGCAATCGCTGGATACACGCAATTGATCGACATGGGCGTCCGCGGTCCCGTAACCGAAGCACAGCACCTCGATCTTTCCAGGATAACGCGCAGTCAGCGACATCTCATGGGATTGATTAACGAGATACTGAACTTCGCCAAGCTGGAGGCCGGCACGGTCCTGGTCGCAGAGGCTGACGTGGACGTGCGTGCGGTTCTTCTAGGCGTAACGGAGATGATCGCGCCGCAAATGGACCGCAAGAAACTACGGTTCGATGTAAGCGTGCTCGACAGTCTCGACAGCTCAGCGCTCGTGGTGCGTGGCGACGAGGACAAGATTCGGCAGATCGTACTCAACCTGCTCACCAATGCGGAAAAGTTCACGCTCAAAGGCGGTAGCGTCGCAGTGGAGTGCGACTCCGATGAGACATCAGTCCACATTCGAATCCGCGACACTGGAATCGGGATCGCGCCGACCGAGCTTGGCAAAATATTCGAGCCCTTCGTTCAGGTTAACCCAATGCTGACGCGCTCGACGGACGGCGTCGGCCTCGGGTTGGCCATCAGCCGCTCCCTGGCTCGCGCAATGGGAGGCGATGTGACAGCCCAGAGCAGTCCGGGATCCGGTTCAACGTTCACGGTGACCCTGAAAAGAGCGGTCACGGCTGCTCCGTCAGCCGCCGTCTGAACGAGGGCTGTTCCGCGTCTCTTGACGTATCAATAATAGTTGATATATTCAAAGCATGCCAACTGAGACAGTCTCCCACACCGCGCGCGCCGCGCAGATTTTCCAGGCGCTGTCCGATGAGACTCGCCTTGAAATCATCGCGATGCTCGAGTCGGGCGAACGGTGCGTCTGCGAGTTACAGGACGCTCTGGATGCGGCTCAGTCCCGGCTCTCATTCCACCTTCGTGTTCTGAAGGACGCGGGAATCGTGACCGACCGCCGAGAGGGACGCTGGTCGTATTACGAACTCAACCGTGAGACGTTCGACGACGCTGAAGCAATTCTCAAGGACCTGCGGCCGCGTGGACGTCGTGTCGCGGGTCGCGCTGGTGAATGTTGTAGTTGACGCTTTTTTTGAGTGACCCATCAACTTTTATTGATATAGGGAGAATACAATGCCGGACATGACCGATCAGGATCAATTGAGGGCGACTGTGAAGGAGAAGTACGGTTCCGCTGCGATGCGCGTCGTTGAGGGTGATACGGCGGCCAGTTGTTGTGGTTCGAGTGGATGTTGCGGCGCGACAACCGAGGCCTGGGATCCCATTACATCGAATCTCTACGACGAGGGTCAGACTGCGGGGATTCCTGCCGAAGCGTTGCTGGCATCGCTCGGATGCGGCAATCCGACCGCGTTGGCACAGTTGAATCCCGGCGAGACCGTCCTCGATCTCGGTTCCGGCGGTGGAATCGATGTACTGCTCAGCGCCAAGCGCGTTGGTCCAACCGGCAAGGCCTACGGCCTCGACATGACTGATGAAATGCTGGCGCTCGCCAACGAGAACAAGCGAAAGGCCGGCGTTGAGAATGTTGAATTTCTCAGGGGGGAGATAGAACACATCCCGCTCCCCGACGGCACCCTAGATGTGATCATTTCCAATTGCGTCGTCAATCTTTCTGCAGACAAACGAAAGGTGCTCGCAGAATCGTTCCGCGTACTCAAGCCGGGTGGACGATTCGCAATCTCGGATGTGATCGTGCGCGGAACTGTTCCGACTGCGATTCGCAAGAACATGGAGTTATGGATCGGATGCGTTGCCGGCGCGCTCGAAGAGCAGGAGTTTTTATCACTTCTCCGCGACGTGGGCTTCAAGGACCCGAGCATCGAACCAACTCGTGTGTACAAAGCTGAAGACGCAGCGGCGTTCCTGGCTGGTAGCGGCGTAGATGCGGAGGCATTCGCGCGAGAGATCGACGGGAAGTTCTTCAGCGGTTTCGTTCGGGCAACAAAGCCACTGGCGGATTCTACTGTTGAGCCGTGCTGTGGATCGGGTTGCTGCTCATGACGGGCTACCGGTTAGTCTGAAACAGTCGAGAGAGTTCCTCGGCGCCCGTACTGAGACGGCTGTCTTGATGGTCCGCAGGCTGGAGTCTTCGGCGAGCGAATAACGGAAGCGCGGGGCTCGGCCAATGCCGGACCCGCGCTTCTCGTCAGTGCGCATGGATCAATTGGGCTTCTTGGGCGCCTTCTCGTGCTCGGCCTTTGCCTCTTTTGCTTCATCGGCTGGGCCTTCATGCCCAACCTTGCCGACGAGCTTACCGTTCAGGGCATTCACATTCACTTCGTCGATGCCGGATTTCCCAGCGGTCTTCATGTCGAAGGAATAGATGAGCTTGCCGCCTTCGCGCTCAAGCTCCTCCGACT
>JBDTAW010000219.1:0-5805 GCA_039924445.1 Gemmatimonadaceae bacterium
CGCCGACGCGAGCCCGTAGCCATCCGGCAAGAAGCGCATCACATCTGCCTGATTTCCGCCACCGGCAACCATGACTTGAAATGATGGTACATCCGTATTGGGTTGCCACTGAACGACATGACTTCCCGCGATGCACGGCGGTAGGTTTAGAATAGATGCGCTGCGGGTAACCGCAGATGTGGCGAGGAACAAATCGCTCCAATTCACATCGTTAAGGCGTGGCAACATCGCCATTTCCGTTCCGCCGACGTTCCCCGTACTACTCGACCAGTAGAAGCCGGGGGGGTCGTAGTCGGCAGGGATGGCGTCGTGTCCCGACTGGAAAAACATATTACCGAGCGTATCGAAGCCGGAGAAACTTTGCTTGTAGAGACTCCCTGTTTGATGAGATAGCACGCCGAGCGAATGGCTCCCGAACGAACTGCCCGCCGCCCATCCGTCGAGTTGAAACGCGCTCCCGATTTTCGCGACGCCGCCGACGGTGAGATTCCCGCCTAAGTAGACATCGCCTCCTTCGACGTACAACGCCCACGCGTTCGTGTAACCGGAGAACGGGACCGATGCGTAGTTGTCGATGTAGATGCCGTAGGCGCTCGTGCCACCGCTCCCGGCGTGCGTTATCGTCGGCGCGTGCACCCACAAGCTGCGCGCAAGTGTCGAGACAGCGGCGGCACCGCCCGTTCCGACTGTCAATTGGATTTCGATGCCGTTGTGTTGGTCAACGGTGCCGCCCCAGTTGTCGGCCCTCATAATGGCGGCGTTCAAGAAGTGCGCGTTGCCCGTTGTGTTCTGCTTCTGAACGATGCCCCACAGTCCGAGAATACCGTAGATGTCAGCCGTGCGCGTACTCGGCGCGAGCGCCACGCCCGCGACGCCGACGATGAAACTCTGATGCGCGCCCCACGCCGAATATGAGCCGTCAATCTGCGCGACGCCGTAGACGCCGATTATCGGATTGTTGTTCGTCGTGGCAGATGACGGGTTCCACGTAATGCTCGACTGTAGCCCCTCCTCGTCGGCACCCGTCACGGGTGCCGTGGTCGTCGTCGTGCGGGCGAACGATGTGAAGCCCGTCACCGTGCCGCCCGTGAGCGCGAGCCAGCGCGCATCGCCCGCCGTATGAAGCTCCGTGAGCAACCCGAAGCCCGCGAAGTCAGTCGGGATGCCGCTCAAATCCGAGTAGGCGACATCGCCCGCCGTTGCTGTCACCGCGCCAGTCCGACCGTACACGCTCGACACCGTACCGCCCGGCGACAATAGCTGCACCCAATTTCCGAGCGTCGAAGCGGGCGTCGCCGAGAGAATAAACGTGTCACTAATGTCGCTCCGCACCGCCAAGTCGCCAGCCACGGCGGTTGAGAGCGCGAGCATCGCTGCTTGGCTCGCGACCGTAAACACGTGGCCGAACGAGAACGCGGGCAGTTGTGATGTCGGCACCTTGCCCGTCCCGTCGAGCGACGCGACGCCACTCGCGACACCGACATTCGCGAGTTGCACCCATCGCGCGTCGCCGAGACTATTGAAATCCGTGAAGCCGAACGCGCCGATTGTTGTTGGAATCCCCGTAAGGTTAGTCCACGCGAGGTTCGTCACCGCCACGCCGTTGCCGATAAAATGCGGCGCGGTGAGGTCGCCCGTCATCGTGTCGCCAGCGATTTGCACGAACGCCGATGGAATGGTGCCGCCGTCCGGTGCGAGCGTGAGTTCAACCGGCGGTCGTCCGAGCGTATCCTTGACGAGCGGTGCAGTCATAGTCCACCCGTGTGCGTTGGAATCCTAACGATAGCCGAACTCGCGGTCACGCCGCCCGCATAGTTCGCCCGGAGTTGGGCGGATTTGCCGCCATAGGTCGCGTTCGAGATGTTTGTGTTTCCTGCTTGCGCCCAACTCGACGATGCCGTGTGATAGACCACCGCGCCGTTAACGAGCAAGTCCAGCGACACGACTGCGCTCGAAGCGGTCGTCCAGTTAAAGTCGGTAGAGCTTCCATCGAAGTACGGCGTGCCGTCCACGAACTTCGGCGCGACCATTGGTGGCGTGCCCCACATCGCCGTTTTTTGCGTCGAATAATAGTACAGCCCGCCTATTTTTGAGCGCACACGCGCGTTGTACTTCGTGCCGTTCGCTTGCGACGTATCGGTGTACGTCCCGTTCGGAACGTGCGAAGGGTCGGTCCATACGATGAGTTCCGTGAAGATGCCCGTGATGACGAAGGTCGCAATTTCGATTGCGATTTCCGTCGATGCCGCGTCCGCTGTCCATGTGAAGATGACACCATTGGTGCCCGTGGGCGTCGGCGTGCCGCTCGCCCACGCGGGTGCAATGGGGTCGCTCGACGGTGGCGTGACCGTACCGCCAGAGCCACCGCCAGCGAAGGCGCTCGTCTGCCCGTTCTTCAAGTGCGCTATCGCGTAGGTGTACGTCACCGACGACGGCAGTCCCGTGTCGATGAACGCCGTCACCCCGGCGGGCAACACAATCCCGATGCCGTTCCGAAAGAGAATCGTGTAGGCGCTCGCATCTCCATTTGTCCAAGTGATGCGGTTCGTCGTTCCCGCCGTCGCCTTCGCGAACGCCGTTGGTGGACCGCTCGGCCCGACGCCGACATCCACCGCTTGCACCTCTTCGACAATCGTTGGCCCCTGCTCGGCTTGGTCCTTCCCCAAGCCGAACGCAATAATCTTGCGGTAGTACAGCGTGCGCGTCGCTATCCCGACGATGTACTCCACGTTGTCGAGCGACCACTTGTCGCCCTCTTGCCGTGCGAGCGAGTAGGCGAGATAGCTTGACGACAGCGCGGGTATCGGCGAGTTGGCTGCGGACGACTCCACGGCGTAGATGTCGATGCTTTGCGTCTCCGCCTCGAACGCCACTTGGACCCACGCCATCCCGTCGCGGGTCGCGTCCTCGAACGCTTGCGACTCGCCCACGAGCGGGAAGATGTTCGGCGACGGCCCGTTCGAGATTTGCCCGGTGAACTCCCCGTTCCGCGTGGTGAGCCATTGCCTGTACGCGCCCGCGACGTGGCCGCTCACGTCAATCGTCGTGCGGTGCGAGGTCGCCGAGAGCGTGTGCGAATAGGCCACGACACCGAACTGTTGGTCCGTGTCGTAGTGCACGCCGTTGGCCGAGTACGTCAGCAAGTCGCCGAGTTCGACCGGCCAGAAATAGAACTGCTCAATCGACTGCGCGGCGACAGGCTCACTCATGTCGCTGACTGCCGCCGTCGCCATCGCCAGCGCGTGCGTCGCGTCGTTGATGTTCGTCGAGGTGCCTTCGCCGATTTCCATGTAGCGGCGTCCGAACTCGGCGATACTCCCGGAGTCGGATGCCGTTTGGCTGGACACGATGCCGGTGTTCTTGTCTTGGAAGTTGACCTTGACGACGTTCCGAATGTCCGCGTTCGAGATGGCGAGCCGAGTGACGTTCAAGTATTCGTTCGGCCCAATCGTCGCGTCGCTGACCGTCTTGGTACGGTCCGGCGAGTACCACGTCAGCCGAAACACGTCCGATGAGTCGTACTTGTAGCGCAAGTCCCACCCGATTTGGAGCGCGAGCGCGCGGATGGCATCCATGAGCGGCCCACGGTCCGGCGAGTAGGTGCCGGTATCCGTGTTGTAAATCGTGAAGGTGGACGCGACGGGAACGTAGAGCGTGACGATGCCCGCCCCCATGTTGTCGTCGAGTTCCGACTGGACCACCGTCTCCACGGCGACGCCCACCGCATCGCCATATGTCCGCACGGCTTCAATCGTGGTGTCGATGATGTCCACGCCGATGTCGGCAATGGTGAGCGTTATCGGGTCGGACGTGAAGTCGATGTCCGTGATACGCCCCAAGAACACTTCTTTCCAATCACCAGTGACGGGCGCGGTCCCGTGTGCGGTGACGGCGGTAAGAATCTGTATCCCGCGCCCCACGTCCAAGAGTGGCGCATACGCGCCGTGCGAGTCCTTGTTGAGCGAACTCCCCGTCAAGAGTGGCGCGAGCGAGAAGCCGCCCCGGCGCTCGCGCTTGAGCGTCACGCTACCCGTCATGGTCGCCGAGTCGAGCGACGCGGACCACGACACGGAGTCCACGTAGTCCACGCTCCCCGTGTTCGTGAGGTCGCGCCAGTTGTTCTCCGAGTCGCGGACGTTGACCCTGAGATAGAAATTGGCGTGCGCCGCTGAGAGCCGGTTGCGCTCCGTGGTGGTGATGTTCCGCACCCGCGCTACACCTCTAAGAGCGTGATGGCGGCGTCGCGCACGAACGACGAGCCGGAGGGAATGAAGCCCACGTTGCCAATCTGCACCACGCACGTCACGTTCGCGCCATTGACAAAATCGCCCGTGCAAACGAGCGGCGTGTAGATGCCGAAGCCCGCGAGCAACGCCTCCCACACCGACTCCGACATTGGGATGAGTGTGAATTGCCACGCGCGCTTTTGTGCGCGCACGCCGGTCCGAAACATCCCGGAGAACGAGCGCGCGGACTCGCCGATGTCAGTCGATGCGTTTTGCGACGCCGATGCGTGCTGCACTTCCACGAGCGTGCCGCCGATTGTAATGAAGGCCATGTCGTCGCCCTATTGCTGGAGCGCGGTAAGGACTTGCGTCGAGTCGCCCGTTTTCTGGCGGGCGACCTTCTGGATTTCCGACTTGACCGCCGTGAAGAGTTGCGCGGCAGTCTTGTCGCGTGCGTCCACGAACACGTCACCGTGGAGGTGAACATCCGGCGCTGTCGGCGTCGGGGTCGTCGCGTTCGTGACCGCATCCGCTAGCGCGCGCATGAGTTCGGGCGTGAGCGTGCCGCCTCCCGGTAGCCCCGTCTGTCGAATCGGCTGTTGCGGCAATGGGTCGGACACCGGCCTCGTCGGCGGTAGGACGACCGTCGGTGCCTTCAATACCACCGGGTTAAACGGCTTCACCGACACCGGCGGCGCACTGAGCTTGAGCGGCGGCAACGTGCCGACCGTGACCGACGGCGACGCCACGCGGACCGGACTGAGCGGCGGGACCGAAACCTTCGGCGCGGACAACTGGAGCGAGGCCAGCGCGCCCACATGGACCGTTGGCGGCGCGATAGCCCGCGTGCCCGTGTAGGCGCTCACGCTGGCGAGCGGCGGCTGGACCACCACCGGCGACAGCGGGCGCGTGAGCGAGACGGTAGGCGGCGCGACGGTGAGCGCACTCGGCGTCGCTTGCGACAACGTGACTGTCGGCGCTGGAATGACAATCGGCGCGGCCATGCTGACGGAGATAGGCGGCGCGGCCATGACCACGCTCGCGAACGGCGTCACGGAGAGCGGCGGCGTGTCGAGCGCGACGGGCTTGAACTCCGCAACGGTGACAACGGGCGCTCGGACGGTGAGCGGGGCGGGCGTGCCGATTGTCACCGTGGGAGCGTTAAGGTGCACGCCCCGAAGAGGTTGCACCGTTATGTTCGGCGCGGCGATGGTGAGGTTTGCCGATTGTTGTTTCACGTGGAACGTCGGCGCGGGGATGCTGATACCCTGCTGGATGGCCGCAAGTAGGTTGGTCAGCGACGCCGTGAGCACGTCCACGTTCGCCGGGAGCGCCGTGAACGTGTCGAGTACATCCGAGAGAGACTTGTCCGCCGCGCCCGCCACCGGCATGATACCGCCGAACGCGGCCAGCACGCCAGAGAGCGACTTGCCCGCCGTCGTCGTCGGCTGGATGAGCCCGGCCAAGAGCGCGGAAATCCCGGCAATCGCGGTCCCGGCGTCGGTTGTCGAGTCGCCGAGTTGCTTCGTTGCCGTGACGAGTGTGTTCGTCCCCGCCGACCCCGCCGGGGAGAGCGCCG
>JBDTAW010000220.1:0-7362 GCA_039924445.1 Gemmatimonadaceae bacterium
GGAAACGCTTTCGCCTCATCGAGTTAACCAGCCCCGTCATGCCGAATATCGCGTCAGCGAAGAAGAATATGCGTAAGTCCCGTGCAGCGCAGGTGCGCAATCGCGCTCAGCGTTCCACGCTTCGTACGGCTCTCAAAAAGGCGAAAGCCGAAAATGCCTCTCCAGAAGCGATGGCAGAAGCTGTAACGCTTCTTGATCGCGCCGCTCGCAAGGGACTCGTTCACAAGAACGCAGCTGCCCGTCGCAAGAGCCGCATGGCAAAGGCAGCTGCGAAGACTGCTGCGTAATCGCCCGGGCGCGGACTGATCCGCGCCCTCCCACCGATCACCATTTCCATCACCTCGGAAATGGATTCCCCCGATCGCTGCTAGAACGTCGACAATTCTCCACCGCACTTCTCGCAGTACCATTCCGTCGCGTAGTTCATGGCGCCGCATTCAGGACATTTCAGGGTTTTGTCTGCGTCTCGGCGCACGTCGGCCTGAGCGCCCTGTGCGATCTGAACAGCTGGTTGTGAACGCGATGGCGGCGTTCCACCGGCAGCCGGAACGCCGCTGACGCCGTTGGCAATTCCGTAGTCCGCTCCAGCTGCTCCGACAGGATTGCCGCCCATCGGCGCTGCAGGAATCACCAGATCATCCAGATCCGGACCATCCGGCACCGCATGCTCCGCGTCCATCGATTTCTCCGCGGCACGACCCGTGGCGGACCTCGCCTGAGGGCCATGCCATTCCGCGACGAAATCTTCGATCGACTGCGCCGTTTCGCCCGTGCTCATCGCCGGCGCCGCCGCCCTTCCCGATGGACTACCGACGCCGGGGTTGCTGATCGGAGGCTCCGCCGAGTGAATCGAACCAGTCAGTGCCACAATCCGCTGCAGTTCCTCCAGCTCAGCCTGCAGCGAATGCTTGTCCGTTGCAATTCGCTCCAGATCGGCATCGGCTTCCGCTCTGCGACGATCCCAATCCTCAGGCGTGAACTCGCCGACTGCTGCCCGCAATTCGGCTTCGTGACGCTCATCGGTCCGATCAGCTTCATGCTGCCGGAGTGTCGATAGCTCCGAAGTCAGCGACGAAATCGTCCCTGAAAGCTGGCCCGCGCGCTCGGCAAGATTCTCCATGACCCGGTCAAGCCGGCCCACGTAATCCTGCTGAACCCTCTCGTAAACGTGAGGCGGTGTTGAGTTGCGTCGGCTCTCCAGTGTGGCAAGCCACCCCTGGTATCGCTGCCGTTCATCCAGCAGCGCATGTAGAGCCGACATCGCCTCGGTGTCGGTTGCTGTCATTTTCCGTCCCTCTGTTCGTCCAGAGTGTAGACGATCTCGCCTCCCACAACAGTACAGATCGCCCGGCCAGTCAGCGTTTTCCCAGCATACGGCGTGTTCCTTCCTTTGGACATGAACTGACGCGGGTCAACTGTCCAGCGCTGGACCGGATCGAAGATAGTCACGTCCGCCGGAGATCCCTTCCGTAAGCTACCTCCGGGGAGCTTGAACAGTCGAGCCGGGCTGCACGACATTCTTTCGACAAGAGTGCCGAAATCGATGTGGCCCGGCACGACGAGACTATCGACCACCACGGCCAGGGCTGTCTCGAGGCCAACTATTCCGTTGGGCGCATTCGAGAACTCGCGCTCCTTCTCGTCGTAGTGATGCGGAGCGTGATCAGTTGCGACCAGGTCGATCGTCCCGTCACGGACAGCCTCGCGCAGCGTCTCCACATCTTCAGCGGTCCGCAGCGGAGGGTTCATCTTCGCATTCGTGTTGTAACCCTCGACGGAGTCTTCCGTGAGGGACAGATGATGTGGACAGACTTCGGCTGTCACATTGATGCCGCGTTCCTTGCCCCACCGGATCAATTCTACCGATCCCTTGGTGCTCATGTGAGCCAGATGCACATGTCCACGCGTGAGTCTTGCGAGAAGTATGTCGCGAATCACCATGATCTCTTCTGCCTCGTCCGGGATGCCCTTGAGGCCGAGTCTCGCGGACACGAGTCCCTCATTCATCGCGCCACCGGCGGCGAGCGTAGGCTCTTCGCAATGGTCGATGACCGGAACTCCAAAGCTGCGTGCGTATTCAAGCGCTGTGCGCATCAGTTGCGCGGAGACGACTGGCTTCCCGTCGTCACTCACTGCGATCGCGCCAGAATCGATCATCTCGCCGAACTCGGCGAGCGCCTCTCCCTTCTGGCCGACTGAAATCGCGCCGATCGGATACACACGCGCTGCCTTCGCAAGCAGGCCCTGACGAACGACGAAGCCGACCGCTGCGGGATTGTCGATGACAGGATCAGTATTCGGCATCGCGCATACCGCGGTGAAACCACCAGCCGCTGCCGCGCGCGCGCCACTCGCAATGGTTTCAACATCAGCACGCCCGGGCTCGCGAAGATGACAGTGCACATCAATGAATCCGGGGGCGACAATCATACCGTCGCAATCGACGACAAGCGCATCATCGGGATGTCCGATGTTGCCGCCGTGATCGACGACCTTGCCGCCGCTCAGCAGGATGTCCGTTACCACGTCGAGACCCTGCGATGGATCGAGCAACCGACCGCCGGTAAGCACGAGCGGGCGGTTCACGCGGCCCCTCCGCTCTTGCCTGTCTTCGCTGCTTCCGCCATTTCCGGCCGCCCGCCCGAAAGCAGATACAGAACAGCCATACGCACCGCGACGCCGTTTGTAACCTGCGGGAGGATCACGCTGTGCGGTCCATCCGCAACATCAGAATCAATCTCTACGCCGCGATTCATCGGTCCCGGGTGAAGTATGAGTACGTCTCGCGGCGCACGTTCCAGCCGCTCGCGTGTCACTCCGAAATATCGGTTGTATTCTCTGAGTGACGGTATGTATCCGGATGTCATGCGCTCAAGTTGAAGCCGCAAAACATTGAGTGCGTCCGACCATTCGATGGCTTCTTCAATGCGCGAAAATACGGTGACTCCCATCTCATCGATCGCACTCGGCAACAACGATCGTGGGCCGCAGACTCCCACTTCAGCGCCGAGCTTGCGAAGGCCCCAGATGTTCGAACGTGCTACGCGAGAGTGGAGTATGTCGCCGCAAATGCAGACTCGAAGACCTTCGATCTTCTTGAAGTGGTCCCGCAAAGTCAACAGATCGAGCAGACCCTGTGTGGGATGCTCATGCGTGCCATCGCCCGCATTGATCACATTTGATTCAATTCGGTCTGCCAGGAACGCTGCAGCGCCCGATGAGGGATGACGCATCACCACCATGTCGATTCGCATTGCTTCAAGATTGCGCGCGGTGTCAACGAGTGTCTCGCCCTTGGTGACACTCGAGGCGGACGCGGCGACATTCACCGTGTCCGCGGAGAGTCGCTTCTCAGCGAATTCAAACGACACTCGTGTTCGCGTGGAATTCTCAAAGAAGAGATTGACGACCGTGGACCCGCGCAGCGTGGGCACCTTCTTGATGGCGCGTTCGCTGATCTCCTTGAACGGCTCCGCGGTATCGAGAATGAGAGTAATCTGCTCTCCGCTGAGCGGCTCGAGCCCCAAAAGGTCCTTGCCCAGCGGAGTCGCCGCAGTCATTCGAATCGCTTGGACACGAGTACGACCCCCGAGCGACCGTCCAGGTCATCGACAAGAACGTCCACCCGATCACCCGGGCGGGCGTCGACTTTTCGGCCGACAACATCAGGCTGGATCGGCAGCTCGCGACCGCCTCGGTCGATCAGCACGGCAAGCTCTATTCGCGCCGGCCGGCCAAAGTCTGCGAGCTCGTCGAGCGCCGCTCGAATGGTTCGGCCGGTGAAAAGGACGTCGTCCACGATCACGACCGTGCTTCCATCGATGGCGCCGGGAATGTCGGTGGCCCCCACGACTGGCCGCGGACCGATCGTCTGGAGATCGTCCCGGTACAGCGTTATGTCGAGTGCGCCACGAGGGACCGTGACGCCGTCACTGGCGTTGATAAGGGCAACGATCCGGTCGGCAAGCTGCACCCCGCGACGCTGGATGCCAACGATTATGAGATTGTCTGTGCCACCATTCGATTCGACGATCTCGCCAGCCATGCGGCGAAGGGTTCGCTCAACCGCATTTGCATCAAGTATGGTCTCTGTGTGCTCAGTCATCCGGCTCAAATATAGCCCATGACAGCTATCGAGTCCCGCCGCTGATTTCGACCCCCGCGCGCTGCTCCACAACCTTGACGGCTTCTACGTGGTCAGCGTCCTCACCCAGCTCGGCGTGCGCTTCGGCGAAGAGCCTGGAAGTCAACGCCAGTATGTCAGCCGGAGTGCCGGTCTGCTCCGCAATCGCGGCTGCGATTCGTGCATCCTTGTCCAGGAGCGCAAGCCTGAAAGTACGGGGGAAGCTGCGGTTGAGGACTCGTTCGGGAAACAGATTTATCGAACTGTTGGAGCGGCCGCTGGAAGAGTTGATTACGTCGAGCGCGACGGCCGGGTCGACACCGAGCTTGGACAGTGTCGCGAGGCCCTCGGCGGTGGACCACACGTGCACTGCGAGCAGCGCGTTGTTGATCGCCTTTACGGCGTCGCCTGTCCCAACCGCGCCGCAGTGGACAAGCTTGCCGGCAAACGATTCCAGAATCGGACGCGCGCGCTCCAGCGTATCCGAATCTCCGCCGACCATCACGGTGAGTTTGGCCTGCTCCGCTCCGATAACCCCACCGCTCACCGGTGCGTCGATGAAGCCGATATCGCGCGCAGCCAGCCGCCCAGCGGTACGGCGCGACGTTGCGGGATCTCCCGATGTGCAGTCGATCACGATTGCGCCGGGCTTGAGTTGGGCAGCAGCGCCGTCTGGCGCGCCATTCCCGGCGGAACCCGGCCCAAACAGGATAGACTCGACTTCGGCCGATGTCGGCAGACAGGTAATGAAGAACTCCACATCAGTCGCTGCGTCCGCCGGCGAAGTCGCATCGCGCGCTCCCGTCTCTGCGGCGAACTGGGCGGCCCTGGATCGCGTTCGATTCCAGACAGAGAGTGATGTGATGGCGGCCACATGCCGCGCCATGGGAGTGCCGATGGCACCCAGTCCAACAAATGCTGCTCTAGAACGAGTCGACACGCTGTTTACCCTGTTAGAATCTGCTCCGCCTTCAGAAGCATGTTCGGATCGGCGTTCGGGTAGCGGAGCTTCATCTTTCGCAGCGCCCGCACGACGGCCCCAGTAACAAAGTAATTGCGAACCTTCTTGTCGTCCGCCGGAACCAGGTACCACGGTGCCGCCTTGGTGGACGTGCGTCGCAGCATGTCGTGGTAGGCGTCGGTGTACGCGTCCCACTGGCGGCGATCGTCTAGATCTCCCTCGCGAAATTTCCAGTTCTTTTCGCTCTTCTCGACCCGCTTCAGCAGCCGGCGACGCTGCTCGTTCCGCGAAACGTGGAGAAAGAACTTGAGGATGATGACGTTGTTCTGCACGAGCATCCGCTCAAAGTCATTGATCTGATCGTAGCGCGACATCCAGATGGGTATTCCGACCGTACCACGCACTCGGGCGGCGAGCACATCCTCATAGTGCGAGCGATTGAAGATCCCGACCATTCCACGCGGTGGGATCGCGTTGTGGACACGCCACAGAAAGTCGTGCCTGCGCTCGATAGGAGTCGGTTCCTTGAAGCTCGTAACCTGACAACCCTGCGGGTTGCACGCACCGAACACCGTTCTGATCGTGCCGTCCTTTCCTGCGGCATCCCGCCCCTGAAGCACGACAAGCAGTGCGTAACGGCCATCGCCGTACAGCTTTGCTTGCAACGCCGTCAGCCGCTTCAGCCGCTTGTCAGTCTTCTTGACGATTTTGCTGCGGCGAGGCGCGTCCTCGCATTTTGCGTCTTCATCCCGAAGACTTATGGGCGCTTCGGCGTCGACTGGTTCAAGTTGCATCTCCCTAAGTTACGACACCAGCGGACGATTTCTTAGGCGAATTTACTTATTCGGAGCACCGAAATCGGTTTGCCGCAGCGACATCCTGAGAATCTCCAGAATCACCTAACAACCTGCTTGATGTCGGCCGCGTAACCATATGATCCTTATGTATTTACGTGGCATCATCCGACAACCGTGCAACGATGCGCCTTTGCTCCGGCAGTCGTGTCTCGAGAAGCTACCGGGATAGAGGTTGCGGGCACATACAAAACCCGGAGTGCTTGCATGTCATCGGGGGAAACCTCCGCCGCATTGACGTCTCGATGCATGACCGACGCGGAATTATTACTGTGGAGCAAGCCGAGCACGTGACCGATTTCGTGCAACATCACCTGGCCGCGCTGTAGACTTGACAGCAGGCGGCCGTCGCGGCTGTGGACGGCAAGCCCAACCTCACCCCTGATAATCCAGCCGGAAGGCTCCCAGGTCAGGGTAGTCAAGCCGTCATAGGAGGCGTCGAAGTGGTCCACCCAGTGGATGCGTATATCCGCCGGCCCGGAATCGGTGACAAGCTGGAATGACACCGGTGATTTCGTAGAGCCCCAGGCGTGCAACGCAGCTACCACGTCGTCTCGGTATGCGGCCGTCCAGCCCTCGACCGCTGGCGCGTCCGTGATTCTTACATACAATGCTCGCGACTCAAGGTGAGGCCAGCGCGGGCTGACTAGCGCACCGGCAGACGACCTTAACATCGAGTCTGCCGCGCCGTCCAAGTTACCGGAAGCGGCGACACAGCGAACCGAGTCCCCTCCCGCCAACACGCTCCATGGATTGAACAGTCCCGCGATCGAAGACGTGGGCGCAGCGGTTCTCGCTGAATTTGCGATGGGCGGATTTGCACCAATCTGGAGCCCAAAGAGCAAGCCAAGTAGTCGAACCGATTGCATCAATCGGTGACGACTTGGCCGCTGCATGCGCAACGGCCAGATGCGGTTTACTGGTCGGGCGAAACACGACATAACACTTTGCCAAAGGGGCGCGTATGCCTACGCACGGCTCTTAACCAAACTCACATGTCCATCCGACATCTCATAATAATTCTGTCTGCATCCCTGCTCGCGTACACGACGGTACCGCGCACCGCCGCCGCGCAGGGAATCGACGTAATCAGAGGCCAGGTCGTCGGGCCCGATAACGCGCCGATTGCGGGCGTACGCATTACAGCAACGTCCGTCAGCGGCGGTGTGAACCGTAACGCGCGAACAAACGAGGCTGGTCAGTTCACGATCACCTTCCCAGGCGGCGAGGGCGATTACTTCATGACGTATGCAGCGATCGGATTCGCGCCAAAGCAATTCGAATTGAAGCGGTTGGCCGACGAAGACTTTCTCGTAGCCGACGCAACGATGTCACGCGCAGCAGCGTCGCTGGATACCGTTTCCGTCAAGGAGCGGGCACGCGTCACCATAGGCGAGGAGAAGGCACCGGATGCGAGTGGTACC
>JBDTAW010000221.1:0-4063 GCA_039924445.1 Gemmatimonadaceae bacterium
GTCGGGTTAGCGCAGCAAACCGGGACCACGATAGTCGGGCAGGTTACGACCGGAAATGGCGTGCCGCTGCAGTCTGCTGCGGTCGTCGTGCAGGGAATGGGACTTGGCGGTGTCACGCGCGACAATGGACGCTTCACAATCGAGGTATCTGCCGGCCGCTCTCTGGGCCAACAAGTCACACTGACAGTCCGCTTGATTGGTTACGCCCCGGAGTCTGTGCAGATCACGCTGAAGCCGGGCACAATCACGCAGAATTTCAATCTCAAGACGAACCCACTGCGCCTCGGCGAAGTAGTTGTCACGGGAGCGGGGACGAGTACTACCCGCGAAAAGCTCGGGAATGTCATCAATACGGTTGACTCGGCGGTAATAGCAAAGAGCAACGAGACGAACCTGGTAAATGCACTGTCCGCGAAGGCTCCCGGCGTTACGGTTGTCTCCGAGTCCGGCGTCCCGGGGAGCTCTGCCTACATTCGCATCCGAGGCATCAAGTCACTATCGGGCGATGGCCAACCGCTCTTCGTTGTTGATGGGGTGCCGATCGATAACTCCACCAACGTAAACGGAAGCAGCCTCACAGGCGCCAACACGCCCAATCGCGCGTCCGACATCAACCCGGACGATATTGCGTCGGTTGACATTCTGAAGGGCGCGGCAGCAGCTGCCATCTACGGCGCGCGTGCATCGAACGGCGTCATTCTGATTACAACCAAGTCGGGGCACTCCGGACCGACACGGTACACGTTGAGCTCAAGCTACTCCGTCGATGATGTGAACCACGCAATTCCGCTTCAGACCAAGTATGGTCAGGGCAGCAACGGAGTGGCGGGTGCTTGCTCAACGCCGGATTGCTCCGCAGCCAGCGGCTCATGGGGACCAGCGCTCGCGCCCGGCACTCCAGTTTACGACCACTTTGGCGAACTGTTTCACACAGGCAACTCGGCCAATACGCACCTGACCGTATCGGGTGGCAATGATCGCACGACCTTCTACGCGTCAGGTGGTCGTGCATCTCAGAACGGCGTAGTCATCGGTCCGAATAACTTCTACGACCGGACCGATGCACGTTTGAAAGCCACGCACATGGTGTTCGACAACCTCAAGATTGGCGGCAACATATCGTTTGCTGATGATCGCGGCGCTTCGATCCTTCGCGGCGGCTCTGTTTCAGGACTGATGCTGGGCGGCCTCCGTACGCCGCCCGACTTCAATCAGTTCCCGTATCTGTCGACGACCACAGGTTTGCAGAGATCGTATCGCTTTCCGGATCCATCGCCCGCATCGCTCACTCGCTCTCGCGGATACGACAATCCACTGTTTGCATTGTATGAGAATCCGAGCACGGAAGAAACCAATCGCACGATTGCAAACGTGGATGCGACGTGGACACCGAAGAGTTGGTTGACCCTGAAGGAGAATTTCGGCGGCGACTACTTTGGCGACACACAACTCACCGGTGAAGCGTTTACCGCGAGCGAGTCTCCGCTAGGTCTCGTTCGCCGCGCCGATCTGATGCATTTGCAGATCGATCAGAACCTGATTGCAACTGCGACGCACACATTCAGTTCCAATTTCAACGGCAGCCTTACGGTTGGAAACAACGTGAACAGTCGTCGGGGTCGCGAGCTGGATGCTACGGGTAACAACCTCATCGCACCGTCGCCGTTTACTCTCAATAACACGGTTACGCAAATCGCCACCGAGTACGATTACGTGATCCACGCGCTGTCGTACTTCGGTGAGGCAAGCTTTGACGCGTACAACCAGCTTTATCTCTCAGCTGCACTGCGAAACGATGGCTTCTCAACTTTCGGAGCAAGCAATCCGCGTGCGTCGTACCCCAAGGCAAGCCTTGCGTGGACCTTCACGAATGCACTTGGCAATACGGAGCATCGTGGACTGTTGAGCTACGGAAAGGTTCGCGCGGCTTACGGTGAGACGGGCAAGGAGCCAAACGTGTACTCGACGCTGGCTACACTTGGTCGCGCAACGTTTGCCAGCGGCTACACCGACCAGCTCTCGTCCACTCAGGGAGGGTACGGTGGTCTGGTTACATCCGGCACGCAGGGTAATAACAACCTCAAGCCCGAGCGCCAGAAGGAGTTCGAAACCGGTCTTGATGTTGGCTTGTTCAATCAGATGGCTGACGCCGGCCTCACGTATTACGTGGATAACTCCACGGACGTGATTCTCAGTGTACCTCGGCCGTCAACAACCGGCTTTTCGGCTCAGTTGCTGAACGGCGCTGCGATTAGAAACAAGGGATGGGAAGCAACTCTGAACGTGCGTCCTATCACGACAGCGCGGCTCACCTGGGATATTGGCGCGCAGTGGGCGCAGAATGAAACGCGCGTGCTGAGCCTGAATGGCGCATCGTACCTCGGCGCAGGCGGCGGTACGTTCTCGGAAGCGGTGCCATCGGCAACAGTCGGTGGAACGTTCGCTTTCCGCGGCCTCGGGTACGTACGATGTGGCGCGACCAAGAGTACGAATCTGAAAGACAAGGCTGGCAATCTGATTGATCTTGCCACCGCGTGCGCTGGTGCACCAAACGGAGCGATGTACATCTCTGCCTCCGGTTTTCCTGTAAACGATCCTGTCAATCGCGTGATCGGTGATCCGAATCCGCACTGGACTGGCAACCTTCACAGCGACGTGCATTTTGGAAAGTGGGAGCTCTCCGCATTGCTGGACCACAAGCAGGGCGGCATGGTCGCCAACATGACGGTAGGTGCTCTGAACAATTTCGGAACATCCAAGGTGACTGAACAGCGCGACGTCATGCGCACATTCGGAACCGATTTCATGCCAGGCCCGACAGTCGGCCCCGGCAAGGGAACCCCGGTTTCGATCGGACAGTCGTGGTACACAGGGCTCGGAAGTGTTTACTCTGGTCTGGGCGAGGCATTCATGGAGGACGGAACTTATACGAAGCTCCGCGAAGTCTCAGTTACATATTCGCTTACCGGTGCATTGGTACAGCGCGCCGGATTCAGTAGCGCCGACCTGCGGATTTCAGGGCGCAACCTGCATACATGGACGAAGTACACCGGGATGGATCCCGAAACGAACCTCGCCGGCGCCAGCGCGCTTGTGCAAGGTTACGACTTCTTCAACATGCCGCAGACGCGATCGATTGTTTTCGCGATCTCACTGAACCGCTGATCCCAGGAGATCCAACAGTGAATCAATACATCAGAAGTGCGGCCTTGGCCGCTGCGGTCCCCGTGCTCTTTGCAGGTTGCGGTAACGACTTCCTGAAATGCGCGGAATGCATCACAAGCCCGAACGCGCCAACATCGGCGACCTCCACGCAACGACTGGTCGCGGTTCAGGCCAAGCTTACGCAGTTCCTGAATGGGAATCTGGCGCGCGTTGTTTCCATGTGGATGCAACAAATGGCTGGGACACAGCTACAGTACCAGTCACAGGATCTGTACGTGATCGATGGGGGAAGCGGCGATTTCAGCATGCCGTATACCGGAGGTGGACTCATCGACTTGCGTGCGATCGAGGCGTCATCGTCGGCCTCCGGCGACAAGACGTTTCAGGGAATTGCCCAGGTCATTGAAGCTTGGGAGATAGGGACGGTTGCGGATGTCTGGGGTGACGTTCCGTATTCGCAGGCAGCAAAGGCAGATTCGTTTCCGACGCCGGTTTACGATCCACAGAAGACGGTGTACGATAGCGTTCTCGCCACGCTTGATCAGGCGATTGCCAATCTCAACTCGAGTGGCGGTGTCGGGCCTGGAAGTGCGGAGATCGTGTACCGCGGAAACGCGGCGCTCTGGTTGCAGCTCGCGCACACCCTCAAGGCGCGTTTCTATCTTCACCTGGCCGAACGAGATCCGAGCAATTATGCGAAGGCTCTCGCCGAGGCCAATCAGGGCATTGCCAGCAATGCAGCAGATTATCTGACTTACCAGACCAGCAATGCAAACGAGCAGAATGACTGGTACCAGTTCCAGCTGACCGGAACGCGTACCGGATTTGAACGCGCGGGAAAGTATCAGGTCGATCTGCTAAAGAGCATCGGCGACCCGCGGCTTGCTGAGTATTATCA
>JBDTAW010000222.1:0-3132 GCA_039924445.1 Gemmatimonadaceae bacterium
GGGCATGCGATGCGTCGGCAGCTCGCGGGAGATACGACGGCCGTGCGGGTCGACACTGCTGCGCATCCAGTGGGCCCGTGGGATGAGGCGGGATACATGTCCAGCCCGGGGTTCGAAGCCGTGAAGGGCCCGATGCTGGTGCAGGTGAGAGCGTTAGGAGACAGAACCGGAACGCTCGCGTTGCTTGCCAAGGCGGTGACCTTGCTGAGCGCGCGAACGAACCCCTGACACAGCGGCGACCGGAGTCACTGCGCAACGCCGGCCGCCCCTCTTAAAGGTGATCAATTGATCTCGCACGCCTTGATGGGCGGGTCAAGCACCACCTTCTCGCTCTTGAAAATCGGCATCGTCGTACTGAGCTTTTTGTTGATCGCGTCGCCAATGAACGGAAACGGCAACGGCAGAATGTTCGTCTCGACCCCCACGTGGCCGATTGTCAGGTAGGTAATACGTTTGCACGGCGGAGCCCCCATTCCGAGCGCGACGGATGCCGAGTTGGTCATGGTCATCACGTTCACCACGTCGATGTACGCCATCGATGAGGAACCCAGCAGCCCGATCCCGAGACCCACTCGAGGCGCCTGAATCCCCAGCACCGCGCCCGAGACGCCGGGGCTCATGCCCGCGTAGCCGGTTACCGCCGGATCGCCTCCCGATATTGTCGTGCTGGCCTTGGACGAATTCGCGTCGGAAGTGAAACCACCACTTCCGTCGAAAGAGTACTTCCCATCGAATTTCATTGCAGCGTTCTTGCCGGCCAGGAAGAGCGTAAGGTTGAAGTCGGCGCCCAGTTGTACAACGAAAGGGATGCCGCCAATCGGGATGGGAAGGCTGAACGAGACCGGGACGTCCGCCAGAGGAAGCTTGATCGTGCCATTCCCGGCGTCGCCCATGCGACCGATGAAGTGCATGGTAACGGTGCCATTGAGATTCTTGAACTGAGCGCTTGCACGGTCCAGGTCGCCGTTGGATACCGCAAGCACGCCGTCTACATCGAAGTTGTCGAGATCTGCTTGCGCCTTGAAGCGGACGTCCAGATTGTCGGAGGCAATCTCGAACAGCTTCTTCGCAACCTCTCCCGCCCCACCTCCGCCCCCACCGCCGTCACCCTTCTTGGCCTCGAGGATGATGCTAACTCCATTCGTTCGCATTCCGTACGCGAGCGAATACTCGAAGCCTTTGATCTCGCCGTTGAAGCCGTTGGTCGCCGGAGTGCCTTCGCCCCAGTCGTCCACGTTGCTCGGGGATTCGGGATCGCCTTGTCCGTTCTGATTATTACCGCCGAGGGGTGAAACCCACGAAGCAAATCTTGGACTTTCAGCAGAGCGTGCCGCCGCGAACTTGTATGGGCTCGGAGCGACCGGAGCGGACGCGACCTTCGGTTCGGGCGGATGATGCGGCCGGTACGCCATGTAGTAGTTGGGGAGGCTCACCGGCGCGTGGAACTCGATGTCGGCGGTGGTCCACACCTGCGTTACCGGAATCGCGCTCGTGTGAATGACAGTCACACCACCTGTCGTTGCGACACTGTCGACCCGCCGTATCGCGATGTCCCAGATCCAAAGGATGCTTCCCGGCTTGAGCGTCGCCACCACAGGCTCCGAAGCATCGAAGGTGTAATCCGAGCCGTCCTGACTGATCGCCTTGAGCGAGCGCATTGCCGCGTCCTTGTCGACGGCTACCGTCGCTGGATTCCACTTCACTTCGAACTTGGAAGGCTGGATCTCCTTTACGGTCTGGAGATAGCCGCGAATAGCGTTCGGGTCGTTACCGGTCAACAGTTTTCCAGCCACGGCCAGAGTAGCTCCGGCCGGCGGCTTGGAAACAGTGCTCGCCGGGGGCGCTGCAGTCGCCTGCTTGTCTCCGCCCTTGCCGCAGCCAGTGACCAGGAAGCCGGTGACTACGCATGCGAACGACGCTCTCAAGTGCCACGACGAGTTCTTCATCACGATCCTCATAGTGAGCTTTCACCCCTTGGCGAATCGGACCGGGAATCGCGCTGCGGCCGTCCCGTTCGTCACGTGTGAGCCCAACACCTGAATGGTGAACGAGCGCTGACGGCTGCGGACGCAGCCGCATCCCAGTGTCCGTGCGGCGGCGCTATCTATACATCGTCCCGTTACGGCTGTCAACAGCGGGGTTGATAGTTGAGCATGCCGCCTTGTCCACACGTGTTGACACGCGGGCGTGTGCCGGCGTGTGCCGGGGTCGGGTCTTGCGCCGCGCGTGGTGATGGCACGCACGGTGCAAGAAGCAGCCCCAGAAACTACCACGGTCACGTTTTACCGTTTTCGCTGTATGATCTGTTGGGCGCGGCTGAGATATGGAGTCGAAATTCTTACACCACAGATCATTCTGCTGCGGCCCATTCGAACAAGAAGAACGGTCGCGTACGGCGTGGGAAGAAGAGTTGTCCGACCTGGCGGTAGCCACGTTGCTGATAGAACCTGACCGCCGAGACGTTCTCCGAGTAGGCGTCCAGTCGAATGCTCTTGTACTCTCCGGCTGACACACGACCTTCGGCGAATTGCATCAGCTGGTGACCAAAGCCCCTTCCTTGAAGCCCTGGTCGGATACAGAGCCGATGTACGATAAGGGCCGGCTCTTCGAATTTCCATTGCAAGGACGCATAGGCCGAGTCTGCGTTGGCATCGAGCGTCACAATCCCCACGCAGGTTTGCTCTGCGCTCAGCACGAAGAGAGTTTCGTTCGCGATGTCGTTCTCCACCGTGTCGACGGACGGGTAGATCGTGTCCCACTGCATGATACCCCGCTCGCGGAGCGCGATCCGGCACGACGCGATGACATCCCACACTTCTCCTACGTCGCTCGCATCAGCAAGTCGAATTACAGGCTGACTCGTATCGGTCATCGCGTGAATCGTGAGGAGTCAAACAGCGACATGTGATCCTGGTGACTCCACTCCCCGAGATACTCCTGACGAAACGTGGGATTCAGTATTGCGGAAGCCGGCGGCCCCAGTTCGTACGTCGTACCACTGGTGCACCAACTCACGTGATCGGCTGCATCGAGAAGCGTGGGAACTTCATGGCCCGTGAGCACCACGGCCATGCCGCTGGCCGCGAAATCGGAAAATATTTTCGTCAAGTCCTCTGCATCTTTGGGGGCGAT
>JBDTAW010000223.1:0-8655 GCA_039924445.1 Gemmatimonadaceae bacterium
CCTTCAATCCCGGCCAGCTTGGTGGCACATTGCGGGATCCGCTGCGGGTCGGCCCTCACCAGCACGATGGCGGAGATCATTCCAATAACATTACCGAGCGAACACCGAATGGAACAGGCCGAGCGCAGCACGGCTTCACGCAGCCAGAACGTCGTCCACTTTCTCCCGAGGACGATCGACGCGCTCGCGCGCGTCATTCTGCCCGGCCTGGAGCGCATCGACCCATCCCAACCCTCCCTTCAGGTGGTGATAGTGACACCTGACGCCGAGTCCGCCGTAGTAGTGGGAAACACCATTGCCGCCATGAGCGGCACCCATGGGATTGAAGTTCTGCCCGTAACCTCCGCCAATCGTGCCGCGCGCATGCTCGCGGAGCGTCCGGTCCACGCAATCGCCGGCCCCGCCGCGGAAATCCAGACCCTGATCCAGCGATCCGCAATCAAACTCGACACGCTCCGAACGATCGTTCTAGCGTGGATCGACGATGACCTCGCGAGCAGCCCGCTGACACTTCCGGCGCTCGAATCGTTATTCGGTGAACTGCCCAAGGAAACGACCCGGGTCATGATCGCGCGCCGTGAAACACCCGCGGTCGAAAAGCTGATCGACAGCTACCTTCGGACTGCCCGGCGAATGACGCCAGCTGACGCTGAGGAGCCGCCCGTCCCACAGATCTCTCCGGCCGCCCCGTCCGTCCATTACGTAAGCGTCAGTGCCGCGTCGAGACCGGCTGCACTCCGGCGACTCCTCGACGATCTCGACCCGCCATCCGCGACGATCGTCGTGCGCGACGCGGGATCTGAAGCTGATGCGACGCAGACAGTGCGCAGCCTCGGCTATCGCCGGACCGACGACCCAATCAGGGTCTCACGCTATGATTCGATCCCGGCCAGTCATACGGTAATTCTTTATGACTCACCGGTAATGCCAAGTGAGGTAGCAGCAGCCGCCGGCATCGGCCCCGTGCAGATCGTTGCACTCGCAACGCCGCGGGACATGATCGCGCTTCACGAACTGACAGAAGCAGTGGTGCCCCTCACTCTCGAAGGACCCCGCTCTGCCGCCCGGTCGCGGGACGCCACATTGCGCGAAGAGCTCTCCGTCATTCTGTCACAGGGAGTGGCAACACGGGAAATCATCGCGCTGGAGCCATTGCTGGAGCGCTACGACGGCATCGAGATCGCAGCGGCAGCAATCCGTCTACTCGACGCGGAGCGCTCTCAGACAAAGGCGGCACCGGCGCACGGCCTGCGCTTGTTGACATCGCCATCGTCCGATCGAGCATCGCGAGACGCACGAGGCGAAGGTCGCAGCGAAGGTCGTGGCGACAGCCGTGGCGACAGCCGTGGCGACAGCCGTGGCGACAGCCGTGGCGAAACGCGTGACTCGCGCCCCCCTCGCGATACGCGCGGCCGCGACGATCGTCCACCGCGCAAGGAGTTCCGCGGCCCGCCCAGAGGTGGTGCTCGACCAGACCGCGGAGGCGAGCGTAAGGAATGGAGCCCGCGGCCACCACGAGGTGGCTCGCCACCGGATGGCGAACGACGCGAACGCAACCTCGGACGGGGACCGCGCTCCGGTGCGTCAAGTCGCGACGAGCGCGGCGGAAGACCCAGCGGACCGCCGCGACGTCCAAGACCCTTCGAACGGTAAGTCGCGATGAGCGTCGGATACCAACACACCGGCGGCTGGATCGAAGTAATCGCTGGTGTCATGTTCAGCGGAAAGAGCGAGGAATTGATACGCCGGATACGGCGCGCTTTGATCGCACGCAAGCGTGTCCAGGTATTCAAATCCCGCCTGGACGAGCGGTACGCTGGCATCAACGCGGTCTCGAGCCACGACGGACGGACGGTCGAAGCAATTCCTATCGACACGTCCGCGCAGATTGCACAGAGGCTCGATCCAACTGCTCAGGTCATCGGCATCGATGAAGCTCAATTCCTAGATGCTGGCATCGTGCAACTCGTGACGGCACTCGCCGAAACGGGACGTCGCGTAATTATCGCAGGTACTGATACAGATTTCCGCGGCGAGCCTTTTGGCGCGATGCCTCAACTGATGGCCGTCGCGGAGACCGTCGACAAGTTGAGCGCGATCTGCGTCCTGTGCGGCGGCCCCGCGACACGGAATCAGCGGCTGATCGACGGCAAGCCAGCACCGTACGAAAGTCCGCAGATCATGGTCGGTGCAGCCGACAAGTACGAAGCACGATGCCGGATGTGCCACAGCGTACCTCGCATCGATGCGGCACAGGTACGTCTTTTCTGAGGTGGCTACGGTTTACGCCGCCGACAACCTGCTGTAGCTACGCAGATGGGCCCGGAAATTTTCCGGGCCCATCTGCCATCCAGACCACTTCAGCGATTGGCGCCGTTCACGGAGTGAGCGAGTTGAAAAGCGCCGCAACGTTAAAACCGGACGGATCGATCTCGTAGTATCGGTTATCCGTGTAACGACCCGTGGTCGGAAAGTATGGCGGTGGATTGTACAACGCACACTTGTCATAGCTGTAGCGCTTGGCGAAGCCACTTCCGTTCGAGAGACCGACAGCACCGCGCTGCTGTTGAATGATTCCGCCGGTGAGGTAAAGACAGCCGCGACCGTTGTTGGTGCCCTCGCAATCGTTGGCGTTGGTCGGCCCGCTATCGTAATTCTCAGCACCAAAAGCGGTCTTCAACGCCATCATCACACCCTGGATGAACACGTCCTTCGTGTCGTCCATGTTTGTATACCCGAGGCCCGACAGGTTGGGCGGATCCTGCAGGAGGTTATCCGCAACCATTATGTCGTTGCCCGAGATGATTCCGAGCATGTCCGCGGTGCAATTGTTGAGCGATGGATCGGTCACGTATTTCACATCTCGCAAAATGGCAACATTCCCCGTCGCGTAGAGCGTGACCCGCCCGCGAAGTGTACCACTGAGACCAGTCGTACCACCTACATAGATGACGCCCTTGGTACCAGCATTAAGTCCGCGATACAGGGGGTAAAGATAGCTTGCCTCGGCGGGGTAGAGGGCGGAGAGTTGCGGTGATACCGCGCCTGGATACGTCTTCCAGTACCCCATCGGGTTGCTGCTGGTTGCCGGGTAGAACGTCGTGCTGTCGCCAGCAATGTTCTGCACGGCGCTCATGATCCACGTGCCACCCAGTGAGCGCGCCTTGAGCGTGTCGACTGAGTATGCGGCCGTTGAGCGATAACTGACTGCCCGCAGGTTTGGGTCGCCACCGAGGTAGCAGCGAGCCGTGGACTGTCCGAGTGTGGCGTTCTCTCTCGTCGACGCTGTCGCGCTGGTGAGGTTGGCTATTTTCGTGGAGTTGTAGTAGCCCGCCGGTGCAGCCTGGAGCGCTTGCTTGAACCACTTGGTTGTGTTCTCCGACATTGGAACGAATGCTGGACGGCTGGGCGACCCCAGCCCCGTACCCGTGCTGGTAAAGATGTACGTTGCGCCGCAATTGTCAGCCTTTGAGCTTACATCGCCGCGCAACCATGCCGCGCCCGCGTTGCTGATGTACACACGGAAGAATCCGTCATCGGCGCCTGTGAGCGGCAGTCCGGTCGAGCCACCACCGGCGCCTCCGTTGAGCGGCTTTGCGACGAACTCGATCCGCATCTTGGCCTGATCGACAGTGCTCGAGTTGGGCGCGGTAAAGTTGAAATTACCGGCAGAAGCATAACCGGCAAGGCTCGACAGCACTGTGTTATTGGGAAGCACAATGGGCTTCTGATTCTCGGCGTAACCAAGATCGAACGTGCCGTACGGCTTGCCGTCAATTGTGGAAGCGGTTCCAACCGAACCATGGAACCTCGCACCACCGGATGCGATGTGTAACTGGTCGTTGGACCAGACCGGTCCCCACAATTGGTCGTTGTTGTTGAAGTAGATCGTGCTTCCGCTATTCGATTCCTGGTTTGACCAATAGGCGAATTTTGCGAAACTCTCACGGGCAAGCTCAAGCCGGCGGATAACCTGCGCACCGGTTTGATTCTTCACGACGGCGACGACGCTCACAAAACGACCGAACTGACCGGTGTTGGAGCTGGTCGGTCCAAGATACATGCTTGCAGTCAGGCCTGGAAGCGGAGTTCCATTCGCATCCTTTACCTGGGCATTATTGAGCACGGTCGTATAGCCGGTGTCTGGCGCCGCGTAAGGATCGAAGTTGAGTGTGCTCTTTCCCATCGCGAGCACCGCCTCGTCAGCGTAGCGCATGTTGCGCTCCTGGTCGTAGGTCAGCGCAAGCATCTTGTCGTTCGCACCAAGATAGATGGCCGACGTAGCAAGACTCGCCAGCGAGAGAGTGAGAACGAGCGTGAGTATCAGTGCCGAACCGCGGCGGTCAAAGCCGCGCTTCATGGTTCGACGACTTTTCCATGCGCGATACTTTTTCGCGAGGATATCAAGGTGCTTTGCGTACATCATTCCCCCGTTTATGGTACTGTTACCTGACTAGTCTGCGACACGGTAGAAAACTGGCCACCGCAATCCTCGGCAGCCACACCGTATATCCACTTCTCGCCAGACAGGACCTGCGTATCGGTAAAGCTGTAACTGGAAAGACCAGCTGGAATCGCGGCCAATGGATCAGCAAATACACCCGCTACGGTCTTGCGATAGATGACGTATTTCTCGATGTCTTTTTCGCCGCCCGTTTCGTCACTCGCAGGGTTCCATGAAAGCACAACTTTGCCCGTAGAGACCGCCGCAGACACTGATTGCCCGAAGACCGGCGCCTCGCCGCAGGTTGCAAGATTCAGCAACCCAGCGTTGAGCAAACGCACTGATGCATCGGCGACCTGAACGGGGCTCGAGCCGTTACGTTCAACAAAACTGCCCTTCAGATGAATATTTACAAATCGAATTTGATCTGTGAGTGCGGACGCGGCCGTGTCATCAGGCGCGCCATGAACGGCAACGTGAAATGCCGGAAGCGATGCAGCCGGAACGTCGGTTGGCACGTTCAGCGCAGAGAGTATTTGATATGAGAACGGCGGTTTCAACGGGTCGAGAATGATTCCACGAGCAAGAGTATCGATCGGCATCGCGTTGACCCTGCGGAACAGTGCGTATCGCCCGTTCGACCCTGGGCTGTTGTCTACTGCGACCCAGAACGAGATTGTCTCTGCGGCGCTCGGCGGGCCGCCGCCTCGATAATAAGAGGTTGTGGGCCACGGTCTCGTCGAGAGAGGCAGAGTGATCTGCTGAGCCGGTGTCATGCTCATCGTCGAACCAATCGGCAGATCCGGATCGTAATACACCGCGCCAAACGCACCACCCTCGGCCGCAGTATCACGCGCTGCGTAATCAGCGTCGAAGGTGATCGCATAGGGATCAGCCTGGATCAGGAGCGGCTGCTGGTCAGAAACGCCGGCTCCCGCAACGCGAAGTTGTCGCTCGATGGTCGATATTGCGAAGCGCACGTTTTGCTGAGCGTCAGACCTGCCAGCAGTACTCCCCATGGCACGCACCTGCGTGCGGAACAACGGAATTGCCGTAGCAAATACTAGCAGGAGGATCGTGATCGAGATCATGACCTCCAGCAGAGTAAAGCCAGCACGCTGTGGCCGGCGCAAGCTGGTAAGGGGCCGCCGGCGAAGGATCGGATTCATCATGCGATTCACCTCAAAAGGCCGCGATGATCGTGGTGCGCTTGATTGGTACATCGAGACGCCGGTTCGCGACAGTCACGGTAATGGTCTTGTAATCGTAGAGATCTGCCGATCCGCCACCCGTGTGACTCACGACCGTCGTCCGCGTGTAACCTGCATACGGAGTCGTGAGGTTTGTTGTACCCGGGTACAGCGTGTCGATCGCTGAGTAGCGAGGCGCACTCTTGATCTCTTCGAGACGCTGCGATGCGATCTCATTCGCGGTGTTCTTGACGTCGCTCACGGCGACGATATGAGCGAATTTTCCCATGAAGCCAGCGATACCGAGCATGGCTGTGGAAAGTATGGTGACGGCAATCATCACCTCGATAAGGGTCATACCCTTGCGAAGCTTCTTCATCATAGTCCGGCTCCTATCCAGGCGCTTCCGTTGTAACGGTAAAGCTGCACGCGTCCGGTAGCCTGCCGGACGTGTATCGCGCGCTCATCCGTCAAATTGGTTCTGTGTGAAGTCAGGTACAATTCGAGCTCACTGCTGAGTGCACCATCGCGGTGGTAGTACACAGTCGGATAGCCGTTACGAGAGGCGAGGCTGCTTCCAACGACAGATGCGCCACCGGCCATCTGAACTCCCGAGGGCGGTATGACAAAACGGTTGCCGTCGTCGAGTGGCGACCACTTCACTGTTTCGCCGGGATCGTACAGGTGATTGTTGTTGACATCGTAAACGACGCGAATGCGCTTGCCAGCAGTGTCGAAGCTGACCATCACGTCTGTTTGCCGAAGGATCGCGAAGCGTTGAGCCTGTTGCAGGGCAATCTGCACCGTGTGCATCCCTGTATCAGCATCGAACTGCGCAGAACGGATTCGAGGTAGTGCCAGAGCCGCGAGGATGCCCACAATGGTCACCACGATAAGCAGCTCGATCAGCGTGAATGCTTCGCGAACGGATTTCGGCATGCTGAGAAAGTAGGTATTGCCGGAAGCATGAGTCGTCACGCGGCCGGACGTTCTTGTCACTAAATGCGAATATCGGCGTCCTTTGAAACAACCAAAGCGTGCCGACACTGATTTCATGAGCGTTATCCTTACCCTTATCAACCATCCTGGCCGCCTGGCCCGGCTAAGGGCGGCGGCACGTGATAGCCACACGATCATCCCGTGTGACAGTTGGGAACAAATGTTCTCGACCAGCGACCATCGGTTGGTGCACGCCGCAGTTCTGGATCTCGAGTCGGCTGTTACGCCGACCTTCGATGCGATCCGACGGTTCAAACGACTCAATCCGGGCGTTGCGCTCATAGCATACACGACCTACTCCATGGAATCGGTACATCACATTTTTGATGCCGGCCGATACGGTTTCGAAGCCCTCGTGATCGCCGATATGGACGACGGGCCGTCCGCCTTCACCCGGGCTATTGAAAGAGCATCGGCACGAGGAGTCGCGAGCATGGTAAAAAGCGGCCTCGCGCCGGCTTTGGACCCTGTCGCCGCCGACGCACTGCTCACGGCAATCACACGGGCCCACGAGCGGCTCACGCCGGCAGTCCTGGCCCGGGAGATGGGGATCGGGGCGAGGCGACTGTCCCGTGCTCTTTCGGCGTCCGGGTATCCATCTGCCAACAAAGTGATCATGTGGGGTCGGCTCATCGTAGCCGCCGCGCTCATGGACGGCACTCGACACAGCACTGACCGGATTGCTCTCACACTCAGTTTCCCATCCGGGAGCGCCTTTCGGAACAACTGCAGGCGCTACCTGGCAGCCACTCCCTCCCAAATCCGTGCCGGTGGAGGGGCCAAGCTGGTCTTCGGCACACTGAAGGATCTGATCGCGGAGAGGCGTCCCGTCCAGAGGTTCAAGCCGTCGTACGACGCCACCACCCCCAGCCTCGACGCTGTCGGCGAATAGTCAAAAGTTTGCCGTTTACAAGCGCGGCCCCGTTCATAGTTTGTTAGTCAATGCTCTATGTGGGTTTGACTGGCAACATCGCCAGCGGAAAGTCCGAGGCGGCATCACGCTTTGAGGCTCTTGGTGCCACCATTCTGGACGCCGACGTTCTCGCCAGGGAGGCGGTGGCCGTGGGTTCACCAGGCTACAGGCGGGTGGTCGAGCGGTGGGGAAAGGACTTCCTGACACCTGACGGCGCCCTCGACCGCGAAGCACTCCGGCATACGGTATTCGCAGACAAGGATCAGCTCGACGAGTTGAACGAGATCATCCACCCAAGCGTCAACACCCTCCGTAAAAAGATTGTCGCAGACACACGCAAGCGCGGAGACGCGGTTCTCATATACGTCGTACCGCTCCTGTTTGAGCGCCACCTCGTGGCCGAGTTCGACAAGATCGTTCTGGTTGACGCACCAAAGGAGCTTCGATTCAAGCGTCTCGTCAAATTGCGGGGGGTTTCAGAGGAAGACGCTGGCAACATGATTGCGGCCCAGATGAACGCGGAACTGAAACGGGCCGGATCCGATTACGTGATCGAGAATGACGGCTCGCTCAAGAAGCTGCAGCTGCAGGTGGACAAGGTATGGGAAGAGTTGACAGGCCTTGACGCCCGATCTAGCTTGGCGGATTGACTGGCGGTTCGCGTCAGTCCCGTTTTTTCGCTCCATCCTGAGGCATTGACGCGTGGCCAACGTTCCCCGAGATCTGCTTTACACGGCTGAGCACGAATACATCCGCGACCGCGGCAACGGGGTTGTCGAAGTTGGAATCACGGACTTCGCTCAGGGCGAATTAGGAGACGTCGTGTATCTCGAGCTACCGAAAGCTGGTGCAGCTTTCGCGAAGCACGACGTGTTCGGAACCATCGAGGCCGTCAAGGCTGTCTCGGAGCTGTTCGCCCCACTCGCGGGCGAGGTGACGGAGATCAACGCGCGTCTGGATGGCGAGCCAGCACTCGTAAACTCAGACCCGTATGGCGATGGCTGGATGATCCGGATGAAGGTCAAGGACCCGGCGGATCTCGCGACCTTGCTCAAGCCTGACGCCTATACAGCGCTCGCCGGATAGCGAAGCAGTCAAGAGCTCCGACT
>JBDTAW010000224.1:0-3233 GCA_039924445.1 Gemmatimonadaceae bacterium
GGACGCAACGCGGCGCACGGCCCGGAATGCCTGGCGCGAGGCCCAACGCCGAAGATTCCGATACAAGCGGTGTACCAGCAATCGAAAAGATCGTGGTTACCCACCACACCACGAGCATCAACGGAAAGTCGATCAGCTACACTGCCCACACCGGCACGATGGTATTGCGGGACGAAGACGGAAAGCCAAAGGCATCCGTCTTTTTTATCGCCTATACCAAAGACCAGGAAGACCCTGCCACTCGGCCGGTGACCTTCTTCTTCAATGGCGGCCCGGGATCGGCGTCCATCTGGCTCGACATGGGAATCATGAGCCCCATGCACCCTGAGATGGGTCCGAACGGCTCTCAGCCCGCACCTCCGTACAACCTGGTGGAGAACCCCAACTCGCCGCTCGACGCGACTGATCTGGTCCAGATCGACGCAATGAACACCGGCTACTCGCGGCCGGCGAAGGGCGTCAAGGAATCGGACTTCACTGGCACGCAGAACGACATCGCGATGTTCGGTGAGTTCATCCGTGACTATCTCGACAAGTACAATCGTTGGCAGTCGCCCAAGTATCTGTTTGGCGAGAGCTACGGAACATTCCGCTCCGCTGGCCTGGCGGCGCACCTCCAGTCGGCTGAAGGCATCGAGCTGAACGGAGTCATGCTGCTCGGAACCGTGCTTGACCTTCAGTACATCGCGCAGGCGCCGACGAACGATATCGCATACTCGACGATCCTCCCGACTTACACGGCTACTGCGTGGTACCATAAGAAGCTCCCCGCAGATCTTCAGAGCCAGACCCTGCAGCAAGTGGTGCAGCAATCGCGTGACTACGCATTCGGCGATTACATGACAGCACTCGCCAAGGGCAACAGATTGACAGCTGCCGAGCGCAGCGCCGTCGCCCAGAAAGTCGCGCGGCTCACTGGAGTATCACAGCAGTTCGTGCTGAATACAAATCTTCGCATCGACGCCGGCACCTTCCGCACAGAACTGCTGCGGGATCAGCGTGAGACGGTCGGTCGTTATGACAGTCGCATGATCGGCATCAACGGAAACGCGTCAAGCACGCGCCAGGATTACGACCCGTCGGATGTTGCACCGACGGGCGCATTCATGTCCGCGTTCATGCACTACCTGCACGAAGCCCTTGGCTACTCCAGCAACCTGCAGTACTACATGGGCGGTCACAGCGGACGCTGGGACTGGGGGCCCGGCGGCTATGCTGGATATCCCAGCACGGTCGAAGATCTGCGCATCGCCATGGCAAAGGACCCGTACCTTCATGTGATGGTCGGCGCTGGCTATTACGATACCGCCACGCCGTTCGCAAATGCAGAGTACAGCTTCGATCACCTCGGCTTCGACAAGACGTATAGCGATCGCGTCGAGTTCAAGTACTACGAGAGCGGCCACATGGCTTACCTCAACCAGGCGTCGGCAAAGCAGTTGAAGTCCGACATCACCAACTTCATCGCTGCCACCAAGCATGGCGGCAAGGCGAATTAAGTACCACGGGTAACACGCGGCGCTGATGTGAAGTCAGCTCCGGTGGTTCGGAATCGGAAAACCCCGCGTTCTTCGGAACGCGGGGTTTTTTGTGTACCAGGTCGTCGCCACCGACTTCTATGCGCCGCAGATTCCAGCAAGGCCGACGGGCGCTTCCCACCCCCCTTCTGAAGTGCCCGGATTGGGCGACCGTCGAGGCGACTCAGGAGTATTAGAAGGGATTCCCGATCCCAAGTCCGGGGTACCAAGCTCCTGATTGCAGCGGATTGGATACTTTATCCGTTATTGTTGGAGACCCTCGAATCCCGCTGGCGGCTTGACCCCGCCAGCGCCGACTCCTGAGTCTCACGCTGGCTGCAGCATTCCAAACCCAGAGGAGTGACCTGGATGCACTACCGAGCTAGACACAACGGCTTTCGCACGATCATCGCTGTCGCCTGCATCGGCCTGCTCAGCATCACACCGACCCGCGACGCGAACGCACAGGAAAAGACCGTACCGGTCTTCAAGGACGGGATGGCGCAGATCGTACCGGGCTTTCAGGACTCGACCGCATGGATCCACCAGGAGCTCTGGGTCGAGACCGGCTTCGATACCGATGGCGACGGAAAGCCGGACCGCATGCACGTCGACGTCACTCGGCAACGCCAAACCGACACCGAAGGCCTCAAGGTCTCCGTCGTCTACGAGTCCAGCCCCTATTTCTCAGGCACATCCGGACCCCGTGCAAACCTGTGGGATGTAAAGCAGGAAGTCGGAGCTACACCGCCTCAACGCGTGCATCAGCCCGAAATTCCATTCAAGGCAGTGAACCCCAGAATTTCGAACGACCTCATCAACGAATGGGTGCCACGCGGATTCGCGGTCGTGCATTCCGAAGCGCCCGGCACTGGTCTGTCTCAAGGATGCCCAACTGTAGGTGACGTTCCGGAAAGGATGGCGCCGAAAGCAGTCGTGGACTGGCTCAACGGACGTGCGAAGGGATTCACGACGGAAACGGGCGACGAACAGGTGTACGCAACATGGTCAACCGGAAAGGTTGGCATGATCGGGACTTCCTACAACGGTACGCTGCCACTCGCCGCCGCAACGACCGGTGTAAAGGGCCTCGAAGTCGTCATCCCGGTGTCGCCGAACACATCGTACTATCACTATTACCGCACAAATGGGCTGGTGCGTCACCCTGGCGGCTGGTTGGGTGAGGATATCGACTTCCTGTACGACTTCATCCACAGCGGTGACACAGCAACGCGCGCGTACTGCAATGCGACATATCGCGACGGACTGTTCGCGCAGGCTGGCGCACGCGACCGGGCAACTGGCGACTTCGACGAATTCTGGAACAAGCGCGATCTCCTGAACTTTGTCGGCGGAATCAAGGCCGCCGTGCTGCTCGCGCACGGCTTCAATGACTGGAACGTCGTACCCGAGCACAGCATTCGCATCTACAACAAGATGAAGGCCGATGGTCAACCGGTTTCCATCTATCTGCATCAGGGTGGACACGGCGGCAATCCGCCCGCAGACATGGTGAACGAATGGTTCAGTCACTATCTGTATGGCGTCGACAACGGCGTCGAGAAGGCTCCGCCAGTCTGGATCGTACATGAGGAAGCAGCGCAGGCTGCGGAAGCAAAGGCCATCGAAGCGCGCCTTGCCGCTGGCCCCCCTGCCGACAGCATGGCAGCCAGGCGTACTCGTCGTGGCGGCCCGCGGCCACCACGCACGCTACCT
>JBDTAW010000225.1:0-10827 GCA_039924445.1 Gemmatimonadaceae bacterium
TCATACAGTTATCGATTCTTGAGATCAAACGGCAGCGTTGGCTTCATGATTTCGCCACTTATCCGCAACACCGCCGATTGGGCCAGACTACAACTTCGCTCTTCGCTGCCAAATGTTCTCAGCTTCCGAATCGCGGCGGAGACGACCTGGCAGCAGATATTTTTCAAAACGCAGTTCAGACTTGCATTCGAAACCTTCCCCGTTTCACAAGTAGATCCGCTACGCGCACCGAAGGCTTTGCTTGATAGTTTTTATCCGGGATTCAATCTCATGCCGAACGCAATCCATGGAATCAGCGACATTATCGTTGAGAGCGGCCACGGTGCCGTATTTCTCCATGCCCCGGGACTCATTGGATTTGACCCACCCCCAGCCGACTACAGCATAAGCGGCGATTTCGGCATACGGGCGGCGGCCCTAAACACGCCAAGCTGTGCCGGTGCAAATGGCGTTGGAGTCAGTCTGGTGCAAATTCACGACGGCACTGAGAACGTGTTGACACATCTTGAACTGGACCCATTCCATCGCGGCAGCGACCGAGGCGATCATCATTTTATCGTTGACGGCGTAAGCGTCGCGAACGGCGATGCGATCGAGTACCGAGTCGATCCCGGGCACGGCGGTGGCAATACCGCATGCGATTGGAGCTATGTTCGCAATTTCGAATTCACGGCAACGGCTGTGGCGCCCCAATGACGACTGGGCTTCGACGCGACTCAAGTCGCGCGTATGAGGCCAACTCATAGTATTCTCGATCTCACAAATAGAGCGGAGCCAGCTCATGAAAGTCAGCCTGATTTCGACCGACTCATGCGAAGCATTGAAACCCACACTGCTTCGTTATGCGCGGATCGCTACTCTTTCCTGCTTTTGTGCTGCGCCGCTGCCAGCCTTGGCGCTGAGCGTAACTCAACCTACATCATCGACCGTCGTATCCGCCGGTGACGATTTCGCGACCCAGGTTCTCGGCAACGCCTGGGATATGAATGATGCTGTAGACGTGGATACCGAAGAATCGCTGGATTACATCAGCGGGCTGACATTCTCAGGTGGAAATCTCTCGGGCACGACCTCGGTTGCGGGAGCAGGCCTATTTCCGTTGTACATGGGCCTCAACGGCACGATCAACATGAGCCGCGGTGAGATGTTTCCGATTGCCACGGGCCACTATCGCTATTTGACCTTCAAGTCGCGAGTCAACGCGGCGTCTCAAGCCCCTTATGCCTATGTCTATCTTGATGGGGGCAGCACGGCGACTGGCACGATAGGGGTTGTAGGCGGCGCGGGGCTGACAGCTAACCAGTGGAATATCCAGACAATTGACATGAACAACCTCCAACCAGTTGGAGGTGCGGGAATCCACTGGACCGACCACTCACAAGTGGGTGGCTTGCGCATCGATCCGGCCAATGCATCGGGTGTTTACTTCAACATTGACTGGATCCGTCTGACTGCGCCGGCGACCGCCTCCGAAAAGACACAAGTGCAATGGACCGACTCTGGTTACTCGGGCGGCTATACCGTCACCGCAATCGATGCGAACAGCGTGGCCTATGTTTTGGGAACTACCAGTGGCAGCAGTTTTCTGGCCGATACGAGTTTTCTCGCGCCCGGCGCATTTCAGATACAAGTCGCGCGCACTGGCGGGGGGGGCACCACAGCATTTAGTCAGACCTTCCACATCAACACTCCACCGCAGCCGGCCATAACGTCGCCAAGCGTACGTGGCAATCAATCACAAGACTTCGCCACGGCCGTCGCAGGCAATCCATGGGGACCGATCGACGCTTCTGATTTTTCGACCAATGGCATGATGCTTAACGGAGTGATCAACTTCAAATTCGTTCCGGGCAACAGCAGCTATTACACGACTCCTGTCGGGTCATTCCATGGCAGGCCCACAAACGCCGACCCCGAGTGGTTCTTGAATTTGCATGGCTTGAGCATCGACACCAGCATTTATCGTTCGCTTTGCTTCAAACAACTGGTGTATGGGCCGCGCAGCATCTTTGGCGGGTCGATCGCTCGCCTGTTCTGGGGTACCGACCCGGTTAGCCTGACGACATCGGATGACATCGTGTTGCACGACAATGCAGGCGACAGCACAGTAAGTGAGTATTGCATTCCGGATTTAGCTGCTGTTCCCGTGGAACCGGGCGGAAGCGGTGGTACTTGGTCGGGGATGAAATCCGTTTTCCGCATCGACCCGAGTGAGTTCACACCGGGTAGCTGCAGCACACCGGACACCTGCCACGACGTACGTCTGGATTCGGTCACCCTGTCGCCGTTCGCCCACGCCAATCCGAATTACACCTTCACCTGGACTCTGTCAGACCCGGACAACGCATCCGATACTATCGATCTGTACCTGGACCCCGATACCAATCCCGACAACGGCAATGAAATCCTGATCCATAGCCAGACGGCAGGTAACGGCAACGGCCAGTTTGTCTACACCGGTTCGGGCCTGGTCGCTTCCGGCACCTATCACGCGCTGATCGTCGCCGACGACGGTTACAATGCGGTTGCCCAATATGCGGGTGGGCCAATCATTGTCACCTCGTCAGATGTGATTTTTCGCAATGGTTTCGAGACAACGCCGTAACCATGGAAATGTCGCGCTGGTTTCGATGCAAATTACGTGAGCATTTCACAACGGGGCATGCTAGCGACCGAACAACCACGCAAACATCGCCCTATGGCTGAATGGCACTGACTTAAGGCTGTCATCCCCGCGAAAACGTGGATCCAGTGCCTTTCGTCTTTCCCCGAGCCCTTGAAGTCACTGGATTCCCGCCTACGCGGGAATGACGAAATTTGAGGATTTGGCCTTAAGCCAGTGCCATTCCCCTATGGCTTTATTTTGCGTTTCTCGTAACGCCCAAAAACTAGATAATGATGTTTGGGGTCTACGCCCGCTCGAGCGATGTCTGGGTTGGCACGTAAATAGAGGCTATCGTCGAATCCATCCGGAAGCGCATCGTGCAATGGGGCGACGTCGTCCGCGTTTTTTTCCAGGACGACATAGAATTCATTAGAACCCCAGACAGTCGGATATATCCGCAGAATGCGAAATGGCGCGACATCGAGCCAGGACAGCGTTTCCAGAATTTCTCGAAACGAAAAAGGCGTGAATTGCCACGCATTCGAATCGATATAGCGATCTGGATGGCTCAGATAGACAGTAAGCGCCTCGCGAATTCGGGTGGGTGCCGTCTTGTACGCCGGGCAGCCATGATCGCCTTCCCAGTGACGTCGTGAATCGTTATGCGTCGTCAACGCGAAATTCCGGATGACGCTGGATAAGTCATGCACTCTGACTTCGCGCACGCTGGCGTCGAGTACATCGGCGATCGTGCTTTCAGCAACGTAATGATCGAAGCAGAAGCGCTTATCCGGGATCGCCAGGTAGTAGCGGCCATGCGGCTTGAGAATGCGAGCGACACCAACCAGATGCTGAATCAAGTCCGGATGATGTTCGACGGCATGGCAGCTGATCACTGCATCGAACAACTCCGTGACCACGGCCAATCCACCCGTCTCCGAAACGAAGTCAATCGGGGGACACTGCGTCGCGTCCAGCCCGTAGTCCCGCGCTTTGCGCTTCAACGCATCCGTAGGCAACACGTCGAAATACTTGACGTTTGCCCCGCGCACTGCCGGATTGGCGAGCGGTCCAATTTCGAGTATCGACGCAATGCCAGCCAGCAGCGCCACAAAATCGTGTCGGCCAACGACCGCCGATCCGGCCCGTCCTTCAGCGAGCCCGTAATTGGCGTAATGCGCTTCCAGTTCGCTCGCCGTCATCCGGCACAAATCGTTGTGCTTGGCCCGATATAATTCGGGATCAAATTCCGGGGGTAACGCAGAGAACGATGATGCGCTTGCTGGCATGGGACCGGAGCTTTATCAATCTGGCGATGGTTAACTTTATCATCAAACCCACGTTCGCCCTTGCCACGCGCGCTGACGGGATTCTGTATCATGTACGCGGAAGATTTTACCGATGCCCAGATTAAAAATGCACCATGCATGACCCCGACGACACTGCTGCGATGCCCGAACGCGTGCCGCCGACGACGACGGCTGATAACACTCGTTTGCGAATAATGAGCAAGAGCGATGGGCGCCGGGGCGAGGAGCAGTCTGCCGGGTCAGCCATTCTGGTCCTTGGCATGCATCGCTCCGGCACGTCCGCGGTGGCGGGATTGCTGCATCTGGCGGGAGCTTTCGTGGGTGAAGGGTCGGATCTGTTACCCGCACATCCACAAGATAATCCGACCGGATACTGGGAGCGCGACGACATCGTCATCGCCCACGACAGTGCGCTCGCCGCTTGCGGCTTCAAGTGGGATCAGATAGCCGGGCTCGACCCCGCCAAATTTGATCCGCATGTGTCGCGTGAGTTGATCGCGCAATTGCGTCCCATCATCGCCAATCTCTCCAACGGCTCATCCTGGCTCGTCAAAGACCCGCGATTGTGCCTGTTGCTGCCACAGTGGTTCACGCTATTGGATCAACCGGGATGCGTCGTGGTCGTGCGCGATCCGCGCGAAATAGCTGCGTCGATGCATACTGGACCGCGCGGCGTATTCGCATCGCCAAGTGTGATTGCGTTGTGGGAAAAATATATGCGCGTAGCACTCGCCGGGCTTGCCGGCCGGCGCGCAATTTTCATTTCTTATACGGCGCTCCTTGAAAATCCGCAGAAACAAACTGCCCGCTTGCTGGCAGGTATGCGCAACCTCGGCATCAGCGACCTGCACATGCCATCCGAACAAGCGCTGACGAAGCACCTCGATCCGCAGCTGCACCGCAGCGTTGCTGGGACACATGCCAATCTTTCACCGTCGCAGCAGAAGTTGTATGACTGGCTGCAGGAACAATGCACAAGCGCAGGCGAGGTGAGCGTAGGCGGCTACCCATCCGCAGTTGGCATTGACGAATTGCTTGCCGAATTCGAACGCATGTTCGATTACCGCATGGAGCTGGGGCAGCAGCGCGCGATCAGTGGGATTATCGAACGGTCGACCCGTCTCGAAGCCACCCTGCCCGATCAAGTTCGACTGAGCGAACTCTTGCGCGAAGAATTGACCACGCCGCGACCAATGGCTGCAACGGCGCGGACCAATGTGCTGCGCGAACAAACATTATTCGAACAGACTCGCAACGACCTCGCCGCCCAGCGTCAGCTGACCTCACAGGCCCAGCGTGATTTGGATGCGCAGCGCACACGCGCTGAGCATCTCCAGAGTGCGCTCGACGAGATGGAAGGGCCTCTGAACGAATCGCAGCGTGAGCTCGAACTCACGCGCAATCACCTTCGCAACATCGAGGCAGAACGCAACCCGTTGCGTCAACAGCACGCCGCCATGACTGCGCACGTAACGTCACTGCATCGAGGCATGGCTGATCTGAAGGCATCATGGTCGTGGAAATTGACCGCGCCAGTTCGAATGCTCGGCAATCTGTTGCGCCCGCGAACTTCATACGGGACAGAGCAGTGGCTATACCGCTGGTACTACGCATTTCCCGGGATCAGCGCATCGCGCAAACGTGGATTCATCATCTGGTTGCACAAACATGCCACGTGGCTGACTCGCAACACGCTGTCTTATCAAATCCTTGAACAATCTCATGCAAGCGCTACGGGTCCCTTCACAGCGATCATACCGGCAGGTGGTGAGCGGCGCATGGATAACCTTCGCGCGAATACGATTATTGAAGGCATGAAAGATCCACCATGCATTTCGATCGTCATGCCCGTTTACAACGTCGAGCGTCGCTGGTTGATGGCTGCGGTCGATTCGGTTCAGCGGCAGTTTTATCCGCACTGGGAACTCTGTATCGCAGACGACGCTTCTACCAGCTCGGAAACGCGCGCAGCACTAAACGAACTGGAACGAAGTGGCGATTCCCGCATTAAGGTACGCCGACTGCCCAAGAACTGCGGAATCGCCGAAGCGTCTAACGCGGCGCTAAAATTGGCATCCGGTGATTACGTGGGATTGCTCGACAACGACGACGAGATCACGCGTGATGCATTGCTTGAGGTTGCGCGAACAATTGCTGACCAGAAACCCGACATCATTTACTCCGACGAAGACAAGATCGACGTCGATGGCAGTCACGTGGAAGCACATTTCAAGTCGGACTTCAATCCCGACTATTTCCTCTCGATCAACTATGTATGTCATTTCACCGTGCTACGTCGGGATCTGCTGGATAGGCTTGGTGGATTCAGGGCCGGCTTTGATGGTGCCCAGGATTACGATTTGTTCCTGCGCGCAACCGAACGTGGCGAACGCATCGCGCATATTCCGAAAATTCTCTACCACTGGCGCAAGACTGCGTCATCAACGGCCACCGCAAGCAGTGCCAAGCCAAAGAGTTGGGATGCTGGTCAACGCGCTCTCACCGAATCGCTGGGCCGCCGCAATATCAAAGCCACAGTGGGCTTTGGGCCTTATCCAAATACCTTCCGGGTCAAACGCAAGATTGCTGGAAAGCCGCTGATAAGCATCTTGATTCCATTTCGCGATCAAGCCCAATTGCTCGCCACATGCATCGATTCGGTTCTCGAAAAGACTGGGTATACGAATTACGAGATAATCGGCATCGATAATGGAAGTACCGACAAAGCCACGCACGCGTTGAAGGAAAAGCTCGCTGCTCGCGATGCACGCGTTCGCTTCGTGGACCATGACGTACCGTTCAACTATTCAGAGATCAACAATTTTGGTGCCTCCGAGGCAAAAGGTGAGCACCTGCTATTGCTCAACAACGACACCGAAGTCATCAACGCGGAGTGGTTGCAAGCCATGCTCGAACACTCGCAACGACCCGAGGTTGGCGTGGTTGGGGCGAAGCTTTTGTATCCGGATCAGCACATCCAGCATGCCGGCGTCATTGTCGGCATCGGTGGCGTGGCCGGACACGCGCACTTACATCAGGCCGGCGACCGGCCTGGTTATTTTTCACGCGCACAACTGCCGCAAAATCTCAGCGCCGTGACGTTCGCTTGCGCGATGACGCGGCGCGATGTATTCGCGCAACTTGGCGGCCTCAATGCAACGGACTTGACCATCGCATTCAACGATATCGACTACTGCCTGCGCGCGCGCGAAGCCGGGTATCTGATTGTCTACACGCCATTCGCGGAGTTGTACCATCACGAATCGCGCACGCGCGGCTACGAAGACAACCCGGAAAAGCAGGCACGTTTCTCTCGCGAAATTGCGTACATGCAAAAGCGCCACCGCGCGATACTGGAGTCGGGCGACCCTTACTACAATCCGAACCTGCGTTTGGACATACACGATTTTTCCGCGCGACCAGGCTATGTCGACGCCCTGCCGATCTGATCTCGGCGCAAGCCATCAGCGCTGATGCTTGCCGTCCTGATCATCAATCACCGCACTGCGGCAGCCACGCTTTCGTGTGTGGACATGGTTCTGCGCCAACTGCCGTCTGATGATCGAATATTCCTGCTGGACAATGGTTCCGGCGCGATTGAAGCGGAAGTTTTGACACGTTACGCGGCTGGGCATTCACCACAGATTGATTTCCATGTATCGACCGAAAACCTTGGCTTCGCATCCGGGATGAATCGTCTGCTGGCTTGCGCACTCGACGACCCCAAGGTCGACGAGGTGTTGCTGCTGAACAGTGATACACAACCATCCCCCGAGTTTGTTGCTGCCATGCGCGCGCAACTCGATGCATCAACTCGTACCGAAATGATCGCCGCCCGCATGCTGAATCCGCACGATGGATCGATCGACAATCTCGGCATCGCCTTGTTTCGATCCACGTTGGCTTCCAACCGCAAACGCGACGACGAAATGCTGCTCGGCCCGAGCGGAGGTTGCGTATTACTCACACGCCGGCTTTTGGAAGATTTACACGCCAGTCACGGCGAATGGTTCGACGAAAAATTTTTTTGTTACGCGGAGGACACCGATCTCGTAGTGCGTGCTCGGTGGCTAGGTTACCAGCCGGCGTATGCGGCCGATGCGGTCGTGTATCACGAAGGTTCGTTATCTTCTGGCGGTCCGGACAATGACTTCGTGCTGTATCACGGCATCCGCAATTCGCTGTGGTGGCTGATCAAGGATGCGCCGACTGGTTGGCTGCTTCGAAGTGTTCCCTGGTTTATCGCGCTGCATTGTGCGATTTGCCTGCGCCATCTGCGCCGGGGGCGAATGCGAGTGCTATGGAGGTTGTATCGCGATGCCATCAAGGGTATTCCCGCCATGCGCAGGAAGCGCAAGATCATCCGTCAGACGCGTCGCGTTCCGGCGAAGGAATTTTCACTCTGGGTCGAGCCGCATTTCTATGAACGCGGCTACTTGCGACGTGCGTTGCGTGAACTGTGGCGGCCCGCGACGAAACCGGAACAATGATCAGCGCAATGCCGCTTCAAGTTCGGCGCGCAAATCGGCAACGTCCTCTACGCCGACGGACAAGCGGATCAAACCATCGCTGATTCCGAGCCGTTTGCGGTTCGCCAGCGGAACCGACGCGTGCGTCATGATGGCGGGATGTTCAATGAGGCTTTCCACACCACCAAGTGACTCGGCCAACGCGAACAGGTGACAGCGCTCGAGCACTTTGCGCGCCTTGCGCAACCCGCCGGCAACTTCAATGGAGATGATGCCGCCGGGCGCATCCATCTGGCGCTTCGCTAGCGCGTGCTGTGGATGTGATTTCAAACCGGGATAGATGACGCGCTTGACGGCTGGATGCTTTTCCAGCCAACCGGCCAACGTGATTGCGCTCTCGCAATGCGCCTTCATGCGCAGGTGCAGGGTTTTCAATCCGCGCAGGGCGAGGAACGAATCAAACGGGCCGGCCACGGCACCGACAGAATTCTGCAGGAAGCCCATCTGCTCAACCAGTTCGTCACTATCGCCGGCAACGACGATGCCCCCGACCATGTCGGAATGGCCGTTGAGATATTTGGTGGCCGAGTGCAGCACCAGATCCGCGCCGTGCTCGAGGGGGCGTTGCAACATCGGCGACGAGAACGTGTTATCCACGACCAAGATCAAACCGTGTTTGCGCGCGAACGCTCCGATCTTGCCCAGATCCACCAGTTTGAGCATGGGATTGGTCGGTGTCTCGGCCCAGATCATGCGCGTATTGGGCTTGAGTGCAGCCTTTAACGCGGTGACGTCGTTCAAATCGATGAAGCTAAAGTCCAGGCCAGCGCTGCGCCGACGCACCCGCTCGAAGAGTCGATACGTGCCGCCATACAAATCATCCATCGCGATGACGTGGCTGCCCGAGTCGAGCAAGTCAAGTACTGTCGCCGCCGCTGCGAGCCCGGAGGCAAACGCGAAGCCGGCGCGGCCACCTTCCAGGTCGGCGACGCACCGCTCGTAAGCCATGCGCGTCGGATTCTGGGTACGCGAATATTCGTATCCCTTGTGCACACCGGGGCTGGACTGCACATACGTGGAAGTGGCGTAAATCGGGGTCATGATCGCGCCGGTGGATGGATCAGGGCTTTGGCCGGCGTGGATTGCGCGTGTGCCGAGGCCCAATGTCTTTGACTGCTTCATGTCATTTTCCTTCGACGCGTCTACTTTTTTCGTGCCTGAAGTACACAAGCCGACGCTAATTCAAGATTCTTTTCGTAGGACAATTCGCGAACGAATGGTGCATTGAGGTAAGTCTGTGGTCGTCCAATCAAGTCCGACACTTTCATATCCAAAAACGCTTTCTTCGTGCGTCCATTCAAACCCTCTGCCCATGACTGCAATATCCAGGTCAACGACCAAATCGGCAACACACTATCCAGCACGTCGACCGAGTCAATCAAAACACTATCCTGGAAAAGATTGGTTAGCCCTTGCGCGGTCATATTGTAGTAGTGATGAGGATAGCCGTGATAAGGCTGCAAGAATGGCACGCAGCACAGCAGGTCACCGCCAGGTTTTAGTACGCGAATCAGTTCTTTCGCGCATTGGAACGGATCTTTCACGTGTTCGAGTACCGCGATGGAAATAACCGCATCGAAGGAATCGTTCTTGAACGGCAAAACTTCGCCTACCCCTCTAACGTCGGTACTTTCGTATTGGACGATTTCGAAATTTACGACGTTTTCGAAATATTCCCGCCGCTTGCCGGCACCGCAGTCCAGCAACATGCCGTTTGCATGTTTGGTGATCAGGCTTCGTGCAACTCCGTCATAGTCGTTGCTGCTCACCGCTGACGTGTCAATAATATTAAATTCTGCGCGGAGTTGTGGCGTCAGGAAATCGAAGCCGATGGCGCTCTCCGTGAAGGGCATATCATCTCGCAACAAGGATTTGATCCGCTGAAGCTTTCGCAACTTCAAATTCGGGCCACCGTCCTCTTTTGAAATCCACAGTTGCCTTTTTTCCTGGTGCCCAAACAGATCAAAGTGATGCCGCCCGGAATTGAATATTCCATTCTCGACTGCCGCCGCAACATCTGGATTGGCCCGCAAGTAGGCATCCTCGACAAAGCTTTCCCTTGTCGCCAGAGTGGATTTGAAATCTTTATCAAACATTGAGTTCGTTCGTACTTTCTGAATTTAGGCATCGACCTGCTCGGGGCCGAATTGGAACCGAGCAATTTATTGCACCCGCCGCCGCAAATAGTTCAACAAATCAATCCGCGTAATCAATCCAAGGAATCTGTCGCCATCCATAACAATCGCGACGCGCCCCGCCGCGTATACGGGCAGCAGCGCTTCGATCGACGATTTTACATCGAGCATCTCCAAGCGGCTGACCATCGCAGTGGAAACCGGATCGCGGAATTTCGCTTCGTCGCCATACACGTGCACCAACACGT
>JBDTAW010000226.1:0-23551 GCA_039924445.1 Gemmatimonadaceae bacterium
CGTCAACCCGATTCGCTCGAAGTGTCGGTCGATCAGACGCAGGCGCTGCAGCAGTTCGATCTGTACGGAACACGACGCAGCCTTGCGACGTCGCTCACCAATGCAGTCGTTGGAAACCGCATTGGCAAGTTTTCGTTCTGGGCTAGTGGTAGCTACCAGAACAGTCAGAGTCAGCCACTGCTGTTCGTGACGAGCTCCACATTTCCGACAGGTACCACTGGTGGCTACGCTTCATCAAACAAATCCGGTGGACCAGCCAATGTGATCGGAGCAAGTGGTCTGCTGCACACTGGAATGACCAACGCAAAACTGAAACTTGCGTACGATCTCTCACCAATATTCCGCGCTGCGTACACTTTTGGCTTCTGGAGCAATGACGCGAATGCTGGCGTTGATACATATCTCGATCAGAGCGGCAAGCCTACGTTTGCGGGAGTCTCCAGTTTTACCAATGGTCACTACGACCTGACGGAGCGGCACACGTCTCAGAGCCTGTCGCTTCGCACCAACAACGCCAGTGGCGATTGGGATTTCGAAGCCATCGGTACACTGTACGACTTCAACCAGGATCAGCAACGCACACCTGGATCGGCATCGGCTAGCGGCAGCACATTCGGAACACCAGGTCGTGTTGCAGTACTCGATGGCACTGGCTGGCAAACGCTGGATCTGAAGGCCGCCTGGCACGCCGGCGGTATTGGCTCCACGCACACGGTGAGCTTCGGTGTTCACAGCGATCGCTACGCGCTCTCCAACCCGACGTACAACACGCCGGACTGGCGCAACGGTGCGTTCAGTAGCGTATCGACGGAAGGCGACGGCAAGACGCGGACTGCGGCGCTCTGGATTCAGGATAGCTGGTACATAACACCGGCATTGAATTTCACGTTCGGTGGCCGCTATGAGGATTGGCGCGGCTATGATGGATACAACGTCAACGGATCAACCATAGTTGTCCAACCGACTGTCAAATCGTCCCGCTTCTCGCCCAAAGGAGTACTTGCCTGGGACGCGGCACCTGACTGGAAGATTACTGCGTCGGTCGGAAAGGCATATCGCTTCGCCACTGCTGCGGAGCTCTACCAACTCGTGTCAACCGGCGCGACTTACACTTCGCCAAATCCCAATCTCAAGCCGGACGACGATCTCTCGTCGGAACTTCGCTTCATGCGCACCTTCCAGCATGGAACGGCGCAGATGGCGCTATTCCAGGACGACGTTCACGACGCGATCATTTCACAGTATCTGCCGCTAGTGCCCAATTCGCCAACGCTTTATTCCTACGTATCAAACGTGGATCATGTGCGGGCTCGCGGCATTGAGCTCTCCGGCACAGCGAACGACGTCGTCGTGCGCGGTCTCGACTTCTCTGCAAGCGGTACGTATGTCGATGCCCGCACACTCGCGCTGCCCGGACGGGCGAGCGCATCGGCCCCACCTGGTACCGCCGTAGGCAAGTTCCTTCCGAACATTCCTGAGTGGCGTGGCACCGTGCTCAGCACCTATCATCCGACCGCGCGTTTCTCGTGGTCCCTCGCTGGACGGTACAGCTCCAAAATGTACACGACGCTGGACAATTCCGATGTGAACTTCAACATCTATCAGGGATTCAGCGAGTGGTTCGTGATGGATACAAAAGCAAACTACCAGGTCGATCGCAATTGGGGCGCGTCGCTGGGAGTGGACAATCTCCTGAATCGCAAATACTTCCTCTTCCACCCGTTTCCACAGCGCACAGTGGTCGCGGGGCTCAAGTACACGCTCTAATTACACGTTGCACGCCTTGCTCCAGATGAAGCCTGTCGACATCACGAATGATCGGCGACCACGCTCGCATGCGCTTCGTCGACTAATGTCGATTTCGCGCATGGGGGCGAGTGTGGTTGCCTGCTGCGTAGTAATGCTGCTCGTCGGCCGAGCGACTGCTTTTGCGCATGCTGCGCTGGTACGCACTGAACCAGCAGCGGGTGCGCGACTCGCCACGAGCCCAGATAACGTTCGTCTCGTGTTCAGCGAAGAGCTGGATCCTACGCTGGCACAACTGTCGCTGGTATCCGACGACGGCAGTGTTACAAAGCTCGTCGTTGGTGGCGACCCACATGATGTGTACGCAATCATCGCCCCCGTTGCGAAGCTCGCAACAGGGGCGTATCGCGTTATGTGGCGCATAGTCTCAGCGGACGGTCATCCTGTTGAAGGTAGTTTCGTTTTCAGTGTCGGAAATACGACTGCGCAGGCTCCGGCAGCACCGCCCAATCTCGATGTTCCCTCAACCTGGGGGCCGACGGTAGTTGGCGCTCCCATCATTCCAGCTGCTCTACGTGGAATCGGTGTTGGATTCCTGATGGCGTTCGCTGGACTGATATTTTGTCTAGTCCTTGCGCACGCTCATGGTGAACTTCCGCAGCGTCGCGCCCGCAAGATCGCCAGATGGCTCGCACTCGGCGCGGTCGTGTTCCTCGCGCTGAATTTCGCCGCGTGGCTGCTTAATGCCTCTCCCGACCACAGTATAGCCATAACCGGCAGCTCAACGAGGGCACTTCTCTCAAGTAACATCGGAAGGATGGAGAGCTGCCGCACGGGGTTGGCCTTACTCGCACTCTGGGCAATCGCGCTGGCCAGGCGGCCTCGCATGGCGCTCGTATTTGCGTTCCTTGCGCTTGTGGTGAGCGGTGCCAGCGGCCACTCCGCAGCGATGCACCAGAATTGGACCGAACCCGCCAGAGCGCTGCATCTCCTCGCTGGCGGCGCGTGGCTCGGCTCACTCATCTATCTCATCGCGCATGAGAGACAGGACACTGATTCATTTGCGAGAGCAGCCTTCCGTGTCTCGACGATTGCACTGGTATCAGCAATCGTGGTCACGATTACCGGGGTCATCCAGGGGCTCTTCTTTCTGCCGTCACCACTCGATATTTTCGGCTCGGCGTACGGGACCATTCTTCTGGCCAAGATGGCGGGTCTGCTCGTTCTGATCGCGTTTGGTACATATCATCGCTACCGCGTGCTGCCTGGACTCGTACAGAAAGAGCGTGCAGCCGGCCGCTTTACCATGACTCTCCGAAGTGAAATCGCTGTAATGATAGTCGTCGTGATGCTCGGCGGATTGCTTGCGTATGTTTCACCGCAGCACCAGTCAATGGCCGGCATGGCGTCGATGGAGATGCACTCTAACCTTTCAACTGAATGAACAGGACACTTGACATGTTCGTGCAACTGCGTCGCACTGGAACCGCTGCAACACACACTGCACCAATCGTATTCTTCGTTTTACTTGCGGCGCTTACTCCTGCTATTGCCTCCGCACACGCTGTCGTGTATCCCAAGAAATCGACAACGGGAGCGTACGAGCGGTACGTACTTCGAGTACCGAATGAAAAGACAGTTGCGACAACGCGCGTCGAGATTCGTTTTCCTGAAGGACTCCGCATCACGGACTTTCAGGAAGTTCCCGGCTGGACACTTCAGGTGCTCACCGATTCCACGAAGCGAATCGTAGGTGCAGTCTGGACGGGCAACCTTCCGCCTCAGCGCTTTGTCGAGTTCGCGTTCATGGCAGCCAACCCCAAGACTGCCGACAGTCTGGTCTGGCCGGTGTATCAGACGTATGAGGGGATGCCCCGCGTTGATTGGACTGGCCCGAAGGGATCGAAAACACCGGCATCGGTAACCGAAATTTTACCGGCGGATTCCTCGGTCCTTGCCGGTGCTGCTACGCCCGGCGCGATCACCCCGGCATCTTCCTTTCAATGGGTTCAGTGGCTTGCTCTTGTGGTTGCCATTATTGCGCTCGGCGTTGCAATTCGCCCGAAGGATCGCGCGGCCTAGTCGGACCATCCGGCCTGCGGCCCGAGCACATCGGTTCCGGGGCCACTGCGCTGCTGGCGCAAGCCATGCGCACGTTGTAGCGTTGAGTTCAACCGCAGACACCGGACGTCCTATGAAAAGCCTCGTCGCTGGATCGCTGCTCGCGCTAACCGTCGCCCCTGGAATGGCTCAGACTTCACCGCACCCCTTCAATGCGCACGACCTGGTCATGATGGACCGGGTCTCAGATCCGCAGGTCTCCACCGATGGCAGCCGAGTGGTATTCAGCGTGCGAACGACCGACTATGCCGCCAACAAGGGATTGACGAGCCTGTGGCTTTTCGATCTCAAGAAGGCCGGAGCGTCGCCACACCGCCTCACGGCTCCAGCATTGAACGCTGGCACTGCCCGATTTTCGCCCGACGGCAAGACCATCTATTATCTCGCCGCGGAATCTGGCGTGACGCAGTTGTGGTCAATGCCTGCCACCGGCGGTGCAGCGAAGCAAGTGACGCATGCACCCGTTGACATCGACAACTACCGGATTTCGCCCGACGGACGGCAGCTGTTATTCTCCGCCCAGGTTTTCACCGACTGCAAGACAATCGCATGCACCGCCGCACGCCTCGAAGCCGTAAAGAACAACAAGGCCACTGGCCGAATTTACGATCGGCTCTTTATCCGTCACTGGGACACATGGTCTGATGGCCGTCGCTCGCAGCTTTTCATAACACCGATCGGCTCGACTGCGGAACCGCTGCATCTTACTCTCGGTATCGATGGAGACGTACCGTCCAAACCGTTCGGCGATGAAAGCGAGTACAGCTTCTCTCCGGATGGAAAAACGGTGTATTTCGACGTTCGAATCGCCGGCGTGACGGAGCCATGGTCGACCAACTTCGATATCTACTCCGTACCGGCTGACCGCTCTTCTGCACCAAGGAATCTCACCGTCAACAATCTCGCGTGGGATGCGACGCCGGTGCCATCCAACGATGGCAAGACGTTGTACTATCTGGCAATGAAGACCCCAGGCTTCGAGGCAGATCGCTTCGGCATCATGGCTCTCGATCTTGCGACGGGTGCAAAGCGTGAGATCGCTCCGCAATGGGACCGCTCTCCTGGTGGTTTGACGTTATCGGACGACGGCAAGACGCTGTACACAACTGTCGATGACGAGGGGATGCACGCACTCTACGCGATCGACATTGCAAGCGGGACGCCGCATAAGTTGTTGAGCGATGGAACGGTAACTGGATTCGCGGTTGCCGGTGACCGTATCATTGCTGCACGACAGGACTTCAAGCATCCCACCGACTTGTACACTCTCGATGCCCGTGGCTCCGGGCTGACGCAGGTGACGCACTTCAACGCCGATCGACTTCGCGATATCCGATTTGGCGACGCCGAATTCTTCAGCTTCGCGGGCGCCAAGGGCGATACTGTGCGTGGATACGTCATGAAGCCCGTCGACTATCAGGCTGGCAGGAAATATCCCGTCGCGTTCATGATACACGGTGGCCCGCAGAGCGCATGGAATGAAGACTTTCACTATCGGTGGAATCCGGAGACGTACGCTGGCGCTGGTTTCGCGGTGGTTGCGATCAACCCGCATGGATCGACCGGATACGGTCAGTCATTCACAAACGAGATTTCGGGCGATTGGGGCGGTGCGCCACTCGAAGATCTCAAGAACGGCTGGGCCGCGGCACTCGAGCGTTACTCATTCCTCGACGGCAAGGAGGCGTGCGCGCTTGGCGCGAGCTACGGTGGCTACATGGTGTACTGGATGGCGGGTGTGTGGAACGAACCGTGGAAGTGCATGGTAGATCACGACGGCGTGTTCGACACGCGCATGATGGCGTACGCAACCGACGAGCTCTGGTTCGAAGATCACGAGAACGACGGTACGCAGTACGATCAGCCAGCGAACTATGAAAAGTTCAATCCGCTGAATCATGTGAGCGAGTGGCGTGTACCGATGCTCGTCATTCACAGTGGAAACGATTTCCGAATCCCGGATAGTCAGGGAATCGGCGCTTTCACCGCACTGCAGCGTCGTGGAATTCCAAGCAGGTTGCTGTACTTCCCCGATGAGAGCCACTGGATACAGAAGCCACACAACAGCATCTTGTGGCACGATACCGTGCTCAACTGGCTAAAGGAGTGGACCAGCGGGAAAACAGCAGGACATGCCGATTCCGGACGGTGACAGGACAAATAGTACGAGCGACGCTGACATCATGGCTCGCTACCATCTCCGCTCTTTGCATCTCCTCATGCAACCCGGCGCAGGGTGACACTGCGCCGGCTTACGAAGTAACCGCGCAGTTCCCGCACGATTCTTCCGCTTACACGCAAGGTCTCCTCTCGGCAGACGGAGTTCTGTTCGAGAGCACCGGGCTGAACGGTCAATCCGACGTACGTCGGGTTGATCTCAAGTCGGGGAAAGTCCTGGCATCGAGACCACTCGCTGCCAGCCGATTTGGCGAGGGCCTCACTCTCCTCAACGGCGTCTTATATCAGCTCACATGGAAAGCTGGCGTTGCCTACACCTACGATGCTGCAACGCTCGCCCCACGCGATTCGTTCAACTACCCCGGAGAGGGCTGGGGACTCGCGACAGACGGTAAATCGCTCATCATGAGCGACGGATCCGATTCGCTGCGCTTTCTCTCGCCCGAAACATTCAAGGTCGAGCGCGTCGTCCACGTGCGCGATCATGGCACGCCGCTGTATCAGCTCAACGAACTGGAGTATATGAACGGTGACGTACTGGCCAATGTCTATGAATCGAACTGGGTACTCCGGATCGACCCCAGGACTGGCAACGTGCTTCAGACAATCGACTTTTCCGATCTTTATCATGATCGCCCTACTTACGCAGAAGTCATGAATGGGATCGCACTGGCCCCCGATGGCAAGCAGCTGCTTCTCACCGGGAAACGCTGGCCTGTCGTGTTCCAGGTGAGACTGCTCCAGCCGCCACTGCGGCGCTGACCGCTGGACACAATATGCAATCACCGCTGCTCTATATTACGGTGCCGCTTGGCATTTCCCGTGAGACACCAATATCGCTATGACAGATCGCAAATACAGTGAGGACGAAGTTGCGGCGATATTTCGCGCCGCTACCGAGCACTCCGAGTCCGGCGCTCTGACTGGCGAGCGTTCCGGGGGACTCACGCTTGCAGATCTGCATAGCATCGCGCGTGAAGTTGGGATTCCATCGGAAGCCGTCACACGTGCCGCTCAGTCTCTTTCTAACGGGACTCCGACGACCGCACAGACTTTCCTTGGTATCCCCGTCTCGGTGGCGCGCACGGTAAACCTGGATCGGAACCTGACAGATGCGGAGTGGGAACTTCTGGTCGTTCAGCTTCGTCAGGTATTTCGCGCGCGCGGCACGATCCGCGTGCAGGGATCCCTTCGCCAGTGGAGCAATGGCAATCTGCATGCATTGCTGGAACCAACCGCTGCCGGCTATCAGTTGCGACTGGGTACATCGAAAGGCGATGTGAGAGCATCTGTACTGGTGGGAGGAATGGCACTCGCCATGGCCGGATTTGTCGGTTTGATGGCCGGCTTGCATGGCACGGTTAGGGACGTACTGCCCGGAGTTCTCGCGCTCACCGGCGGTGGTGCCCTGTTCCTCGGAAACAGCGTTCTCCGCGTTCCAAAATGGGCTCGATTGCGCCAGAAGCAGATGGACGATATAGCGGAAAATCTTCTGCGGACGACGCGTGATGCGAATCAGCGCGTCATCGAATGACTTGCCTTCATGGTTACGTTCATGTGTCGCGCCATTCTCGTGCCCGCACTTCTTGCCGCCGATTCCGTCGCAGTGCCCGCACTCACATCGCACAGACCGTCCAACGCTACGCAGCCGGCTTCTGAGCCGGAACGCCGGCTGCGCTACTATAAAGGCTAAGTCGCCAAAGGCTAACTCGCCGGTACGGTAATCACCTTCGTCATGCCGAGCATGAAGTGCCGCTTGTTGTTGGTTGTCATCATGCAAATGAGCATGTAGGTCCCTGGGGTGAATCGAGCCGGAACATAGACCGTTTCATTGAGATGAATTCCCGTCGTGCCACCGACCGGCACCGCCGCCGGACTGCCTACAGGATTGGCCAGCCACTTTATAGTCTGGTCTACTGTGTGGCCGGGCAACACTTTGAGTATTACCAAGTCGTGTGTCGCTTTCGCAGTATTGCGCACGGCAATCACGTGGGCTCCTTTCGTAAGTGCCGCTCCATTCACATCGATGGCGTAACTGGAGAGCAGCACATTCCTGTCACTGACCGGTGCCACGCCCTTGTCCGCAGACGCAACCACTTCGAATGACCCCATCATTCCTTTCATGAAATGCGTCTTGCCATCCTGGCTGTCGACGAAACAGCCTACCGCGTACTTGCCCGGTGGAAGGAAAAGCGTGACCGTTGCCGTATCACCTGGTGCGACGGCATTCGGGCCTCCCCACTCTGTGATATCCTTCGTGGAATTACCCCTCAGGAGCGAATCGAGCACGGCCGCGGTTGTCATCCCGGTCGGCACGCTCATACTCGCAAACATGTGCAGTTCCTTGCCAGCGTTGATCATCCTGACCGTGACCCAACCCGCCGAAACGCGTGCAGGCAGGCCACTGAACGCATAGTCGTTGGCGGTGAGTAGCAGAGTGTGATTTACTGGCGGAGCTGTCACCGGCTTCGGCGAAACCGGAACTGCGGGATAGTGCAGACTAGCAGTTGCCAAAACGATTCCTGCCATGAGCGGAATCACTGCACCGACGGTGCGCATTCTGTCCTCTTTGGAGTTGAGTGTTCACCAGCTGAGAGAACTGCAACCACCATCGGCGTGGTGGGAACGTCATGCTATCGTCCAATGTGCGTATCCGGGTGCCGGGAAACTGCCAGTCCCAGGCCGGCCAAAGGATAGCACACCAGCTCGACCAGCGAAAGGTCGAGCTCGACAGGATGGCTCGCCTGTCGGCCCGCCGTCAACCGGTCCGTGGGACGTCTTAAATTCCAACACCATGGACCGCAGGGAACACTGGGAGAACATCCACGCAACCAAGGGCCCGAACGACGTAAGCTGGTTCGAGCCACGCGCGAGTCGATCGCTAGCGCTCATCGAACGTATGACGCCGGATCGCGCCACCGCGATCATCGACGTCGGTGCCGGTGCTTCCACGCTTGTCGACAGCCTGCTGGATTCCGGCTATCGCAACATCAAGGTTCTGGATATTTCTGCTGCCGCACTCGATCGAGCTCGCCAGCGACTCGGCGAACGAGCTGCATCTGTTGAGTGGATCGAGGCCGATATCCTCTCTACCGATTTACCCGCCGCGACCGTCGACGTATGGCACGACCGTGCTGTATTTCACTTTCTCACCAGCGAGACGGACCGCGCGCGATACGTCGAGCAACTCCGGTCTGCCCTTCGTCCCGGTGGCTACGCGATCATTGCAACGTTTGCCGAGGACGGACCCACTCGGTGCAGCGGGCTGGACATCGTTCGGTACTCCGGAACCGCTTTACACGATACTCTGGGACACGATTTTCTGCCGGTGTCAGACACCCACGAGCTCCACCATACCCCGTGGGGGGCGGAGCAGGCGTTCACGTATTGTTGCTTCCGTTACGAGCCCGCGCAGCGCCCGAACGGCGCATAGGAGGCGACGCTCAGCACCACCGTTCGCGAGCGTTACCGCCGGGCCATCGGCCGATCAATCCAAACCGAAAAAGGTGCAAAACTGCGATCAGCGCATCAGGGCTTCACTCCCGTCAGATTCTCCAGCGCTGCAATCGCCGCCTCCAACTGCTGATCCTTGCCCTTCCCCACGACTTCAAACTGGTTCATCACCTTGATGTCGGGCTCGGTCTGCTGATTCTCCAGATACTTGCCGGTGATTGCGTCCTTCACACCGACACCGGGAACTCCCCACCGAATTCCATCCTGTAAGGACTCCCATCCAGCGAAAGTACAGGTGCCAGGTGTCGGCATGCCCACCAGCGGTCCAAGTTTCTGCGCTTTGTACGTGTACGCGAAACAGTGCCCGTCGCTGTAGTTGGCTTCACTCGCCATCGCGACGGTTGGTTTCGTCCACCGGAAGTTTGGTTCGTATCCGGTGCTACGAGTATCCGTTGTATAATCGAAGAAACGCTTTCCGCTCAGGAACATCGCAAGATCTGCGACAAGATCGCCACCCAGATTGAATCGCGTATCCACCACGATCCCCTTTCGGGTCGCGTACTTGCCCATGATCTCCTCAAACGTTGCACGATACGCTCCGTCGTTCATCCCCGGGATGTGAACGTATCCCAGCTGACCATGGCTCACACTGTCCACCTCGTCCGCGTTGCGTTTCACCCAACGCGTGTAGAGCAGTCTATTCTCCTCGGCGCGCGATACCGGCTTTACAACGACGTCGGTCTTCGTCGAACCGTCGACAAGCGTGAGTAGTACGTTCTCGTCCGCCTTCCGGTTCAGGAATTCCGCAATGTCTCTGTCCGGTGCAATCACATTGCCATCGACCGCTTCGATGATCGTCCCGGGTCGAATTTTTATGTTGTGGCGGTCGAGCGGGCCACCTTTTATCACCTCATCCACTTTCACCCCAACGCCCGTATACGTCTGATCCAGAAACACACCGAGTGACGCGGTGTTGTCATCGTTCGGGTTGGTCTGGCGGTATGTCGCCTCGCTGTGGCTGATGTTGAGCTCGCCGAGCATCTCCGCGAGCATCTCGGCAAATTCGAAATCGTTACCGATATACGGTAGGTACTTGGCGTAGATCGGGCGCAGTCCGATCCAGTCTATTCCGTGATATCCCTTGGAATAGAACGTGTCACGTGTACGGCGCCACACGTGGTCAAACATCGCCGCGCGCTCGGCGTTAACATCGATCACGTCTTCGCCATCTACCTTGACCATGTCGCGTTTCGTCTTGGACGGATCGATGCGCGAGATCGCGCCGTCAGCGAGCAGGAAGATGTATTTCTGCTCCTTGTCCCACTCCATGTTGCCACTCTTCGCATCGAGCGCGAGGAGCATCTTTGTATCCTTGGTGCGCAGATCGGTAGACCAGAGATTCATCCCTTTTTCGAAGCGGGCCAGATAGTACAGAGTCTCGCCATCCTTGCTCACCAGAGCATCGCCCATCGAAGCAGATGCGATTGTGAGTCGCGCCTTGCGACTATCGAGTCCATCCAGGTCGAGGACCAACGGTTCCTTGCGAACGTGCACGCTGTCAGTCTTCGATTTTGATGAATCAGCCTTGGCCTTTGCGACCCGATCTTCTTCATCCTTGACGAGCGCAAAGTCATCCTTGTTCAGGTTGAAACGATCCCATGCATCGCGATCAAAGAACATCGCGTACACGTCCTGCTGCGCCTGGCCCGATTGTGCGACAGACCTTAGCCCGTCGCGATTGCTGAACCACAGCATTGCCTTGCCGCCCAGTATCCACTGTGCGCGCGAATCGTTGAACCCGCTCTGCGTGAGATTGATCACCTGTCCGGTACCGTCCGCGCGCACGAGACCAACCTCGCCCGGAGCAATACCCGGTACGTCGAGATCAAACAGAATCCATTTCCCATCCGGGCTCCACTCATAGTGATGATCCCCGCCGAAAAGTTGCTTGTCGGTGAGAATCGTGCGAGTCTGCCTGGTGGCGACGTCCATGATTCGCAAATTGTTGCGATCTTCGAGATAGGCGAGCTGCTTGCCATCTGGTGAATACTCTGGATGTGTGTTCTCGTGATCGTTGGCGATGACTGGCGATTCCTTCACGACAGTCGACGCAAAGAAATAGGGTTCCTTCTCCCGCACGCGGCGCGCTTCGTAAATACCCCACTTCCCGTCCCGCTCCGATGCATAGATCAGTGACTTGCCATCGGGAGCGAATACGACGCCTGTCTCATTCCCGGGTGTCGTAGTAATGCGCTTTGTACCGCCACCCTCAACGCTATTGACGAAAACGTCGCCACGATAGACAAATGCCACTTCCTTCCCGGTGGGCGATACGACAAGATCCTGTGCGCCCTTGTTGATCGAGAGAATGCGCTGGTTGTTCGTCCTGTCATCGGCCGCAATTGTGATATTCAACTTTTGCGGACTTCCACTCGGCGACGCGGTGTAGATCTGTCCGTCGAAACCGAAAGCGAGCGTCCCGGCCTTTGCTATGCTCAGAAAACGAACTGGAACGCCCTTGAACGTCGTGATCTGCTGCGACTTGCCACCGTCGATGCTCATCCTGTGAACGTTGAACGTGCCGCTTTCTTCACTCAGATAGTAAAACGACTTCTCGTCCGGCGCGAAAACCGGGTTTCGATCCTCCCCCGCAAACGTCGTGATCCTGCGATGTGTTCCGGCCTTGCGATCATATATCCAGATATCTCGCGCGATCGAGGAGACGTGATGCTTGCGCCACTCGTTCTCGCTCCCCTTCCGGTCCTGATATAGGATGAACTGTCCATTGCTGCTCGTCTGAGCGAGCTCGGCCGGCGTGGTCAGAATCTGGGTCGGTCGCCCACCCACTGCCGGTACCTGATACAGCTCCGTGAGCGCTGCATTGGGATACTGACGATTGCTCGCCGCATCCTGCCGCGCCGCCGTGAACAGGATTGCCTTGTCGTCCGGCGTGAAGCTCGTTGGAAGCTCATCCGCCGAATGGAACGTGAGACGTTTCGCCTCGCCGCCATCTGCGCTCATGGTGTAGATGTCGTAGTTGCCGTAACGGTCCGAAGCAAATGCTATGGTCTTTCCGTCGTGACTCCATACCGGCATGTAGTCGTTCGCAATGTGCGAAGTAAGCGCGATCGCCGTCCCACCGCTGCTCGCGACCTTATAGATGTCGCCCTTGAAGGTGAAAGCGATCGTTCGTCCGTCCGGCGATATCGCCGGATATCGCATCCAGCTGGCCCCTACAGACGAGGTGGACGGTGACTGGGCCGGAGCCGATCCGGTGACTACAAGAGTACATGCGATTGCCGCTGCGCAGGCGGCGAGACGAGTGCGAATCATAGGGCCGGATTGAGAGGGCTTCGAGGAAGCCCTATTGTACGAAAACAGGCGCCTTCCCGCCACGGCCAATTCTGCCTGTTCTTGAACAGATCGCCCATCGCATACAGGATGCGATGGGCGATTCTTCACTACTACTCAAGACTGCAACGCTGATGCACGCTTCTAGTTTGCCTGCTTCACCAGCTTGCCGCAGGCGAGCGGGATCACGCAGTCATTCCCGCGGAAGCGGGAATCCAGGTTCTCCTCGTAACGCCGCACCCCCCCCCGAACTCAACCCGGCTCGTAAGGCTCCATGTGAACCAATACCTCATCCACAGCCGGCATCGCGGCCCGAATTGCTCCCTTTACTTTGCCGCTAACGATATGCGCATCGTGAAGTGACATCAGCGCATCGGTCTGTACGTGCAGATCCACAGCATACTGCAACCCTACTTTCCTCACCTTCAGTTTTTCGATGGCGCGCACGTCCGGCACACTCGTCGCGGCGTTGGCAATCGCCTGCACCACGCTGTGATCGGGAAGACGATCCATCAGATCATTAACCGATGGTCGCAACATCTTGACACCGTTGTAGCAGATGACCAGCGACGCAACGAGCGCGGCCCAGTCGTCCGCCTGCTCCCATCCCTTGCCACCGATCACCGCGATGCTGATTCCGACAAAGGCGGCCGTAGATGTAATCACATCGCTGCGGTGATGCTGAGCGTCGCCCATCACTGCCGTGCTACCGATCTCAACTCCGATCCGGAAAACTTTAGTCGCCAGGACCTGCTTGATCGCGATCACGCCCACCAGTACCGCGAGCGTCCACGCCTTCGGTATGTGATGTGGAGTTCTTATCTCGCGCACCGCCTCGATTGCAATTCCGATGGACGCCGCGATCAATATCAATGCGACGAACGCACCCGCGAGCGCTTCCGCTCGGCCATGTCCGTACGGATGATTATCGTCGGCAGGTTGAGCGGCGATCCGCAGGCCGCCATATACGACGAGTGACGAGAAGATGTCGGTCGTCGATTCGACAGCATCCGCGACCAGGGCGTACGCATGGCCGACGACCCCCGCGATCAGCTTGATGATCGCCAGGATCAGATTGACCAACATCCCGACCTGCGCCGCGCGAAGCGCGCGGCTGCTGTTTGACTTCACCCGCTCAAATCTACGGTGTTGGCTCGCCCATGGCTGGCCGCGGTGGCGCCCCAGAGACGGGTTCACCTCTGGGTGAGTGAGCCGGCTTGACCACCACACTCTTCCTGCGCGCAAACCTGTGACTGAGCCCCTCACGCCATTCATCCAGAATCTCGTAGAAAGTCGGGATCACAATCAACGTGAGCAACGTGGATGTTATGACGCCACCGATGACTGCGCGCCCCAGCGGTGCCCGGAAATCGGCGCCCTCGCCAATTCCGAGTGCCACTGGAATCATTCCGGCGATTAGAGCAAACGTGGTCATGAGAATCGGGCGAAGACGCACGCGGCCCGCCTCGATCAGGGCCTCGCGCAATGAAACCTTCTTGTCCTCTCGCGTCCACTTCGCAAAATCGACCAGTAGAATCGCGTTCTTTGCAACAATTCCCATCAGCAGGATCACACCAATCATCGACATGATGTTTAGCGTATCCGACGTAATCAACAACGCGAGCACAACCCCAATCAACGAGAGTGGTAGCGACAGCATAATCGCAAGCGGATCCAGGAACGACCCGAACTGTACGACGAGAATCAAATACATGAGCAGGATCGCCAGGCCGAGCGCCGCCACAATGGCTCCATACACTTCAGCCTGATCCTTGACTTGTCCGCCCTGAGATAGATGAACACCGGGCGGCAGCGAAATCTTCGCAATCGCGCGATTCACGTCCGCAGATACCTCACTCAACGGCCGACCCTGTGGATTCACTCCGATCGTAACAACCTTGTCCTCGTCGAGATGATCAATCTGCGCCGGTCCCGTCGTGAGACGCACGGTCGCGATCTGACCAAGTGGAATGGTCTGCGGACCTGAGTTGATCGGACTCGCAGCCGCCGCCGAAGACGGCGCGGATCCGCCAGCCTGTGCCGGAACCGGAATTGGAAGCTGTCGCAGATCCGACACATTCTGGCGCGAGCCAGCTGGAAGCCGTACGGTTACGTCGCGCGTCTTTCCAGTAGGATCTACCCAGCTTCCAGCCTGCACTCCAGCAAACGCCGGCCGCAGTGCCTGCGCGAGCTGTCCTACGGTAATACCAAGAGTACCAGCAAGTCCGCGATTCAATTGCACGTCGAGTTCTGGTTTCAATCCCTTCGTCGATAACCCGACATCGGCGGCACCGGGGACCTTGCGGACCTCGACTTCCATCTTTTCAGCAACCGCGTTCAGTTGCGATGCGTCGTTGCCGCGAATCTGTACCTGAATCTGCTTCTGGTTACCCGCGAAGCTGCTATTGAACGTGTACGCCGTCACGCCCCCGACGTGCGCAATCTGCGCACGGATCTGGTCACTGATGTCACGCTGCGATATCGATCGCTGGTTCTTCGGCACCAGCTTGACGTAGATACCTGCTACATCGACCTCGCCGGAACCAGACGCCGAACCGACGACTGTATAAGTGTACGCGACCTGCTTGTGTGTCCTGATGATGCGGCCAATTTCCTCGGCCTTGATATGCGTATAATCGAGATTCGAGCCCGGAGGCGCCTCAACAGAGACGTTCAGCTCGGAATTGTCGGAATCAGGAACAAATCCGCCACCGAGCTTGGCCCAGCCAGGCTCGGGCAGTGTGAGACCGAATAGCAGCGATCCGACAAACACGCCAATCGCAATCACGGTCTTGATTGCTGTACCAAGGGCCGATTTCGGATAGTTGAAGGACAACAGCCAGATGATGAGCAGCACGCCACCCAGGAGAGTAAGCGCCGCAAACAACCCCTTCGCCGGAATGAGAATGCTCGCGAAAAAGACACCGATGGAGATCGCGATCATATCGGCACGGTGGTCCAGCGCCCACGCAATCACACCTTTATAGTTGTCAGCCTGCCGGTCAAACCACTTGTTGAAAGTCTCGAGCTTCCGCGATATCCAGCTCCGGTGCTCGTGTGCTTCGATCGCCGGATCTGGCCAGTAAGCCGATAGCATCGGATCCAGCGAGAACGATACGAACAGCGATACCAGCACCGCACATGCGATGGTCAGCGCAAAGGGACGGAACCACTGCCCAGAAATTCCACCCATGAAGGCAATCGGGACGAACACCGCCATGATCGAGAGTGTCGTCGCCGTTACGGCAAGACCGATCTCGTCAGTTCCGGTATGCGCCGCCGTGAAGTGATCCTCGCCCATCTCGATATGTCGAACAATATTTTCTCGCACCACTATCGCATCATCGATCAGAATTCCGATGGCGAGCGACAGACCGAGCAACGACATGGTGTTGAGCGTGAAACCGAACGCGTTCACCGCGATGAACGACGAGATCGCTGAAACCGGCAACGCCAGTCCGGTGATAACGGTCGATCGCCATGAGTTCAGGAACAGGAAGACCACGATGACTGTCAGGATCGCTCCTTCCACCAACGCTTCTTCCACATTGCGTACCGAATTGACCACACGCGGCCCCGCATCACGCACTACGTCCAGCTTCACACCAGGCGGGAGCGTCTTGCGTATCAGGTTGACGCGCTCGTTGATCTCATCGCTGACACGCGTGGTGCTCGTGCCCTTCGATTTGGTAATATCAATTCCAATCCCTTCCACACCGTTGAACAACGCCAGCGAGCGCTGTTCCGCCGAACCATCGGATACGTTCGCCACATCCGCGAGGTGTATTACCTGACCTCCACGTTGGGCAACAACGAGTTGCCCGAAATCACGAGCGTTCTCGATCCTTCCGCGCAATCGAATGGCTCGTTCCTGGAGTGAACCCGTGATCATCCCCACCGGAACCGCAAGATTCTGCGCGTTGAGTGCGTTCACAACATCCGCAACACTCACCTTCGCAGCATTCAGTTTCGAAGGTATCACTGCCACAGAGATCTCACGATCCACACCACCGGATAGCGTAACCTGTGCGACTCCAGGCAACCCCTGGATCTGGCGAGTTATGTCCGGGTCCGCCAGAATCGTCAGCTCATTTGGTTTGAGGCTGTTGGACGAGAGCGTGAGCGACACGATTGGCTGATCCGTAGGATCAAACTTCTTGATGATCGGCTCCTTCATCTCCACCGGCAGCTTGTCGCGAATGCCGGAGATGGCGTCGCGCACATCCTGCGCCGCCTGATCACTCGGCTTCGAAAAAACGAACTGCACAATGATCTGTGCGAAGCCGTCCGTCGATGTCGATGTTATCTGATCGATTCCGTTGAGACCCTGGAATGCCTCTTCCATTCGGTCGACAACTTCACGCTCCACCTGATCTGGCGAAGCGCCCGGGTAGGGTACGGCTACAAAAACAATTGGCTGCTGAATGTCGGGAAGCTCGTCTACGTCCGTATTGAAGGCTGCGAACAGCCCGAATATCACCAGCGCCACCATGATCACTACTGTGACTATGGGACGCTTGATAGCAAAATCTGAAATGAACATCTTCGGCCCCTAGTGACCGCTATTCGGTGTACTGTTTGGCGTGTCGCTCGCCATTGGTTGCCCATTCTGATCCGACGGTGGCGCCTGCACGCGCACCGGCGTACCGGGTGTAATCCCCTGAGCCGCCCCAACCAACAGCGTATCGCCTGCAGCCACACCATTCGTGATCTGCACGGTTTCCGCCGTCGGGTCACGCATTCCGGCCGTCACATCCACACGTGTGACCTTGCCACCGACAATCTTCACAACTGCCGGACGTTGCATGCGAGTATCCACCGCCGACATCGGAACAACTATTCCTTCCTGCGTTTGACTGGAGATCCGACCATCTGCATATAGTCCGGTGACCAAGCTGTGACTCCTGTTTGGAATCGACACGATGATCTGCACCTGCCGCGTCGTCGGATCGGCCGATGGGCTTATCAGCTTCACCTTTCCGTGAAATGCCTGGTCCGCGTATCCTGTAACTGTGAATGCTACGTCCGTACCAATACGAAGCATTGAGAGTTGGTCAGAAGGAACCGCCGCGACCAATCGCATTGTCGACGGATCGACTACGGTAAACAGCGCGCCGCCGGGTTGCACGACATCGCCGGGGCTTACGCTCTTCTGACTGACTATCCCATCAAACGGCGCAACAATGCGGGTATTATCGAAGTTCTTCTGTGCGGTCGCGAGCCGGGACTTTGCATCCTGAAGCGCAGCCTGGGCAGCCGCCGCCTGAGTTTGTGCGGTCTCGAGATCCCGCTGCGCGACGGCGCCGGCCTGCAGCAACGTCTGACTGCGCTGCAAATTGCGGGTCGCGACTGCACTATTTGCTTCCGCTGACGAAACGGCCGACTTTGCGCTCAGGTACGCGTCCTGCAAGCCCGAGGCATCGATGCGGCCGAGAAGCTGGCCCTTTTTCACCGTCTGACCGACATCTGCGTTCGTCGCGATGATCGACCCCGAGATCTGCGCGCGTATGGTCGCGTTCAGTTCCGCGTCCAGCGAACCCGATATCGCAGGCCCGTTCGTAACCGAGCCGTGACGAGCAATCGTGATATTCTCAGTGCCTACTACCAGTTGCTCAGTCGCATCAGCGGCTACTGCTGTATTGCGGTTGCAACCCGCCACGAGTGTTACGGCGACCAGTGCGATCGGGATGTATATGTAAGTGCGTCGCATTTATGGATTGATTCCGGATTGACCAGTTGGAGACGCACCAGGTATCGATGGTGTACCCTGACCCGATGCCGCCGCTGGCTGCGTTGTCTGTGATTGTGTCTGCTGCTGAGCTTGTTGCTGCTGTTGTTGCTGCGAAAGACTGGACTGACCGGCCGGTGCTGTCTGCATCGGCAAATCGGGTAACAGTGCGAGCCGCACGCGCGCGACCTGCACATCGCGCGATGCCTGTGCCCGATTTACAAGTGATTGCGATAGCTGGTTCCTCGTGTCGTTCAACTCGAGTTGAGTCGAGATTCCTTCCTTGAACCGGACCTCGGCGATCTCATACGCGCGCTGCGCCTGCGCGGCCGTGCCCGCACTCGCCGCGAGCGTCGCCTCGGCCTGGCGCAACGTATTCAGAGCAACGCGCGAGTCGAGCGCTGCGCCCTCTCTCGCCTGGTCCAGTCTTGCCTGTGCATCGCGCACGTTCGACTCGGCGATCATCTTGTCGCCGCGTATCCGACCACCCTGAAATATTGGAATCGAAGTCGAAACGGTGACCGTCCAGTTGGGATGGAAATCCGCGAGCGACGGCAAGCCGGAACTTGGATACGCCAGCCTGCTGTAAGCCGTCGACAGAGCCAGCGTCGGGATTCTTTCCGAGTTTGCGACTTTCAACTGTCCGCGTTGTGCCACCAATGCTTCGTTCGCCTCTCTTACCGGCGCACGATGCGATGTGAGCGTGTCAGGTGCATTTGCACGCGCGAGGTCTACCCCGGGTGGCGCAGCGGTCGAGTCCTCGACCGATGTCGTGAGCGCCAGACGCTGCTCGTATGGGAGCTTGAGCAGCTGCTTTAGCCTCAGATAAGCTACTTCGCGCGCACTTTGTGCCTGAATCACGATCGGCAGTTGATTGCTTACGGAAACCTGCGCACGCAACAGATCGAATTCGCTTGTGTTGCCGACTTTCTGCTGAAGTTGCGTCTGTTTGAGTAATTCCTGCGTCTGCTTGAGCGACGCCTCCGCAATTGACAGCAGCCGATCCGAAAGCGAGGCGTCAAAGTACGTGGAAGTAACATCCAGTTGAAGTTGCGCCTGCTGAGCAGTGAGTTCGATGCGCGCCGAACGCTGCGCAGCATTTGCGGATTGGATCAAGCCGCTGAGCCGGCCGCCCGTAAATAGATTCTGCGATCCCGACAATGCCAGCGTGTAACCGTTCTTGGAACCAAAGCCCACCTTGCTGAAGTCGATACCACCAGTCGATGCATCGCTGGCGGAGTTTCCGGCCACCGTGCATCGGGCGTAGTTCTCGAGACCAGCTACGCGTGCGAGCTGCGAGGAATCGCCGTTGAAGAGGTATTGATTACACGGACCCGGTGGGCCTGCTGGTGACGTCGGTCTGGTTGACGAGAACGCACTCGCGAATTGGGAAGCAAGGGTGCGCGTGTAATTCGCGGAGGCACCAAGCTGAGGGAAGAGTCCACTGCGCGCCTGATACTGACCACCCTTGGCGCGCATTATCGCATTGTTCGCAATGCGCACGACCTGGCTCCGCTGCTGTGCGATCCTTACCGCATCGTCGAGCGAGATTGGCTGCGCGGCCGTCGCCGAGAGCGAGTCTGCGTGTGTAACTGGAACCTGTGCCGCAAGCGCGTGCGGCGCAGCGTATGCGCAGACGACGAGCGCGAGCGCGACGAGAGTCTGCGCAAATCGTTGAGACACGGATATAGTGGCGCCGTTACCGGCCCTGTGAGAGTTCATTAATTGGGCAGAGATGTCTGGAGTCGATCGGCGGCATTCGACACGGCACCATTCGATGCAGCACGAGTTGACGTCGCGCCGATCGCTCGGAGAAAGAGTGTCGTGTACTGGGTGACAGCGACGGACGGTGGGCTCGGATAGATATCTGGCATCGTGTCGCGCCCCATCGCGTCGGAGAAGATGGTGCCGATGAGCATTGCGGCTGCGGCCTTCGCCTCAACCTCACCGGTGATGAAGCCATTGGCCCGGAGGCGGCCAATGTATTCCTGCAATTCCGCCGTAGCACGCATCGGACCACGACTGGCCGAATCGCTCAGTTGTGGGTGCTCGTCGCGCTCGCTCATGCAGCGGCGCATGAGGAGGCGGTTATTACCTATATGAGTGCGGAGCGCCGCAACCCACTTTTGCAGCTCGGCGTTGGGATCGACAGGCAATTTCGGTAGAGCAGCAAGTGGTCCGCCCATCCCGCACGAAGCAATCGCCTCGTGGATGAGCGTATCCTTTGTCCCGAACTGCCTGAAAATGGTTATCTCGTTGACCCCCGCCTCGTTGGCGATGCGACGAGTGGTGGACCCGCGGTACCCGTGTCTGGCATAGACCCGCGCCGCAGCCCGCAGTAATTCTTCGCGTCTTTCCATGGGGCGGAATTAAATGGACCGCCGGTCATTTTCGCAAGTGGGTACTTGCTTGCGCCAGATGTTTACTGGATAGACACCCGCCGACCTTTGCTCTTGCACGTGTCACGCAAATTGGGAGAGGATTAGACAACAGGATCGCTCGATGGATCACGCGACCACAGTACTGATCGACTTGCTCCGAAATAGACTTGAGCGAAGTAAACGGCGAAGTAAACGGCGAAGTAAACGGGTTCATGACAAAACGTTTTCTTGACCGGTTACCCAACAACCCGTACTTTCTAATCTCCATTGAGCGGGTCTGCTACCGAAGTGTTCCGCGAATTGTGGACCGCAGAGGGACCAGCCGCAATGTCCGGTGAGAAGTGCCGACTCATCCGGATGCGCTCGGCGCCTTGTCGACGCCGAAGCCCGCCTAGCACTAAACCCTCGCTAGGAGCTCGTACAACGCCATGAAAAATCGTTATCACCGCCGAGCGATGCTTGCCGTCGTGGGGTTGCTATGCACCCCCATGATGCTCGTCGCGCAACAGACAGGCGGCACGATTACGGGATCGGTGGTCGACGCCGCGTCGAACACCCCCATCCCGTCGGCTCGCGTAGAAATAGTTGGCGCACAGCGCGCCACTATCACCGATGCCGCAGGCAGGTATCGACTTGCCGTGCCAACGGCAACGCAGTATCAGTTGCGCGCGCTGCGCATTGGATTCGCATCGCTTACCCAGACAGTCACAGTACCGGAAGGAGGCACTGTTGCCGCCAACTTCGCCCTGAAAGCAGTTGCGATCAGTCTCGAGCAGGTCGTCACGACAGCGACCGGCGAGACGCAACGCAAGGCAGAACAGGGGACCGCCGTTGCGATCATTCAACCAAAGGCGCCGGAGCTCGCAACTGCACAATCCGCCAGTCAGCTCCTCACTGGCAAGGTGGCCGGAGTGGACGTCGCGTCGACCGGCGGAACAGTTGGATCCGGATCACGCATTCGGATCCGCGGAGCCAACTCACTGTCCCTGGACAACGAGCCGTTGATCATCGTCGATGGGATCCGATACAACAACTCCTTTGGAGCAATCGGAGTCGGCGGTCAGGTGCCATCGTCGTTCAACAACATCAATCCGGAAGACATACAGGACATTCAGATACTCAAGGGCCCTGCCGCCGCTGCACAGTACGGAACTGCAGCAGCCAACGGTGTTATTCAGATCACCACAAAGCGCGGATCCAACACCAAGACGCATTGGAATGGCTACGTGCAGGGTGGAACCATTCAGGACGTAACCGCATATCCCGCCAACTATCACCAGGTGGGCAAGACAACAAGTGGTGGCCGTACAACTTCGTGCACTCTGGATAGCCAGACGCGCGGCGTGTGCACACCAAATCCCGACTCGCTGGTTTCATTCAACCCGCTCTACGCCTCCGATGCTCTCATTCGCGGACATCGCGGATCGTATGGCCTGAGCGCCGCAGGCGGTTCTGACCTGGTCAATTACTATGTGTCCGGCGACTTCGATCGGCAGCAGGGCGTGTTCGCCGTCGATCAGGATCAACGAGCTGGCGGCCGCGCGAACCTGAGCGCGGTACTGAGCCCGAAGTTCACCATTCAGCTCGGTTCCAGTTACCTCGCTGACCACATTCGGTTGCCGCAGAACGACAATAACACGCTTGGCATCGTCAGCGCCGCATTGCTGGGCAGTGCATTTTCCACCGCTGCCGGAGGAGGTTACCTCAACGGGCAGCTTCCACAGGTGCTGTACGCAATAAACACGCGGCAGGACGTGCAGCGGTTTGAAAACAGTCTGAATGCCACATATCAGCCACTTTCCTGGCTGACCGCGACTGGTGTCGCGGGACTCGATTACACCAACCGATACGACCACGAAGTAATCCCGCCCAATATTGTGACATTTGGATCGTTGCCGCAGGGACAAGTTACGTCGAATCCGCGCGCAATCTACGACTATACCGCTAACGGTACACTCTCCGCGCGCTGGGCTCCGACCGACAACATCAAAACCACAACAAGCGCCGGTGTGCAGTTCACGAAGGAACTCATTCAGGGGACTCAGGCCTTCGGTGCCGGTTTGCTGGGCGGTACAGGCTCGCTGAGCGGTACGAGCGCGCGCTTCGCGGTAAGTCAGACGAACACAGACAACAAAACGCTCGGCGGTCTCGTCAGTGAACAGATCGCATACGATGACAGGGTGTTTGTGACCGGCGCCGTCCGCACCGATCAGAACAGCGCATTCGGCCAGAACTTCGGAAGCATTACGTATCCTTCCCTTAGTGCATCGTGGGTTGTCGACAAGCAATCATGGTTTCCCAAGACGCACCTGCTGAATTCTCTCCGTCTGCGCGGTGCGAATGGCCGGTCGGGACAGCGTCCGAATTTCAGAGACGCCATCACCTATTTCAACGAGCAGACCGTAACCGTCAGCGGATCTGACTCGCCCGGCATCATTGTCGGCGGAACGGGCAACCCCAATCTCAGGCCCGAGCGATCCACAGAGACCGAATTCGGCTTTGATGTAGGATTCCTGGACCAGCGCGTCGGACTCGAGGTCACGCATTACAACAAGAAGACCGACGATCTTCTCGTGGCAGTGCCATTGGCGCC